>NZ_JBMFQS010000001.1:305645-313826 GCF_049968475.1 Calditerrivibrio sp. | reverse complement strand
CTACGGTGGAAAAGATAAAGATGATTACCTGATATATCATGCAGTAGAAAGATTCGGTAATATTTCATACAACAAAGTGGTGAAGCAACATATCATTTCAGATAACACTAACTTATGGTCAAAAGCTTACAGAATCACTACCATCTGCCGGAGTAAAGAGAAGCGATACGATTAGATTTCATAAATTTGAGGGGGTCCACCGGAGTATTCCCAATCACTATTTCGTAGTGACAATGTGGCCCTGTGCTGTCCCCCGAGCTTCCAGACAGAGCAACTATTGTACCCCTCTTAACTTTCTGACCAATTTTTACCTTCAATACAGAATTGTGGGCGTATTTCGTTTTGTATCCAAAACCATGGTCGATTACCACAAGTCTCCCATACCCCTGCTGCCACCCGGAGTATACCACCACACCAGCAGCAGTTGCTCTTATCGGAGTACCAGGCCTTAACGATATATCTATCCCTTCATGAAAGACAACTCCGCGACCAAAAGGGGAAACCCTTTTTCCAAAATAACTGGAAATCCAACCATTTGCAGGTAAAATGGTAGGGGTTGAATCCACCACCAGCTTTATCGCATTGAGTGTATCTATTAGATCCGCCATCGATTTTTCTTTTTCTTCCAGTCGTTTTTTAATAGCATCAGCATCTCTAAGTCGTTGTTCAACATCTTTATAAGATAGATTTTTTTCTATACTTAGGGAATCAAGGGAAGTCTCTTTCCCCCCCTGTGGTAGATATTTAGGAGAAATCTTGAGCTCTTTGGACAACCCTCTTATCTTCTGTTCATACTCTTGCAGATAATTGATTTTTGCTTCAATCTCGGATAGTTTTTTATTATATTCAGATATTTTCATCTTAAGCATCTGGTTTTCCGCTAAGTATTTTAAAGCAGTCATCCGCTCCTTAAATAAAAACGAAGCAGCCACAAAAGATATCATTGCAAAAAACAAAAATGAAAGACCACCTATTACAAAAGCCTTCAATGTGGAATGGTGTACATTCCTAGCTTTTACCTCTCCTAATCCAGAATCCTTAAATATCAATACAGTAACATGCTCATCTTTCTTCTTAAAAAAATGTAAAAATTTAAGTATATATCTTTTCAAAAACATATCTTACTCCTTCATTAGATTTCTCCTCACGAATAATGAAAACAAGATATTAGGTAGATAAATCATAAAGTATTAATTAAATCATGTCAATACTTTTATTTATCTTTATTACCAGCAAGTTACCTGCATGTAATATCTAGGGTATTATTAATATTGAATTAATCTTTTTTAAGTAACGTATAAATAATTCTATATAAACCACTTAAATATGTCTCTCTACCAGTTTTGAGAAAAAGGTCTATTTCAGCAATCAATTCCACAAGTTCCGCCACTTCATCTTTACTCCACCTGTTTATATAATCTTTGTAATTGTGGATGGTATAGGTATACTCTGTAACTAATGATGGTGAGATAATATAAAAGGATAGACTTATAATATGTCTTGAAAGCTCATAAAATATCCTTTCCACACTCTCACCGTCATCCACAATTACTTTAAATATAGCCAATGTTTTATTAAGATCCTTGCTAAAAAAATATTTAATAAACTGATATATACTTTCTGATCTTGAGAAACTTACTAATGAAATTATCTCTTCATCACTCCTGGGTTTTTCGTAATTATAAAATATTTTTATCTTTTCCAGCTCATTCTTTAAAATCATAGGATCCTTGTTACACATCTCAAAAATATACTTTGCCGTATCAATTCCCACGATAAGCCCTTCATCTTTAAAGTACTGCTGAATCATCTGGGCATTAAAAGATCTTTTTGGCTCGATAATTATATTGAAGCTCTCTTTAAACTTTTTATAGTTTTCCTCTCCTGGTTTTTCATCAAGGAATGCGAGTATCACAACATTCCCTTCAATCTTTGATAAACCTTCCAAAATTTCACTTTTTGATTTCTCTTTGAGATCTTCTGCATGTTTCAATACAGCGATATTTTGTTCATAAAAAAGTGGAATAGATGATGTATATTCAAAAAATTCTTCGATATTCAACTCATCCCCGTAAAAGTACCTTACAGAGTCTTGATCCACATCTTTTACAAGCTCTCTAAGCTTGTCATCGATAAAACTCTGGGATCCCGCCACGAGGATTCTATTTTTTATCTTTTTGGAAGTCATGTAAAAAATCCAGCAGAATATTTCTAACAGTCTTTCTAAAAGCGCTATTTCTATTATCTATATTCTGGGATATATTATTTGTAATATTGTATGTCTGCACAGAAGAATAATCTTTTTCAAAAACTTTTTTATTATGCTTGTCGAAAACATTTAAAGAAATGTTTGATTTTAAATCCGTCTGAACGGTCTGACTTGACCTGGTAATAATCGAAGATTCCGTAGTGACTTTTTGTAATACAATTTTAAGTTTATAATCATAGCTATTATCGTCTAAAGCAAGTGCATTATAACTATTCAAAAAACTTTTTGTCTCATCATCAAGTAGGGCAAAATAGTCAGATTCTTTATCAAGGCTGACAACTCTATCCAGAAGAAATTTGTATTCTATATTCGTATCAATTCCAACAATGCGATATCCACAGCTTACAATTAATAATACTACTAAAAAGATTATGGCATTTTTATACATATCCCACCTATTAAACTTTAGGGGGAAAATCCCCCTTACCTATTTTACCACAAAACTCACCAGCTTCTCTTTCACATAAATCTCTTTTACAAGCTGTTTCCCTTCCAGATACTTTTTGATCTTTTCATCACTTTTAGCCAGAGATAATACAAACCCTTCATCGCTACCCCTCTGAATGACGATCTCCCCTCTCACCTTCCCATTTATTTGAATCGCGATGGTGACATCATCCCTAACGGTATACTTATCATCATAAGTCGGCCACCCATATCTTGAAACAAGTCCTTTGTGCCTTGTAATGCTCCACAACTCCTCCGAAATGTGAGGCGTAAACGGTGCAAGAAGTATAATAAGGCTGCGTAAAGCCTCTCTAAATAGATATCTCTCTCTATCAGTCTTAATCTGAAGCTCAATATCTGAAAGCCTATTTGAATACTCCATAATAGCCGCCACAGCCGTGTTTAATTGATATTTTTCTATATCAAGTGTAACCTTTTTTATAGTAGAATGCATGTAATACAATATATCTTTTGAAACCTTACTTTCTTCACCATTTTCGGATAACTCTTCACTAAAGAGTGCTATATTTTTATGTATCAATCTCCAAACTCTACCCAAAAATCTAAATGAACCCTCCACCCCCTGTTCATTCCACTCAAGATCTTTTTCTGGTGGAGATGCAAAAAGTGAAAATAGTCTTGCGGTATCGGCACCATACTCATTTATAAGGTTATCAGGGTCAACGACATTCTTTTTCGATTTACTCATCTTCTCCACACGACCTATCTCCACAGCCTTTCCACAATGTTTGCATTTACCATCCACAACTTCTTCCGGGAAAAGCCAGTCATGTTCCCCACATCTATAAGTTTCTTTACAAACCATTCCCTGTGTCAATAACCTTTCAAATGGTTCATCAAAATCCACATACCCCAAATCCCGCAAAACTTTTGTATAAAACCTGGAATATAAAAGATGCAATATCGCATGCTCCACTCCACCAATATATTGATCCACCGGCATCCAATATCTCACCTCATCTTTATCAAAAGGGGCCTTATCATTTTTTGGAGAACAGTACCTTAGAAAATACCAGGACGATTCCACAAATGTATCCATAGTGTCGGTTTCCCTGGTTGCGGGCTTACCACATTTTGGACATTTCACACGTTTAAACGATTCGGAGCTATCCAGTGGATTACCTATCCCGGTAAATTCAACGTCAAGAGGTAAACGAACTGGCAGATCCTCATAAGGTACCGGCACAATCCCACAATCATCGCAGTATATAATAGGTATCGGAGCCCCCCAATAACGCTGCCTTGAGATTCCCCAATCTTTTAATCTATAATTAACAGATCTCTTTCCTATACCCTGAGATAAAAGATAATCTGTAATGGCAGTCTTTGCTTCTTCACTATTCATTCCGTTAAACTTTCCTGAATTAATCATAATTCCAGGTTCTGTATATGCCTCAGTCATTTTTGAAGGATCTAAATCTCTATCTAAAGGTTTGATAACAATGATAATTTCAAGGTTATACTTTTTTGAAAATTCAAAGTCCCTCTGGTCATGTGCAGGTACCGCCATAACTGCACCTGTACCATAATCCATAAGAACATAGTTAGCGATATAAATAGGCATTTTATAACCCGTAAGTGGATTTATGGCGTACTTCCCTGTGAAAAATCCTTTCTTCTCTTTATCATCAGCCATTCGGCTTATTTTATCCTCTTTTAGAATACCATCTATAAACTCAAAACCATCTTTTTCTCGGTCAGTACCTTTCAAAAGCTCTTTAGAAAGAGGATGTTCCGGAGCCAGAAGCATAAACGTAGCACCAAAAAGGGTGTCAGGCCTTGTGGTAAATACAGTAATCCTCGTTGATTCACCTTCCACGTTAAAATCTATCTCAGCACCGTATGACTTCCCTATCCAGTTCCGCTGCATTACCAGAACCTTCTCAGGCCAACCCGGTAATTTGTATGTCCATTCAAGCAGTTCTTCAGCATAATCTGTAATCTTAAAATACCAGCTATTTATCTCTTTTTTTTCCACTATCTCCCCACATCTCCAGCACCTTCCATCCTCCACCTGTTCATTTGCCAGTACTGTGTGGCAGTCGTTGCACCAATTTTGTAGGGATTTTTTACGATAAACAAGCCCTTTTTCATACATCTGCAGAAAAATCATCTGCTCCCATTTGTAGTATTCTGGATCACAAGTGGCAATCTCTCTATCCCAATCGTATGATAGCCCCATCTTTTTAAGTTGCATCTTCATATTCTCAATATTGGAATAAGTCCATTTGGCAGGATGGATCTTATTTTTTATGGCGGCATTTTCCGCCGGAAGACCAAACGCATCCCAACCCATTGGATGAATCACATTAAATCCCTTCATAAATTTATATCTTGATATTACATCCCCTATAGCGTAATTTCTCACATGCCCCATGTGGATTTTACCAGAAGGATAAGGAAACATCTCAAGACAATAGTATTTAGGCTTATTATTATCCTTTTCCACCTTAAAAACCTTATTCTCTTCCCAAATCTTCTGCCACTTATACTCTATAACTTGTGGGTTATATTTCATAAAATACCTCCAGATTCTAAACTAACCATTAAAAATAGCAGTATTTTCATAAAACATCAAGAAAAATTAACCATTCACCCATCTCTTCCACCATCTTGATTGTTCTTTTCAAGTTTTTTCTTTTTTTTCCGATATATCAATTAAGATGGCATGGATGCCACAAACCACAGGGAGGTGCTTTATGTTAGTGGTAAACAATTTAAATTCAGAATTTTACGACATCATTTCCGAGAAGGAGAAGAATGTGAACATAGAGCTTTCAGATTATTCTAAGCTTTACCTGATGAGCCTTCTAAAAGGACTTATTGAAAAAAACGACTTCTTTTATAAAGATATCATAGGAAATGACGCCCTTGCTGAGGCATTTATGAAGGCTCTATCCGAAGAGCTACTCAAAAAAGTTCAGAAAATTAAGGCTGTCGGGGATTTATGCCTTATATATAGCGGCCTTTTCCCGGATATGCTCAACAGAAAGCTCGTGGACATAGATTATTTTATTCAATTAGGAAAGGTATCTTTTTTGACTTTACATAGAATTTATGTCACCATGAACTCATTGAGTGATTTAAGAAATTTATATTACAGTATTTTTTTAGATTTTTTGAAACTTGTAACTGTTATGATCGAAATATCAAAAAGCTTTAAACTGATCGATCAAAGGAATCTTCTCAAAGTGTATGAGAGATGGCAAAAAACAAAAATTAATGGTCTCTACGAAATTTTAAAATCAAACAATATTCACCCAATCGCATATCAAAGCGAAGCCACAAACTAAAAAAGGCGGGAAACCCCGCCTTTTAGTTTCAATCTAAATCATGATTACTTCTTTGCTTTTCTTGCGAGCTCTATCCCAGCCTGAAGTGCTTTTTTATTCAGTTCTTCAGTACCTTTTGGAACCTTGCTCAAAACACCTTTTTCAAGTTTCTCATAATCTATAAGATTCGCAAGCTCATTCACAACCCCGAGGGTTACGATATTTGCCACCATAGACTTACCCACATCTTCTGCAGCAGTTTTTATTATGGGTAATGAGTACAACTTGAAATTCCCCTGAGGCTTATTCTTAACAAGGAAATCATCCACTATTACAATACTACCCTCTTTTGCATCCACCACGAATTTATCGCATGCCTCCTGAGTGAGAGCCACAAGTATGTCAGACTTTAACACCTTAACATAGTTTATATCTTCATCGCTAATTACCACTTCACCCCTTGCGGCACCACCCCTTGCCTCTGGTCCATATGATTTAGTTTGAACTGCTTTCTTCCCTGCATAAACAGCAGCATACCCAAGTATAGCAGCTGCAGTGATTGTACCTTGTCCACCTGAACCACCAAGTCTAATATCTATCCTTGCCATTTTATACTCCTATTTTTTTAATCCTACAGTAGCATCATATGTCTCAAGATACTCTGGTCTTTCTACTTTGTGAAGAACACCTATGATGAATTTACCAGCAAGCTCCTCCGGAGACATATTCTTTGCCTTTTCTATATTCACAGCATTATCCTTCATCCACATAAGCATTGAAGCAGGTGTTTTAAATTTATTCTTTCTACCAAAACCAGTCGGACAAGAATTTATTATTTCCACAACACTTGTTCCTTTATGTAAAAATGCCTCTTTCATAGTTTTTTCACAATGTGCCACATGATAAGCTGTGGTTCTTGCCACATAAGTTGCTCCTGCACCTATAGCAAGATCGGTGATATTAAAGTTGTTTTCAGCCATACCATATGGTGATGTTGTGGCCCATGCACCCTTTGGTGTAGTGGGTGAATATTGTGCACCTGTCATACCGTATATGTTGTTGTTGAAAACAAATATTGTTATATCAAGATTTCTTCTACATGCGTGGATAAAGTGATTACCACCAATGGCTGTCATATCACCATCGCCACCCATAGCAAGAACGTTCAACTTAGGATTGGCCAACTTAAGTCCAGTGGCAAATGCAATAGATCTACCATGTGTTGTATGTAATGTATTGAAATCTACATATCCAGGCAAACGGCTGGCACAACCTATACCTGAAACTATAGCCACATCATTCTTATCCCACTGCAAAGAGTCGATAGCCCTTATGAGAGATTTTAATACGATACCATAAGAGCACCCTGCGCACCATATATGTGGCAGCTTACCTTTTCTCAAATATTTAGCGTAATCGTAAGACATTTATACAAACCTCCTGATTTTTTCAAGGATCTCAGCTGGAAGTATTGGATCCAACATCAGGCTATAAAGCCCTTCCACTTCACAGCGACCTCTGGCAACCCTCTGAACCTCCAGAGTCATCTGCCCAAGGTTCATCTCTGGTACTACGATACCTTTTATTTTATTTTTTGACAAAATCTTATCGAGGTGCTTTTCTGGGAACGGCCAAATAGTAAGTGGTCTTATAAGACCTACTTTAATACCTGCATTCCTCGCCTCAACCACAGCATGTTTAGCAGACCTTGCAGTAACTCCAATCGCAAAAACTAAAACTTCAGCATCGTCTATCATAAACTCTTCAACTTTTACTATATCGTCATAATTCTTATTGATTCTTTCGATAAGCCTCTTGGTATTTTTTGTATGAAGTACTGGGTCATTTGTCGGAAAACCATCGGAATTATGATGAAGACCTGTTATATGGTATCTATAACCAGAACCAAACGCTGCAAGAGGAACAAAGTCTTTATCTAAATCAAAAGGTAAATACTCCTCTGGTTTGCAGGTAGGTTTTGGTCTTTCGATTACTTCCAGTTCTCCTGGCTCAGGTATCTCAATCTGCTCCATCATCTGACCTATAATGGCATCTGTAAGTACTATTACAGGACAGCGATATTTTTCAGCCAAATTGAAAGCTCTTACTGTCTCTTCAAACTGTTCCTGAACTGATGCGGGAGTTACGGCTATCACCGGATGATCTCCATGT
>NZ_JBMFQS010000001.1:253501-305504 GCF_049968475.1 Calditerrivibrio sp. | reverse complement strand
AAACCAGGACCACTTGTTGCTGTCAATGCCTTAACACCACCAATTGAAGCACCAATAACAGAAGCCATTGCAGCAATTTCATCTTCCATCTGTATAAACCTTCCACCCACCTGAGGAAGCCTTTCTGCCATCCTTTCAGCAACTTCAGAAGATGGTGTAATCGGATAACCGCCAAAAAAACGGCATCCAGCATAAAGGGCACCTTCTGCTAATGCATGGTTACCCATCATAAATTCTACTTTTTTAGCCACTTATTGCCTCCTGAATTATTCTTTTTCTTTCTTGTAAACTATGATTGCAAAATCTGGACATCTAAGTTCACATTGCATACATGCAGTACACTTTTCAAGGTCTTTTATAGCCACCTTGAAATCTCTCATTTCAATAGCACCGGTGGGGCAAAACTCCACACAAATCTCGCAGCCCTTACACCATTTCTCAATAATTTCTATCTTTTCAGCTTTAGCCATTAAAAAACTCCTTTTTCGAATTTATTGGAAACTCAACATATACTAATTTTTCGAAAATTTCAATATAATTTTAAAAAATTTAGGAGGGTTAAACCCTCCTTATAGTATTATTGATTCTATTTAGCTCAAAAAGCCAAGTCTTTTCATATCATCCACAAGGCCTTTTACTGCATTTACAGAAACATCCATCATCTTCTGCTCTTCTTCATTTAGCTTAAGTTCAATGATCTTCTCTACACCGTTGGCACCCAAAACTACAGGTACGCCAACGTAAAGATTTTTAACGCCATATTCACCGTTTAGAAGTGCGCATACTGGAAGCACTCTCTTTTCATCTTTGATGATCGCCTCAGCCATCTGGATAGCTGCTGATGCTGGAGAATAGAAAGCAGAACCGGTTTTAAGAAGAGCCACAACTTCCCCACCAGCATTTCTAGTTCTTTTAACCATTTCTTCCATAACCTCTTTTGCTTTTTCAGTACCGTATTTCTGCTCAAGAAGCTCCATAACAGGGCAACCATTAACGTTGGCATATCTTACAAGCGGTACCATAGTATCACCATGTCCGCCAAGAACAAGCGCATTAACATCTTTTACAGATACCCCAAGCTCCCATGCTATAAATGTAGCAAATCTTGATGAATCAAGTATACCTGCCTGACCAAAAACTCTATTTGCAGGAAAACCTGTAACCTCTTTCATCAATGTAACCATAGCATCAAGCGGATTTGAAATTACGATAACAAAAGAATCTGGTGCATATTTTTTAATACCTTCTGCAACTTGTTTTATAATATTAGCATTAGTTGTAAGCAGATCATCCCTACTCATACCAGGTTTTCTAGGAAGACCAGCTGTTACAATACAGATATCAGCCCCTGCTATACCTTCATAAGTATTTGTACCACTGAGCTTCACATCAAAGCCATCGATTCTTGCAGCTTCAGCAATATCAAGAGTTTTACCTTGTGGCATATCCTGAACTATATCAAACATTACAACATCACCGAGTTCTCTTAATGCACAAAGCTGAGCAAGAACTCCACCGATTTGTCCACCACCTATCAACGCAATTTTTGGTCTTTTAAAAGCCATATAATCCTCCTTATTATATTGTCAACCATCTAAATGGTATATACTTATGTATACAGTATACAATACCACATTTCCATGTCAATTGTCAAGAACAATTGACATCTAAAATAACAAAAAATTTTATAATACCGTTTATAAATTCCAACATCATCACATAAAATATTCAAACAAAAAAATAAACCTAACAAAAACAATATTCATCGACAGATAGTTACAACATAATTCAATACTGCTATTAAAATAATAAAATTATTTCATTTCAACACATACCTTTGAAGATAATTTGAAAACTCCATATACAAAATTAATCTGTACATATTTTTCAAGAATTTATATATAAATCTATAATTATAATCTATAACTAATATTGACTATAACTATCATATTTACCATTAGGTTACATAAAATCCTGTGATATCTTAGATCTAAAATCCATAAATAAAAAAGAATTATATTATATAAACATAGTTTTATTATGGTAAAAAGATTTTTATTCAAGGCTACAATTATCTTGACAAATGAACCAAACCAATCTATACATTGTATACTGTATACAAAGATTTCAATAATAATATATAAGGAGAAACAGCTATGTCAGCAAAAAAAATTATCTGGACAAAAATTGATGAAGCACCAGCATTAGCTACCTATTCTTTTCTACCTATAGTCAAAGCATTCTTTAAAGGAACAGGAATCGAGGTGGAAGAGAAGGATATCTCCCTTTCCGGAAGAATATTAGCTAACTTCCCAGATTTTCTTAAGCCTGAGCAAAAAATCCCCGATTATCTGGCAGAATTGGGTGAACTTGTATGGAAACCAGAGGCAAACATCATCAAACTTCCAAACATAAGCGCATCAATTCCTCAATTGAAAGCTGCCATCAAAGAGCTACAGGAAAAAGGTTTTGCTGTACCTGATTACCCTGAAGATCCTCAGACACCTGAAGAAAAAGCAATCCATGCAAGATATGCAAAAGTCTTGGGTAGTGCAGTAAACCCTGTTTTAAGACAGGGTAACTCCGATAGAAGAGCTCCTATCTCAGTAAAAAATTACTCTAAAAAGAATCCTCACAAAATGGCTGCATGGGATCCAAATACCAAGGCTCATGTTGCACACATGACTCAAGGCGATTTTTACGGTTCAGAAAAATCTGTCACCATCGAAAAAGCGACCTCAGTAAGATATGAATTTGTAGATAAAAATGGAAATATCAAAGTATTGAAAGAAAATCTCCCATTGACAGATGGTGAAGTACTTGACTCCTCCGTTATGAATGTTGCTGAATTAAGGAAATTCTATAAGGAACATATTGAAGATGCCAAAAAATCTGGCCTTTTGCTTTCCCTACACCTCAAAGCTACAATGATGAAGGTTTCTGACCCTGTAATGTTTGGTCATGCAGTATCAGTATTTTTTGAAGATGTTTTCAACAAACATGCAGAAACATTTAAACAACTGAAAGTCAACCCAAATAACGGACTTGGGGATCTTTATAAAAAGATAGAAACTCTGCCAGAAGAAAAAAGAAAAGAGATAGAAGCAGATATAATGGCTGTATATGAAAAAAGACCTGATCTTGCTATGGTGGACTCTGATAAAGGGATTACAAACCTGCATCAACCAAATGATATTATAGTAGATGCATCTATGCCTGTTGTAGTTAGAGATGGTGGTAAGATGTGGAACAGGCAGGGCAAACTTCAGGATACAAAAGCGATGATACCTGATAGAAGTTATGCCACAATGTACAAAGAGATAATTGAAGATTGCAAGAAGAATGGGGCATTTGACCCAGCCACAATCGGCTCTGTACCAAACGTTGGTTTAATGGCTATGCAGGCTGAAGAGTATGGTTCACACGATAAAACCTTCATAGCTGAAGATGATGGTGTGATTAGAATAGTTGACAACAACACAAACCAGGTGATAATGGAACAAAAAGTTCAAAAAGGTGATATATTTAGAAGCTGTCAAACCAAAGATATTGCCATCAAAGATTGGGTCAAACTTGCAGTGACAAGAGCACGTTTATCCAATACACCTGCAGTTTTCTGGCTTGACAAAAATAGAGCGCATGATGCACAAATCATTGCTAAGGTGGAAAAATATTTAAAAGAACATAACACCACAGGTCTTGAGTTTCACATATTAGCTCCACAGGAGGCAATGAGATTTACCCTTAAAAGATTCAGGGCTGGACTTGATACAATCTCTGTCACCGGAAATGTTTTAAGAGATTACCTGACAGACCTCTTCCCGATTATTGAGCTTGGTACAAGTGCCAAAATGCTTTCAATAGTGCCATTGATAAATGGTGGTGGCTTATTCGAAACTGGTGCCGGTGGCTCTGCTCCAAAGCACGTACAGCAGTTTTTAGCAGAAGGTTACCTCAGATGGGACTCTCTTGGTGAATTCACAGCCCTTTGTGCATCCCTTGAACATATTGCTAATGTATACAACGACAATAAAGCAAGAGTTCTTTCTGAAACACTTGATAAAGCAGTAGAAAAATTCCTCGACAATAAAAAGTCTCCAGCAAGAAAAGTAGGGGAAATAGACAACAGAGGAAGCCATTTCTACCTTGCGCTATATTGGGCAGAAGCTCTTGCCAATCAAACAAAAGATGCTGAACTTAAAGCAAAATTTGAAAAGATCTATAAACAGTTAAGCGAAAATGAGCAGAAGATAAATGATGAACTTATTGGCGCCCAGGGTAAACCTCAGGATATTGGAGGATATTATAGACCAGATGACGAAAAAGCTTCCATAGCAATGAGGCCAAGTGCCACCCTCAATGCAATAATCGATTCAATATAAAAAAGCGGGGGTATACCCCCGCTTTTTTATTCAAAATTAAAACAAACTTTATTTACCCATCTTAACTGAGACTATTTTAGAAACCCCTGGCTCCTGCATTGTTACACCATAGAGATAATCTGCCACCTCCATTGTTTTCTGATTATGAGTGATAATTACAAATTGTGCTTTACTGGACAGTTCCTGCACAATTTTAGTAAATCTTCCTATATTTGCATCATCAAGAGGTGCATCAATTTCATCAAGAAAACAGAAGGGAGATGGTTTATAAAGGAACATTGCAAATAATAAAACGCAAGCCGTCATGGCCTTCTCACCACCAGAAAGTAACGTCATATTTTGAAGTCTTTTCCCTGGTGGTTGAACAAAAATCTCCACCCCGGTATTCAGTATGTCAGACTCATTAGCAAGTGATATCTCAGCCTTGCCATCACCAAAAAGTATTTTAAATATCTCTTTAAAATACTTTCTCACATCCAGAAAAGTTTCTCTAAATGATTCAATAGTTTTTGCATCAATCTCGTCTATAATCCCATTGATCCCTTCTATAGCATTTTCTATATCCTCCTTCTGCCCCGATAAAAACCTAAATCTCTCTTCGATTTCCAGATACTCCTGTTCAGCTGCCATATTTAATGGACCAATCTCTTCTATACGATTTTCAATGGCTAATAGCTCATTTTTCAGTTCATTGAGATTTATTGTCTCCTTAAAAAATTCTGTGTATTCATCCCTTATGGGAAGGTTAAATTTTTCTAAATATCTATTTTCAAGGTTTTCAATACCTGTTTTTATCTGCGCAATTCTTATCTTGATGTTCTGGAACTCCTGCTCGATTTTTTTGACATGCTTCATTTTATCTTCGAGCTCTGAACTTATTGATTTTAACTGTTCATTTTTATCCAAAATATTCTGTTCCAACAATCTCTTTTCATCTATCATCATCAATCTATTTTTCTCCAACTCATTTAACTTTTCCCGATTTATCTTCAGCAGATTCATCCAATTATTTATGTCAACAGTCATCAATTTGGTCAACCTATCTTTTAGATGATGCATCTTAGTCGTTGCGGAAGTGATCTCTTTGTCTATATGTACCTGTTCCTTCCTTGATGAATTGAGCTTTTCAAGTTGAGTCGAGTATTCCACTTTCAGGTCGGAAAGTTGTTCTTTTGATTCCTCTATTTTATCATCATAGTAATCAATTCTACTTTTTATACCATCATACTCCTCTTCTAACTCTTTCTGTAATTTAGAAAGTTCTTCCAGTTGCTGAGCATCCCTGAATCTACCCTCTTCGATCTTTTTAAGCTCTTCTGTGCAGAAATTTATCTCTTTTTTGATGGTAATCTCTCTTTTGATTAGATTATCTCTTATACCATTGTTGTTTTTTATATGAATATCGATATTAGACATCGATTTATCCAGTTCTTTCAGCTGATTTTCAATATTTTTAATATACTCAATCTTTTCATTTTTAATTTTCTTTATTTCATTCAATTCGCTATCAAATTTTGCAATGTTATTAGAAATCTCTTTAATATCATCCTTAATACCCACAATCTCTTTTTTCATACCGATTATATACTCCGCCTTGTCCAGTGAACCTGATTTATAATAGATTCCATTAATCCTAAGTATATTCTCGTCTATTCGTTCAAACTCAAAGGTAGATACTCTACCATTTAAATAATCCAGCTCCTCTTCGAAAACAAACTTCAAATCTGTTTTTATACCTTTCAGTTTATCCAGGACATCCTTTCTGTTTGAAGTTTTAAAAACCACCACATCACCAAAAAATTTTTTTATATTGTCATCTATTTCATAATCCAGTAGAAGTGAAAGTTCATTTTCATCAAAATATCTGGACAATTCGTCACCATAAGACTGCTTCTTCACCTCTGCCTCAATTAATTTCAACTGCTGCTCCCTGGTAGATTTTGTGACTTTTAGAGCAGAAAGCTTATCCGATAAACTCTTCAGATCCTCATCTATCTTATTGATAATCTCTTTCTCCCTTGTGTAACTATCCTGAATAATCATTTGCTCATTAAAAAAGATATCTTTTTTTATTTTCAAATCAGCAATGAGAGACTCTATTTTGCTAATCTCCCCTAAAATATTGCTCTTTTCATTCTCCAGTCTTGAAATATCTTTATTAAGCCTATTCATCTCAGACTCATGCTTTATTATATTGCTACGAATTTTAGATATCTTTTCCGTAATATCCAGAAATCTACTACGATTGACATCTATCTCCTCTTTATATTCGTTCCTCTGATTTACAAGCTCCTCTATCGTATTTTCAAGCTCTGCTATCTCTGCTCTCTTTGTTTCTACTACCGATTTTATCTCATCCTGAAATTTTACTATGGATTCCCTCATCAAAGAAAGATCTCTTAATCTATTTGTTATGGAATTGATCTCTTCATTCATATGTTGCTTTGCATTTTCTGCGGTGGTTATATTATTCTGCAAAACAGAAACCTCCGAAGTAATCCCCCCAATCTCCTCTGTAATAGAAAGAACTCCATTGTTTTTATCCCTCAATTCAGTTTCAAGTTTTGAAATCTCATCTTTTAGATTCTGTTCCTGCTTTTTCAAATTTTCATATTCATAAATCGATGAAGATAGTTTGATCTGTATCTCATCATTCTTCTTTAAAAGTTCTTGATATTGAATAATAGATGAATGATAATTGTAAGCATATATCGTCTTATCCAGCAGATCTTTTCGGATCTTTAATTCTCTGTAATTTTTTAATTTCTCCACCTGGAGGTACAACGCATCATACTTTTCTTTTACCTCAGATATGATATCTTTAACCCTGTTTAGATTCTCTTTCGCCTGCTCCAACCGTTTTTCAGCATCCTTCTTTTTTTCTTTAAACCTTGTTATACCTGCTGCTTCGTCAAAAAAGACCCTTATCTCTTCTGGGGATGCAGATATGATTTTCTCCACTTTCCCCTGTTCGATAATAGATATACTTCTTGCCCCAAGACCTGTATCAAAAAAAATCTCCCTGATATCCTTGAGTTTACACCTTTTGTTATTGATGAAATACTCCCTTTCACCATCTCTGTAATACTTTCTGGTAATTTCAATTTCGCTGAAAGACCCCCATTTCCCGGCCAATTCTTCACTTATATCGGAAATAACAAGTGTGACAGATGCCACATTGGATTGACTTCTTTTCTCTGAGCCTGCAAATATGATGTCATCCATATCTGATCCCCGCAGCTCTTTTGGATTCTGTTCACCCAGTATCCATCTGATGGCATCCAGTATATTGCTTTTGCCACTGCCGTTTGGACCGACGATACATGTAATACCATCAGGAAAATCTATGACTGTTTTATCTACAAAAGACTTAAACCCCTGGATAATCAACTTTTTAAATTTCATAATAGATTTAAGCTAAAAGGAGCTTATCATCCACAAGTTCTTCCCCTCTCACCCGTGCAAACATCTCAAGCAGATCCTTAACCTGTAAAGTATCCCTTTCTGGAGACCTTACATCAAGGATTATCTCCCCCTCGTGCATCATAATAGTTCGGTTTCCCAGACTCAAAGCCTGCCTCATATTGTGTGTAACCATAAGAACGGTAAGCTTGTATTCATCCACAAAATACTCTGTAAGCTCTATTATTTTAGCCGCTGTTTTTGGATCGAGGGCTGCGGTATGTTCATCCAGTAGTAATATTTCAGGTTTTACCAATGTAGCCATAAGAAGTGTCACCGCCTGTCTCTGCCCACCGGAAAGAAGCCCCACCCGATCCTTAAGTCTGTTCTCGAGACCCAAACCCAATTTCGAAAGTTGCTCTTTAAAAAACTCCCTATCAGTTCGTTTTACACCAAGCCCTAATCCCCTTTTCTTACCTCTTTTCAATGCTATTGCAAGGTTTTCTTCAATGGTAAGGGATGCTGCGGTACCACTTAATGGATCCTGAAATACCTGCCCTATAAAACTTGCCCTGACGTAGACTGGTAGATTTGTGACATTCTTATCATTTATAAATATCTCTCCATACTCTGGTGTAAGGTTTCCGGATATAAGGTTTAGTAAAGTTGACTTACCTGCCCCGTTACTTCCTATTACTGTTATAAAGTCATATTGATCTATCTTCAGAGATAAGCCTTTGATAGCGACATTTTCGTTAATGGTTCCACGATTGAATATCTTGGTTACATTTTTCAACTCGATCATAATCTACTCTTAAAAACTTTTTTTATTCCAGGTGACACCAGTGCTGATGTAACGATAATTGCTGTAATAAGGTTTAAATCCGAGGGATTAAGCTGAAAACTACCCACTCTAAAAGAAAGGGCAACAGCAATTGCAAACCTATAAACAACCGAACCCAATACCACAGCCAAAACACCCCGGAAAACAGTTCTTGCATCTAAGAATGCCTCCCCAAGTATAACGGAGGCAAGACCAGCCACAATTGTACCTATCCCCATATTAACATCTGCTGAACCCTGGCTCTGGGCAACCAATGCTCCAGATAAAGCCACAAGACCATTGGAAAAAGCAAGCCCCAAAAGTACCATAAAATTATGATTGATACCCTGTGCCCTCACCATCTTTGGATTATCACCTGTCCCCCTCATACCCAAACCGATATCGGTGTGGAAAAACCAGGTCATGGCTATCACCAGAAAGATTACTACAACTAAAAAAACCACCGGTGACATCATATATCTTTCAGCACCAAAAAATGCTTCTATGGGGGTAAATATAGTATCGTAGCCCAATAATGAGGTATTAGGCTGCCCCATAATTCTAATATTTACAGAATAAAGTGCTATCATTACCAAAATACCAGATAAAAGATTTAGGATCTTAAGTTTAGTGTTAAGAATTCCGGTGATCACCCCGGCCACCACTCCTGCAAAAAAGGCAATTATTGTGGAAAGATAAGGATTAATATCGTGTACAATAAGTACCGCTGCTACTGATGCACCAAGAGGAAAAGTACCATCAACGGAAAGATCAGGAAAATCCAGAATTCTAAAAGTTATATAAACCCCAAGTGCCATAATTCCGTAAACAAGCCCCTGCTCTATGGCACCTAAAAAAGCATAAAAACTCATCCAAACTCCCGAAATATTATTATTTGATATGATTCAAACAGGTTGCAGCAAAGGATAGACCACTGCAACCTGAAGAAACTATTTAATAACTTTTTTGGCAGATTTCAATAGCTCTGGATCGATTTTAATTCCCAATTTTTGAGCAGTTGACTCATTTATAAAAAGATCTAAATCTTTCAATGTTTCTACAGGTATGTTTGCTGGCTTTTCACCTTTTAATATTCTTGAAACAATTACCCCTGTTTGTAGACCAAGTTTGTAGTAATCCATACCAAGGGAAGCCAGAGCACCCCTCACTACTGAATCTGTATCACCTGTTATTACAGGAATCTTGTTATCGAAAGATACCTGTAATACAGATTCAAGAGCGGATACTACTGTATTGTCTGTGGGTATATATATTCCATCAACTTTACCCACCAGGGATTTTGCAGCCATTAGAACACCACTGCTATTTGTTACGGTAGCTTCCACCACCATAATCCCCCTCTGCTTTGCCACAGCTTTTAATATATTTACAAGTGTTCTGCTATTTGCTTCTCCAGAGTTATAGATTACCCCGATCCTTTTTACAGAGATATTAAGCTTATCAAAAAGAGCAATCTGTTCTTTTACAGGGCTCATATCGGTGGTTCCGGTTATATTTCCACTAGGTTTTTCAAGAGATTTTACAAGTTTGGCCCCAACAGGATCTGTAATGGCGGAAATCACGATGGGAATATTTTTTGTTAGATTTGCCACCGCCTGTGCTGAAGGTGTAGCAATCGCAACTATTAAATCCTTTTTATCACCAACAAATTTTTTAGCAATCTGATTGGCTGTGGCTATATTACCCTGAGCAATCTGGATATCATATTTTACATTTTTCCCTTCTTCATAACCAAGCTCTTTCAGCTTATCGATAATCCCTTTTCTACATGCATCAAGCGCAGGATGTTCCACAATCTGTGTAATACCAATTTGTACAACCTTACCAAAAGATGGTGCAACAAACATTAGAGCAATAAGCATACCAAACAGAATTCTTTTCATATGACCTCCAGAGTTCATTTTTATTTAACATCGAATAATAAATCAAACATCTATTTTTTTCAAGAGTTTTTTATTTACAAAATTATGTTGCTGATCCATTGATATATTCTATGTTTATCTCATTTAAATACTCCACCGCTTTATCCACCACTTCCTTTGTGCCTGTTATATATATAACATCCCCCGATTGAAGTTTCTCTTCGGCTGTGGGGCTCTGAATAACAGTCTCACCCCGCTTGATAGCAATGACGCTTGCTCCAGTGTTTTTCCGTAAATCGATATCTTTGAGGGACTTTGACACAAGTTCACTTTCAGGAAGTATTTTATAAGTAATAACATTTATTAAGATATCTTCCGATTCCTTTGAATAAATCTTTTTTGGCAGGATATCAACAGTCCGAAGAGATTCGTAGTTATTTTCTCTAATTTTATTTACCATTAGATGAATAATATTCACTGGTACATTATACTTCATCAATACACGAGAAAAAATTTCTATGGATGTTTCAAACTCCTCAGGAATTATCTCATCAGCCCCCAATCTTCTAAACATTTCCACTTCAGCCACATACCTTGTTCTAACCAACACACAGATATCTTCCCTTATATTTTTTGTAAGTTTTACTATCCTCTTTGTGGCTTCAGGATCAGATATGGCAATAACCACCACTCTTGCTAATTCGACACCTAATACATGTAAGATCTCCTCTTTAGTGGCATCACCAAATATGATAGGCTCCCCTTTTTTGGACATCTCCCTTACTGTATTTATATTCATCTCACAAATAATATATCTTATATCTGTCTCTTTCAAAACGTGGCTTAAATTTCTTCCATTTAAACCATAACCGATTATTATTACATGATCTTTTAACTCATCTGTATCATACTCTTTAATATTGATACCTCTGGATTTCCCAAAGATTTTATCGTAAATTTTATACCCATATTTGAATCCAAAAGGGGTTAAAATCATAGAAAAAACCGAACCAGCAAGGAAAAGCTGATAAAAATGTTCATCTATTATTTTCAAGCTGTAGGATAAAGCCGCCACCACAAAAGAGAATTCTCCAATTTGAAATAATGAAATAGCAAGCCTAAAAGATACCTTAGGTGACTTTAATATCCCGTTTGAAACGAAAAATATTATCAACCCCTTGATAATAATCAAAGAAATAACAAAAATCAGTATACCTGGAAAGTTTTTAATAATGAAAAATGGATCCGTCAGAAGCCCTATAGATATAAAAAACACCGCCAGAAAACTATCCTTAAAAGGCTGAATATCTGCTATTATCTGATGAGTATATATAGAATCCGCCAGAACAACACCCGCAAGAAATGCCCCCATAGACATAGAAATACCAAGACTACCAGTGATATACGCCATTCCAAGGCTTATCACAATAATAGTCAGAATAAATATTTCCCTCACCCTCAGTTTTACAACTTTTGATAGAATAAAATTAGTCACATATTTTGAAACAAAAAAAACGACGCCCCCTATTAAAAAAGACTTCAACACCTTCAATAGTATATCCACAAAAACTATCTCTTCCGACGCGAATAGAGGCACAATGATCATTATCGGCACCACCATGATATCCTGAAAAAGTAGAATCCCTATACCCATCTTCCCAATAGGTGAATCGATTAACCCTTTTTCTGAAATAAGTTTAAGTACAATTGCAGTGCTACTTAAAGCTGTCAAAATACCAAGGATCACAGATATTTTTAATGAATTAAAGAAAAAATAACCCAACAGGCAAAAAAGAACAAACGTCCCGGTTACCTGATAAAGCCCCCCCACAAACACATATTTTTTCAGCCTCATCAATTTTTCTATGGAAAATTCAAGACCAAGAGTGAAAAGAAGTAAAATTACACCTATTTCTGAGATCGTTTCCACAGTGGAGGAATCACTTACAATCTTAAAACCATTAGGTCCAATAAATGCTCCAGTGACGATAAAACCGATAATTGGATGAATCTTAAGCTTTGTAAGCAAGTAGGTAATAACCACTGATGAACCTAAAAATATTAGTATCATTAAAATCAATTCATTGTGCATACAATAACCATCAGTTATTCTATAAATCTGTCAACAATCTATTTAAAAATTTTACAATTTTATCTACAGATTTAATTTGAAGCCTCTCATCGGGGCTATGGGGGGAATATATATTTGGACCAATAGAGATAATATCTAACTTCTCATTCTTCCCCTTTAAAATACCACATTCGAGCCCTGCATGGATCACCTCCACCTTCGGGGGGATACTGAAAAGCTTTTCGTAAATGTCAACAGTTTCTTTCAATAATAAAGAGTCTCTATCCGGTTTCCAACCAGGATAATCACAGCAGTAATAAAAATTAAAACCATTAAGCTCCTTTTCCAACAGCTTTTTTAAATTATTCATAGCTATCTCTGAGGAGCTTCTGAGACTTTCCACCACTTTTATCTTATCCGCACCTTCAATCACCTCTATTTTAGCCAGGTTTGATGAAGATTCCACTCCATTCCAGAATTGGTCATCCAGTTTTGTGACCACACCATGATTTAGTCGCTTAATAGACGGGATAATTTCCCTCATATCGTAGATAGAATGGATCTTATCTTTATAAATGGTTATTTCAACAAATGGGTTATCTTTGTTATATTTTGAAGTTAAATCATAAAAATGCCCTCTAATTGTATCAATATCTAAATCTGTACAAACTACAGCCTCAGCAAAACGAGGTATTGCATTATGGGCTGTACCCCCTCGTATATTAGAAATATCAAATATTTTGAGTTCACACAACAGTTCAAGCAATACCTTTATAGCATTTCCAAAACCTTTATCTATATCTACACCTGAATGACCTCCAGAAAAACCTGACACAGATATTTTTATGGCTCTTCCCACAAATGAATCAGTTTTTTTACACAGATCCCTTGTAATGATCATATCCGTACCACCAGCACAACCCACAATGACGGTATCATCAGCTTCAGAGTCTAAATTTATAAGATACTCCGCATCCAGAAAAGAAGGGTCAACACCCTTTGCTCCATTTAAACCTGTCTCCTCATCAACGGTAAAAAGTAATGCTATATCATCCCTTTGTGATCTAAAATAATCCATCATATACATAGAAAGAGCCATACCGATGCCATTATCAGCCCCCAGGCTTGTCCCATCTGAATAGATAAACAATCCATCACTTTTTATAGGAATAGGGTCTATTTTGAAATCGTGTAACCAATCATCCCTTTTCTCGCAAACCATATCAACGTGGGATTGAAGAATTATTCTAACTTTATCACCTGAAACCACAAGGGTATTACCCAGATCATCTGTTTTATATCTATATGCCGACGATATAGCCCAATCCTGAATAAATTTAATTATTTTATCTTCATTTTTGGAGCATCTGGGAATACGTGATATCTGATAAAAATAATCCAGAACATTATCAACCATTCTTCACCTTTTTCTCAAAGAATAGACATTCTATCTTTGAATCTTTTTTGACCTCTAAAGAAGGTAGAAGTTTACTTTTGAAACCCAATCTTTTACAGGCATACGGAAAATTTTTATCCCAGGTTATTACAAGATATTGACAATCAAAACAGTTTACTTTTTTTGCCTCACTCATTTGCTGTTTTGAGTATCTCCTTAATAAAATTCATAAAATCAGACTTATCCATGGAATAATCATACCCCACCGAGTGTCTCAATGCCTCTCCGTGACCGGAGGAGATTGCTGTTTTTATGTGTGGAAATTTTTCTTTTATGTAGATATTTACCTCATCCCCTTTCCCATCTGGCAGTTCGTAATCTATTATTGCCAGATCCAATTGTTCCATTTCAATCGTTTTTTTAGCCATCGCCACACTGCCGGCTATAAACAATCCAAAAGAAAACTTTTTGGATAGCATCTCCATCAAAGGATAGAATATCTCTTCGTCTTCCACAAACAGCAGATTCATAATTTTCACCTTTACTTTTATACTATATTGTTTTATAAAAAAATCAACCTATTTTGGAGGTAAGAATTGAAAAAGTTTCTTTTAATTATTATGATACTCTTATTTATTTTTAATATATCCTTTGGAGCAAAAAAAAACATAACCAAGTCAACAACCGTCAATAAGCCCGTTGTGGAACGTCTTAAAAATATTCGCAGAATCACAGCAGATTTTATCCAAACCACCAAAATCAAAAACTTCAATGAGGAAACATACAAAGGAAAATTATACCTGATAGCCGGTGAAAAGGCTCTCTGGGATTACAATTATCCCTATAAACAATATTACCTCTTTGATAAAAAAGGGATGGAATACTATGATAGCTCCACAAACCAGGTAATTGTACAAAATAAAAACTCTTCCCGTGAGGCAAATATCATACTTACTGTTTTATTTAATTTTAAAGAGATCGAAAGTAATTTTGATATCGTCGTAAATGGGAAAAGCCAGATACAGCTAAAACCGAAGCAGGATATAGGATTGAAATATATAATGTTGATTGTGGATAGCAAGAATAACATAAAAGGTATCCACAGCGAAGATATAAATGGAAACATTTCTGAAATAGAATTTAATAATGTTGAGATAAATAAAGATATAAATTTAGACGTTTTTAAAGTAAAACACCCGGCTGACGCACAGATATTTAATTATTAAGCAATTACCTGGAGAGTTTTTTGAATTGGTATCTTATTTATACAAAAGTCAAGAAAGAAGACTACTTAGAACAATTGTTGACGGAAGCTGGACTTGAAGTGCTGAATCCGAAAATAAAAAAAACTAAAACAGTCAGAAACAAAAAGAAGGAAGTCATTGATCCTTTATTTCCATGTTATCTATTTGTAAAGGCTGATTTAAACGTACATCTAAGAATAATAAGTTACACCCAGGGGATAAGGAGATTGGTGGGGGGCAGTAATCCTACTATAGTTCCCATCGAAATAATAGATACAATAAAATTGAGGATGGTGGATGGTTTTATAGATACCAAAAGTGAAGAGTTTAAGAAAGGGGACACCATACTGATCAAAGATGGACCTTTTAAAGATTTCGTAGGTATTTTTCAGGAGGAACTTGATTCTAAAGGCAGAGTTTCGATACTTCTTAAAACATTAGCATTGCAACCCCGTATTACAGTAGATAAAGATATGATAGAAAAACTGCATAATTAAATATTTCCCACTATACTAATCGATTGGGATAAAGAGTGTGACTTTCGTATATACCCCTTCTTCACTTTCCACCCGAATATCCCACCCAAGTCTTCTGGTGGCTTGATAGATTATCGACATCCCCAGCCCTGTCCCCTGAAAACTGTTTTTAACGTTACTACCCCTAAAAAATCTATTGAATATTTTATCCAGCTCATCAGATTTTATTCCAATACCTGAGTCGTATACTTCGAATATTACCTCTTCAGTGTTACTTCTGGCAGAGATGATAATTTCACCATCTATTTTACTATATTTTATTGCATTAGAAATTAAATTTTTTATAAGACTATTAAGTATATTCCTGTCAGCTTTTACTGTCAAATTATCATCGATATCGATCGTCAAATTAAGCCTTTTATCATCAATCTCTTTATCAAATAAACTTACTATATATATTACAAAATCTCTTAAAGATATCTCTTCAAATTCCAGAGCTATATCCGAATACTCAAGCTTTGATAAAATAAGAATTTGATCCAGAGAATTTTTCATTATATTGATATTATTATAGATTACAGATATAGCTCTTTCAATCACCAAAGGGTCAGACATAAATTTTGGATCCTTTAGCATTTCTGAATAGGATAGGATCTTCGTCATCGGCGTTCTAAAGTCGTGGGCCATTGTATCTATAATATCTGTTTTCATTTTATTCAGTGAGAGAAGCTTTTCGTTTTTATTTTTTAACTCTTCATAAGTGGCCACATAGTTGCTGATGGCCTCTTTTAATTTCGCCTTCAACAGATCCTCATTTCTTGCAATTGTATTCACCATCTTATCAAATGCCATAGATAGAGATTCTATCTCATCACCAGTTTTTATTTCTGTCTTCACATTGTAATTGTTTTTAATCACTTCGTTTGAGGCATCCGCAAGGGTCTTTATATGTCTCAAAACAAGGTTATTCACTAGTATGGTCACAGTTAATATGATACTGGTAAACGTTATAAATCCAAACATATAAAACATTTTGTTATTAAGCAAAATTGTATCTTTCAACGAATTTATAGGTATAAATACAGAAATCCCACCCCTAATATCCCCTATCTTATACCCCTGATAGTAATGGCAGCTCATACAAGACTCATTAATATGAAGCGGAGCCATATACCTGAAGACCGTACCAGCATTTGGATATTCGATAATCTCAGAGAATTCTTTTTCCCCTTCCTTAAAATATTTTAAAGCTTTCTTTTCAAATTCATCCGGAGCATTTTCAGGGTTTACCAGAATATCACTCGTAATGTGGAATTTAAAATTAGCCATCTTCTTGGCATATTCTGAAATCTCTTTGGTGGCAACGGCAGGTACAGGCTCAACCCTTCCCCTATTTTCAGCCACCCATTGTCTTGTTATTACGATCATTTTAAAAAGTGTTTCCGCCTGAATCTTCGCCTGATTTAACAGTAGTTCCTTCTGGTAATGCCATATTATCATTATCAGTGGTGAGATGATAAGAATTGTTACAATCGAAAGGTATATGACAAACTTCTTTATCAGCGTCATTCTTCCAGCTTGTATCCCACTCCAGAAACAGTTTTAAGGTATAGATGCCCCTTACTGCTTTTCTCGATCTTCTGCCTTATATGTTGAATATGAACATCTATACTTCTTGACCATTTATATAGATTATCTTTCCCCCATAACTCTTTGATCATTTTGTCTCTTGATACAATTTTCCCTTTATTTTTCACCAGATAAAGGAATATTTCAAACTCTTTTGGTGTAAAATTAATTACCTCATCATCCCTTTTGACGATCATATTTTCTATATCTATGATAAAATTTTTATAACACAGGATGTTGGTATTCTCTTCATCAGTACCAAGATTGCATGCACAACGCCTCAATATAGCTTTAATCCTGGCAATAAGCTCTATATTCTGGAAAGGTTTGGTGATATAGTCATCCGCACCATACTCAAGACACAAAACTTTATTGGTAACGCTCTCTTTAGCGGAAAGTATCAGTATAGGAAGTTCACTATTTTTTCTGATGACCTTACACACCTGTTCACCGGCTATATCCGGAAGGTTTAGATCCAGTAATATTAGATCATAAGAATTTTTATTTAATTTTTCAAGCCCGGTAAATCCATTGGAAGCGGTATCCACCTCATAACCTTCCACTTCCAGCAGAATCTTCAGCATATCAAGTATTTCATAGTCGTCATCAATTATCAGAAATTTACAAGCCATAATATAATAATAGATAATAAAAGACGATATTTCAAGAAAAATTTACTCTATTTCGCTTCTCAACTTAGGCTTTTTAGGAAGTGGTATAGCTTTGCCATCTTCATCGATTCTCACAAACGTTATTTTTGTGGCAAAAACCTCAATCTCACAATCAGCCCCCGGTTCATCAGCAAACACTTCCACTTTATACGTTGCTGAGCTATTCCCTATCTTAAATGGTTTTATATCAAATCGAAGTATAGCACCATTTTTGACCCTACGTTTAAATTCAATATCATCCATCGCCACCGTAACCATCGTGCAATGGGGAAAATCAAGGGATGCAGTCATCCATGCAAACTCATCCACCCATTTCAAAAGGATACCACCGAATAGATAACCATGATGGTTCAAATGCTCCGTTCTTACATTTACATAGTTCCTCACAGCACCACCTGAAATACCATAGAATTATTCCAGATAAACTATACCCTCCCTATATATCCCTGTCAATACCTTATCAGAAGATAGATTTTTTACAGAAACCCTCCCACCTTTATATGCATCATCCATCAAAACAGCTTCAAATTCGAGAACAATCGTTCCATTATTGTAAATCACTTTTACCTTTTCCCCTTTCAATTTTTCCGGCATATGTCTTAACATTTTTAATGTTATCACCCTATTTTTAGGGATGGGCTGAGTTGCTATGGCATCAAAATCATTTAAAAATAGTTCATCCTTCAAATTCGTTATTTCCACCTGAGCCTCTTTGACCTTTCCGTTAACCTTCTCCCCTTTGTCTATCTTAGATTCAGAAATATATCCCTTAGAGAAAACTTTTATATAGGCATATACTTTATAGCTTTTAATACCGTTAGATAGATCCACATATACCGTACCAAAAGGTTTATCCGGAAAACTAATACGAATATCCCCAAGGGCGGATGCTGTTATACTGGTTCCGGTACTTACCTTTACGATCTCAAAAGTTAAATTAGGGAATTTTTTTCCCAGGTAAGATAGAAAGAGATCTTTTAGATCATCTTCCCCCACCAAAACCCCTTTCCTTTTTACGACTATAAATGATGATGTGGAAAACTTCCCCCACTCTTCTTTGTTTATGTAATTTTTTATAACCTGAGTTGAGATCTTTCTTTCATCCCCAAAGTTTAAATTACAAAGTATATTCTTATCCGGATATGATACGTTTATATCTCTTAAATTAAAACACTCCTTATCAATCTCATAATATATCTGCCCATATGCAACACCACAGACGAGGAGAAAAAGTATCGATATAATTTTTATCATACTAAGTTACCTTTTCAGATTGTTTACCACCTGCAGCATCTCATCACTCGTCTGTATCGCCTTTGAATTAAGCTCATACGCTCTTTGACCTGTTATCATATTCACCATCTCTTCAGCCACATTTACATTACTCATCTCTAAAACCCCCTGCGCCACAGTTCCAAATGCATCGGTACCCGGGGCACCTGTGACAGGCTCACCACTTGCCGCAGTGGGCTGATAAAGATTTCTTCCAATATTTTTTAATCCAGATGGATTTATAAATCTTGCAAGCTCTATAGCACCTAATTCCGTTGGGTTAGTATCCCCAGGGATTGTAACAGATACAGTACCATCCTGACCTATGATAATAGAAGTGGCATTCTCAGGCACTGCTATTGCTGGCTCCAAAAGATACCCTTCCGCCGTCACAATATTACCATTTGAATCCAATTTAAATGATCCATTTCTCGTATAACCTATCGTGCCATCCGGCATTGTCACCTGAAAAAAACCATCCCCTTCGATCGCAATATCTAATTGATTACCGGTTTGTTGAAAATTCCCCTGTCCAAATATCTTTTCTGTTGCCACAACCTTGGTACCAAGACCTATCTGAATACCTGTTGGATGGTTGATCCCGGCGGCGGTGGGACCACCCGCAGGTCTCATCTCCTGATAAAGTAGATCCTCAAAATGGATCCTCGACTTTTTAAAACCTATGTTATTAACATTTGCAAGATTGTTTGAAATATTATCGATATTCATCTGTTGTGCGGTCATCCCGCTTGCAGCTGTCCACATCGCTCTAAACATAAACTACCCCCTATGCTATTCTTCCAAGTTCGTTGGAAGCTTTTTCATTTAATTGGTCTATTGTTTGGATCACCTTTTGATAGGTTTCAAAACCTCTATTGGCTTCTATCATCTTTACCATCTCCTGCACGGCATTAACGTTGCTACCTTCTATATAACCCTGCATGATATTCGGATTTTCCATCTCCACAGGTAGAATATCTACTGCAGCAAAAAGGTTTCTTCCCACCTTCTGAAGCCTCGTGTTATCTTCAAAAGTAGCTATGTTTATCTGATCCACCTGTACCCCATTTACCATAACCTCACCAGTTGGTAAAAATACAACATCATCCCCGTTTATCACTATCGGCTGATTATTTCTGGATAGTACTCTATAACCATTGCTATTAACAAGCTCATTATTACTATTTATACTAAATGCACCATCCCTTGTAAATCTTATACCCCATGGTGTATCAACCACGAAAAAACCATTTTCACCCCCTATTGCCAGATCAAATTTATTCCCAGTCTGATGAATAGCCCCTTCAGAAAGATCAAGATAGTTTCTGTCGAGCTTCACCGTTCTATTTATCGTCTGGTTGTAAAGGGAGTTTCTTATAATATCCTCCGGAAACTCCTTAGGTTTTGCGATATAATTTTGAAAAGTAAACCCATCTTTTTTGTATCCATTTGTATTCACATTGGCAAGGTTATTGGCAATATTACTCACCACTCTTTCCTGCATCATCATTCCAGAAGCTGCCACATACAATCCATTTAACATATCATCCCTCCATAAAGATCTTTGAAAATGAGTTTTCCAGAAGGTATCCCAAACCTTTGACTGTAAGATACTTAACCGGCTTTGCAGTTTTAGAGGGGAAATAGAAGAAATTTTCATCTGAGCTGGAAACAGCAGTCACCTTTGTCCACATAATTGGTCTATTATCCTTTGCCAATATAGATATTTCAATTTCTGAGCTATTTTCACCATAGCGTTTTTCATAAGATTCGCTAAGTTTTGTAAGAACTATAAAATCTGCTTTTTCAGGTTTATCCACAATTACGCCAAATTTATTTACTATAATGACCCTCTCTATTATCTTCTTAATATTTTCATCGTAAGATATCTCCCCCAATCTTGTTATCTTTTCAGGCATAACGTAATACTTAAAATTATCGTATATTAGATGATTACCGTAGTCAGCATAGACATAATTTTTATATTTTGCATCAGTTTTATCGAATATTAGCGATGAAAAATTTGAATTCATCTCCACAAGAGCTGCGGTAAGGATATAACCATAGGAAGGATTTAATACATTTATACTATTTTTTGATATAGTTTTTGCATTATCCACCGGCTTACCCGTAATGGAACAATTGAGCATAAAAAATGTAAGTAAAAGTAACATATACCTCATTGCTTACCTCCTGTCTGTAGATAAGCAATGAGTATGCCAAAATTAAGGATAAATTTTACCGTATATCGGTACGAATTATATTTTCATCTTTATCATAGGTAATTTTTATAAATAGATAGCCGTTCTTCTGTTTGGAGCTTTCTATAGGTGTTCCGGCAATCTCCCATATGCCAATGGTGGCTACATCAAGAAGTCCATGCATAACTGCCCTGGAGGTGGCACCGGTATCAATGGCAAATCTGTATTCCTCCGTCATTGTACCATCAGAATGTTTTGTGCTGCTAATCACTTTAGGCCCCATCAACAAAACACATGTGCGATTGTTGCATTTGGCGAGATTCTTTTGAAACTCCAGAGGCTTCATCCCTTCACTTTTAGAAGCCATATAGACAGAACAACCATAAAAAAAATATAAAATCCAAAAAACCAAGAAGATCCTTTTCATACCGTTATTATACAGCAACAAATTTTTTTGTCAAATAATGATTATATTACTATCTAACTTTTTCTTTCAATAAATATTGTATTTAAATCTTATTGGAGAGCATCTTCTCAAGTTTTATGATTTCTTCTGTAGTAGTCATAACAATAAGTTTGTCATCTTTTGATAAAATGTAAAAGGGATAAATAATCTTTCTAAAATCTATGCATCATTCAACCTTAAAATATTTTTAAATCACAAAATCAACCAATAGTGGGGTATCTTTTATGAGATACCCCTTCAATCTACAATCTGATGGAGAATCAAAAAAAACTGATTTTTTTAACCCTCACATGTTTCCGGTGCTTTACTATCGAGGGAGTGCTCTATCAGGTATTGATGGATATTATTAAGTTCTTCCACAGACAGTTTTGATTTTTCAAGCTCATTATTTTTATGAACTTTTTTAAGTTTTTCCATATTATTTGTAAAATAAGAATCCCATTTAGCAGCCGTATAGCTGGAAGGGATAATACCATCTTTTTTGTGACACATCTGATAGCAATTTTTCCTGAATTTTCTTCTTCCATCCCTCGTATTGGCCGCAAAAAGTGATGTTACAAAAACAACAAGCATTAGAATTGATACAAAATAAACAAGCTTTTTCATACTCCCTCCATTTTCGACGTAATAAAAGCTATCACTACTTAATACATTTTCTAATTCAAATCAACATTTTTTATTCGCTTTCTTTGCATTTGTTTTCTTGACAATAGAAGTTATTTTGATAGTATTGATTTAGATTAGAGGTGTTTTATGCATATGAGTGATGCTTTAATATCTGTACCTACAGGTGTCACATTTTGGACAATTTCTATAGGTACAATGGCCTATTCTGTCAAAAAGCTGAGAAAAGAGGAAAAAGAGAAAACAATCCCTCTTATGGGTGTAATGGCAGCATTTGTATTTGCACTTCAAATGGTAAATTTTTCTATACCGGGTACGGGCTCCAGTGGCCATTTTGCTGGAGGATTTTTGCTGGCAATCATTCTTGGCCCATATCTTGCTTTTCTTTCGATGGCCTCTGTACTGATAGTTCAGGCCTTATTTTTTGCAGATGGTGGAATATTGGCATTGGGTTGTAATATTTTTAATATGGGATTTGTACCATCATTTATAGTTTATCCTCTAATTAATTCATTATTTAAAAATAGCTTGACAAATTTTGCCATCTGGCTCGGCGCTGCTTCATCTTTACTCATAGGTGCAACATCCGTGGCATTGCAAACAGCTGTTTCAGGTATAGCTGAGTTGCCATTTTCCAAATTGCTTTATCTTATGATTTTCATCCATTTATTAATATCGATAGTAGAAGGTTTAATTACGGTTGGATCATACAATATTATCCATAAAATATACTCTTCAGAGAATTATAGTGGTGCTAAATTAAAACCTTTTTTATCAATTTTTATCCTAACAATCATCATAGCATCAATATTTTCTCTTTTTGCATCAGAACAACCTGATGGTCTTGAGTGGAGCGTATTTAAAATAATCGGTGAAGAAAAAGAACCCACAAGCTTAATCGCCACCGTACACCACTTTTTAGGTAAGATTCAGGAAAAAATATCTTTTCTACCAGATTATAACTTTCACAATAACCAATCAAAATTAGGTACATCTATATCAGGTATCATCGGTTCAATTATTACGATAATTTTTGCTGCGATACTTGGGATACTAACAAATAGAAAAACGAATAGATGAACACACAAAAAACGTTACAATTTCTTATAGATATTGAAGAAATGCCATCAAAAGGGGGATTGCTGACCGAGGTATCCCCCTTTTTCAAGATTTTAGTTTTCATTTTTTTTTCAGCTATAAATGTATCTATAAACAAATACGATATTGTTAAATCGTTATTTCTCACTACCTATTGCGTATATATCTTTTTCATATCACCCATTACCTTTCGTTACCTTTCAAAAATAATTCTCTACTCATCTTTTTTCATATTATTTATAGCCATCTTAAACCCTCTATTTGATAAAAATATCTACAATTTATCAGGATATGCAATAAATGCAGGAATTATATCCGCTTTGAATATATATATAAAATTTTTAAATATTGTAATAATAACATCCTCAATGATTTCATCAACAAAATTTTCGGATATTCTAAATTCATTAAAAATCTTAAAACTACCCCATGAGATAGCACTGTCAATGACGATAATGTATCGATTTCTTTTTTTATTCCTTTCTGACATAATTCAAACAACTGAAGCCATAAATAGCAGAAAAAAAAGCTACAATAAGCTTAATTATAAATATATGAAAAATATCATTTCCAGTATGTTTCAAAGAGCCATATACAGATCAGAATCGATTTATGAGGCGATACTTGCTAAAGGTGGTCTAAATTTGAGAGTTAAAAAACAGCTTAATTTCAATTTAAAAGACCTTGCTTTTCTCACTATTTCTATGACATATATTACGTTCATAAGGGTATTATAAGTGAGTCACCACTATATACAGGTCACAGATCTCAGCTATACCTATCCAGATGGTACAAAGGTTTTAAAAAATATCACTTTTAGAGTGAATCATGGTGATTCTGTAGCTGTTTTAGGGGAAAATGGATCCGGAAAAACAACACTTTTAAAACACTTAAATGGTACAATTCTACCGATGGAGGGAGAAATCGATATAGGCGGGATATTTATTTCTAAAAAAACGTTGACTCACATAAGATCCAAGGTGGGTATGGTATTTCAGAATACAGATAATCAGCTTTTTATGCCAACGGTAGAGGAGAATATCGTTTTTGGTTTATCCGAATTGGGCTTATCCGATGCGAATATAAAAAATATTTTAAAATCTATCGCCGAGGAATTAAAAATATCCCACCTTTTAAATAAACATCCGTTTAAGCTTTCAGGTGGGGAAAAGAGGAAAATATGTATTGCATCTGTTTTGGCATCATCCCCCGAAATACTTGTACTCGATGAACCAACATCAGAGCTTGACCCTAAAAGTAGCTACGAGATTATCCAGATATTATCCAATTTCCAACATACCAAAATAATAGCAACCCACAACTTAGATTTAGCCCAAAGAATATGCAACAGATCAATTTTAATCAAAAATGGTGAGTTAATGTATTATGGTGATACCGATCAATTATTTAGGGATGAATCGATATTAAGAGAAGCAAATTTAATATTCTGAAAAATCATAAAAATCATATTTTTTATGATTTAATACTTGACAAATTGTTCCATCTGATCTATAAATAAATAAGGAGATTATATGCAGACCACAGCCCAATCGATATATGCCATTTATGCTCTTGTTTATATAAGCTATAAAAATAAACCTGTTAATCCTGCTGAAATTTCTAATAGCTCCTCTATACCAAAACGATTTTTAGAAATAATTCTAAATAAATTAAAACACCACGGCATTTTAAAATCTAAAAAAGGTCCCTCTGGCGGTTTTATCCTTTCAAAACCACCACAAGAGATTACACTTTACGATATCCTTTCCGCCACAGAGGGCAATTTATCACTATTTGACTGCGGAAAATATCTCCCCGAGGGGTGCCACTTTAAACAATTTCTCGAATCCATAAACATTAAGCATCTAAACTTACTTAAATCGATAACTCTCGAAGATATAAGCAAACAGGAGTCTCAATATTTTTTAGACTTCATAATATAAAAAAGGAGGCAATTTTATGAAAAACCCAGAATCAATTCTACTCCATTACGGATATGAACCGGATGGAACCGGTGCCAGAGCAGTACCAATCTATCAGACATCATCCTACATCTTTAAATCCACTGATCATGCAGCCAACCTATTTGCCCTCAAAGAATTTGGCAATATCTACACAAGATTGATGAATCCTACCCAGGACGTTTTGGAAAAAAGGCTTGCCGCCCTTCATGGGGGTACCTCAGCTATAGCTGTATCTTCCGGTCAGGCGGCAATTACATACTCAATACTCAACATTACATCTCCAGGTGACAATATAGTAAGCACTTCCTTCCTTTATGGTGGAACATACAACCTTTTTAAATACACCATGAAAAAGCTATGCAGAGAGGTAAGGTTTGTGGATTCATCAAAACCTGAAAATTTTACAAATGCAATAGATGAAAATACAAAAGCCATCTACATCGAATCCATTGGCAACCCTAAAAATAACGTAAATGATTATAAAGCAATAGCAGATATCGCCCACAAACATGGAATCCCCCTAATCGTTGACAATACAGTATCACCATATATACTAAACCCATTTGAATATGGTGCAGATATAGTGGTTTACTCTCTGACAAAATTTGCCAGCGGCAACGGTACAAGTCTTGGTGGTGCAATAGTGGAAAAAGGTGACTTTCCATGGAATAATGGTAAATTTAATGAAATGACAGAGCCTGATAACTCATATCATGGTCTAGTATACTGGGATGCTTTTGGCTGGCATGATAAAGCTGTTGCCAAAGGGTGTATCTTTACACTAAAAATAAGGCTACAGCTCTTAAGAGATATGGGGGCATGCATCAGCCCATTTAATGCATTTATGATAATAGAAGGGCTTGAAACCCTCCCTCTCAGAATGAAGAAGCATTGTGATAATGCCCAGAAGGTGGCGGAATTTTTGGAAAAACATCCCAAGGTGGGATGGGTTAACTATCCTGGACTTCCTTCACACCCGGATCACGAAAATGCCAAAAAATATCTAAAAGGTAACTATGGAGCGATAATTGGTTTTGGGGTAAAAGGTGGTTATGATGCAGGAAAAAGATTTATCAATTCATTAAAAATGATTTCTCATTTGGCAAATATAGGGGATGCCAGATCGCTCGTGATACATCCGGCAAGTACCACTCATCAGCAACTTTCCCCTGAAGACAGAATAAAATCCGGTGTAACCGATGATTTTATTAGATTGTCTGTTGGGATCGAAAATATAGAAGACATTATTGAAGATCTAGATAATGCATTAAATTAATGAGGTTTATATGAACAACTACTACGAAAGCTATTTTAAAACCATTGGGAATACCCCCCTTGTGAGGCTTTCAAGAATAGATAAGGGTTTAAAGGGTAAACTATTTGCAAAGCTTGAAAGCAGAAATCCAGCCTTTTCGGTAAAAGACAGAATTGCTTATGCCATGATTTTAGATGCCATTAAAAAAGGTCTTCTAAGAGATGGTATGGAGATTGTTGAACCCACCAGTGGAAATACAGGTATAGCCCTTTCAATGATGGCTGCTTCCTTCGGGTTTAAAATTAAGATTACCATGCCTGAATCGATGAGTATTGAAAGAAGGGCTTTGATGAAGCAGTTCGGAGCAGAGCTTATACTTACCCCTGCTGATAAAGGGATGAAAGGGGCTATAGATAAAGCAAATGAACTGATAAATGAACAACCAGAAAAGTTTTTCATGCCGGGGCAATTTGATAATCCTGCAAATCCTAAGATACATGAAGCCACCACTGGCCCCGAAATCTTCAGGGATTTAAAAGGTGAAGTGGATTATTTTGTAGCCGGAGTAGGTACTGGTGGTACGATCACTGGAACTTCAAGATTTTTAAAAAGAGTTAGTTTCAATAAAGTGTTATCTATAGCCGTGGAGCCCTCAAAATCCCCAGCAATAACAAAATACTTAAAAAATGAACAATTTACCCCAACACCTCACAAAATTCAGGGGATAGGTGCCGGTTTTATACCTAAAAATTTAGAAATATCGGTAGTTGATGAAGTTTTACAGATAGAAGATGAAGAAGCAATAGAAACTGCCAGACGATTATTTCTGGAAGAGGGGATAATGGCCGGAATATCCTCAGGTGCAAATTTAGCGGCTGCATTAAAAATAGCTTCAAGGGATGAAGCAAAAGGTAAAAATATAGTTTTTATCGTATGTGATACTGGTGAAAGGTATTTAAGCACTCAGTTATTTCAATAAACAATAAAAAAGGCGGGTTTCCCCGCCTTTTTATTTATCTAAGCTTAAATCTATTAATCATCGACTGTAAATCGGATGCAAGCCTTGAGAGCTGCTCCACTGCCTGAGCAGATTCTTTTGAAGCAATAGAGTTTTCTGAAGCCACTTTAGATATGTTTTCTACACTCTGTGCCATTAATTCTGTAGCTTTTGTTTGCTCATCGGTAGCCCTTGCGATTTGAGATACTTCATAGGATACTGTCTCAACACTCTCTTTAATTTCATCCAGAGCAACTGTTGCTTCTTCGGCTTTTCTCTTACCATCTTCAACCTGTTCAACACCTTCATGCATACTTGCCACAGCTCCACCTGTATCAGCTTGAATATTTTGAATCATTTCGGCAATCTCTTTTGTGGCTTTCACAGTTTTTTCTGCAAGTTTTCTCACTTCATCTGCCACCACGGCAAATCCCCTACCATGTTCACCCGCTCTGGCTGCCTCTATTGCAGCATTGAGGGCCAACAGATTTGTCTGATCGGCTATATCATCGATGACCTGAATAATCTGGCCTATCTGCTCACTCGATTCTCCCAGAGCTCTTACTGTATTTGCAGAATGAGATACTGTTTCAGCAATCTTTTCCATCATCTCTTTTGTTTCAGATACTATAGAATGCCCCTTCAAAACCTGCTCTTTCGCTTTATTTGCACTGGCAGCCACATTTGCCGCATTTTGGGCCACCTCCACAACTGTAGCATTCACCTCTTCCACAGCAGAAGCAGTGGTGGATGCCTGCTCCGCCTGCTCGATTGCACCCGCAGCAATCATTTCAGCATTTGAAGAAAGCTCTGCTGCTGTAGTGGCAAGCTGATCAACGGAGCTTGATACAATATCAAGAGAGTCTTTAATATCCCTCACCATTTTATTGAGATCTCTTACAACAGAACCTATTTCATCATTTGATTTTATATCAAGTTGGATAGTAAAGTCCCCCGCTGCCACTCTATTTATTGCAGATGAAACTTCCTGAAGAGGCTTAATAACAAATCTTTTATTAAAATAGTATATGAAATATGTGATAAGTATTATTATGATGACAAGAAATATAAAGTCTCTTAAAAGATTTTTATTTATAGTAGCCATAATGGGTGCAAGAGGTGTAAATATCTCAAATGCACCATGAATCTCACCGGCTTTCCACCCCTCCATCTTCACACCAGTAGGATCAAGCCCCTGATCATTCCCCCAATACTCCCTGGAAAGCTTTGGATCACCGTGACACCATTCACATTCTTTTGTCAATCTCACTGCTTTAAAATATCTAATAAATCCAGATTTTTTATCTATTTCATAGTGCTCTGGAGTAGGGCCACTGCCAGTATCCTTTTTGGTAAGCATCTCCAAAACCCTCTGCTCCAGCTCATCTGGAGTATTTATAGGATTGCGGGGCTGAATTTTTGGAGCTTTAAATTTTACCCCCATCTCATCAGCTTTTGCCTGAATTATCTTCATGGAGCTCACCACCGGAACTATCAATAAAAACTTATTAACATCTTTTTTGGCTTCCTCCATATTGTAAATATTGGCCTCAAGCTTTTTAGCCATAAACTCCCTGACACCCTCAGCCACCACAACAATTGCCTTAGAATTGTTAACAGCAGCAATAATTGCAGTATCTTTTGATAACTTGGCGCTTACAAAAAAAACGATACCAAAAAACACAAGTAATACAATAGCAATTATACCATTGATCTTCGTACTTAGCTTCATTATTTCCTCCTATTTTACCTCTCTGTTATTGATTTTACAAAAAGTATAATAATTTTTCAAGATTTTTATCGGATAATTCCAAAAAAAGTTTAAGTCTATTTCTATTTACTTTTTATGTAAAACATGTATAATTTTAGTATGGAATTTTTGAAGAGTACTAAAACTCAAGTATTTGATGATCTTCATGGTAGTTATGTAATATCTTCGTTTGATCTTGCATACAATATTTCAAAGATAATAGATTTGGTAAATCCAGAATTATCAAATCACCACCACAGGGTGGCATACATATCCGCAGCAATAGCCTCCAGCTATGGTCTAAACAGTGAAAGAATCTCAAATACAGTAATCGCTGCCCTTATTCATGATATTGGGGTGATGCTTGAGTCAGAATTTAACGAGTTGTCAAAATTTGAAATCTCCGAAAACACCAAATTAAACCACAGTAACGTTGGAGCATTTTTAATCGATAAAGTTGATAATTTCAAACATCTTTCCAATATCATAAGCAAACATCATCTTCAATATAATAAATTCCCAGACACAGAAGATGAAGCCCTCATAATCCATCTGGCAGATAGAATAGATATCCTTTTAAAGAGAGGTGTACCTGCCTACTACCAAAGAAATAATATAAAAGAAATGATATCCTCACAAACTGGTAAGTACTTTAAACCAGATCATGTGGATGCATTTATGTCTCTTTATGATAAAGAATTTTTCTGGTTGGATATCGAAGCTCCTGACAAAGATAAATTACTAAAAAAATATCTAAACTTTGAAACACTTGTAATGGATAAAAACGATATCCTTGCTTTTACAAATTTTCTCAGTCATATCATCGATTTCAGATGTTCATTTACCGCCACCCATTCGGCAGGTGTGGCATCAGTGGCTTCAAAAATCGGAGAATTGTTTAAACTTCCTGATTACATGGTAACAAACCTTAAAATTGCTGGCTATCTACATGATATGGGTAAGCTTGCCATAAATCCATACATCATAAACAAAAATGGGCAACTTTCCGTAGATGAAAGAATAGAAATAAAGAAACACACCTATTACACCTTTTACGCCCTCAATTCAATGGATATATTTGAAAATATAAAAGAATGGGCAGCTTTTCACCATGAATATTTAGATGGCTCCGGGTACCCTTTCCACCTAACAGCGGATAGACTTGACTTAGGCAGCCGAATAATGACTATAGCGGATATATACACAGCTATTTCTGAAGATAGACCATACAGAAAAGGACTGGATAAAAGTAAAATAATAGAAACACTTCTGAGTATGGCAAGATCTGGCAAAATAGATGGAGAAGTCGTCAACATAGTGATAAAAAACATAGAAGAAATAGAAAATGTGAGAAAACTCAGTCAATTGGTAACATCCCAAAAATATCATGAGTTTAAAAACATACTGTTTATAAGCAGTAATAATCTTAAAACTGACGCAAATGACAGCTATTTAACATATGACAATATGAAAAGTAAAATCGGGGATGTCTTAAACATAATCCATTTTGAAGAGATTATAAATAGCATTGATGATTTGATTTTAATATTAAATAAAGAAAGAAGAATTGTTTTTGCAAATTCTAAGGTATTAACTTATTTCAACAAACCTTTACAGCAGATAATAAACAGGAAAGTAGGTGAACTTTTTGATTGTATAAATGGCACAGAAGATCAATGTGGCACAACCGAATTCTGTAAAAACTGCTTTGCAAATAATTCCATAAAGCAATCTCTATTAGGGATGCATGCTCTAACGCAATGTACTATAGAACAACAGAATCTCCAAATAAAACAATTTAACATCTCAACCATTCCATTACAAACAGACAAAGGGGATTTCGTATTGTTCATTTTAAAAGATATTGACAAAGTGGATAAGTATATTATAAACAATAATTTTTACAGTGACGTAATAAATATAGTGGGCAACACATACTCCATACTGGAAGCTTACAAAAGTAATAGTATAGCACTGGATACAGATCTGCTGGAAATTTTAAGTAACAACATAAGTTTAATCTATCAAGAGGTTGAAACCCAAAGATTTATTTCACTAGTGGAACAAAATAATTTACACACCCACTTCGAAAAATTCCCTGTAAGTTTTATAGAAAAGAATTTAAAAAATATTTTTTCCACAGCGAAAGATGTAAGCTTTCAATTTGTAAAAGAGATTGACGAAATCTTTGCAGATAAAATTATTTTAAATAGGATCATTATCAATCTGGTAAAAAATGCAATTGAAGCCGGAGATGAACCCAGAAAGATAAAAATAAAATTCTGTGGTGATGGTAAAAATTATAGGATCTCAGTTCATAATCCCGAATACATCCCTGAGGAGATACAGAAAAAGATTTTTAAAACTATTTTCACCACAAAAAAAAATGGAAACGGCCTTGGGACATATTGTATCAAGTTGCTAACGGAAAGATACTTGGGTGGAAAAGTTTCCTTTATATCCAATGAACAGTTTGGCACGTCATTTTTTGTAGAATTTCCTGATATTGCAAATATGCTATAATCATCAAAGCTGCTTTTTAATTATAAGTAAACTTATATCATCTGTCTGGATATAATTTTTAGTAAAGTTTGCCACTGAGGTCATTACAGCATTTTTAATCTTTTCCGGCTCCATATAAGCATGATCTTTTAACACTTTAAAAAATCTCTCTTTACCAAAGAATTCATTATTTTCATTTTCTGCTTCTATCACTCCATCAGTATATAAAACTAAAAGATCGTTATCCAGTACTTGAAAATTTTCCTCTTCGTAATTATAATTTTCTATTACACCCAACAAAATTTCTCCCACCTTAAGCTCAATAATCTCACCATTCCTGATGATTACAGGTGGATAATGTCCAGCATTTGTGGCAGTTAGCGAACCACTTTTCAAATTTAGCCTCATATAAAGCATAGTAATTATAAAATTATACTTATTGATCTGTTCAAATATCTGCTTTGATATAAGATTTACCATAAAACCAGGCGTAATACTCTTATCAATCTGTAAAGTGGTATGTATAATACTCCTGATCTGGGACATAATAAGTGCCGAAGATATACTATGGCCAGAAACATCAGCAATAACAATATCCACATTATCATTGTCCACCTTCACTATATCATAATAATCCCCCCCAACATATTCTGAAGGGGAATAGGATGATACCACTTCAAGACCTTCTAAATTTACGGTATCCACGGAAACGAGGGATGATTGGATAAGTTTTGCAATCTCGAGCTCTTTTGAGACCTCTTTTATTTTTATCAGCTCTTCTGTTTTATTATGATTATTTATCAGAAAAGCAAGCTGATTGGCAATACTTTCCAGAATATTCACAAATTCTTCGCTGAATATATTCTTGTAAGTTTTAGAAAACATTGAAAGAACCCCCTCAAGATTGTTGTCAATAACAAGGGGGATATGGCAGAACGATTTAATACCTCTATTTTTTAGCTCTAAGATATTTTCAAATTGCTCTACCTTATCAATATCATCTATATAGTAAGCTCTTGAATAAATTACAGTTTTGCCAATGTAAGTTTTTTCCGGATCTATCTTTCTAATGTGTGATATCATTTTAAAAGAGTTTATATCACCAGCGTAAGTGATTGTTTCAAGACCATCTTCTGTTTTTTTTCTGATAACAACTAAATCGAATTTGAGGTTGTTTTTTAAAACATTCAACGTATACTGAAGCTTTCCCACAAGATCCGTGGTGGAGGTAAACTGCCTTGATATTTCAAGCAATATGTTAAGCTCTGTAATTCTATGAATCAGAGTATCCCTTGATTCCCCCACCCCAAGACTTACAAGGTCTTTAAATATATTCAGCACATTTCTACCACTTCTACCAGACATTTCTAGGTAAGAATTTATTATAATCTCTGCAGCACTGGGTCCTACCGCAAGAGAAAGCTGTTTTTTTACATCTTTTACTAAGTTTTCTATATCTTCATTATTCAATTCCCGTTTATCTTTTTTTATGGACTTTAAATAACCATTGATAAATCTATTTGCGTAATCAGCACCAAAAAAGTTTGTCAGAATGTTTGTCACTTCCAGGATACTTAATCTTCTTGAAACCTCATCTTTACCTAAAAGGAAATGAAATTTTAAGCTTTCCACACACAATGCAGCAGTCTCTTTCTCCTCCTCATCCTGTTCCCGATGCATAGATAAAACAACCATAAACAGTATATTGAAAAACATACTCCAGAAGAGGGTATGACTCCATTGATTTAATCCGGAAAGTCCAAAAAGCTCGGTAGGTTTAAGCAAAGATATGCCAAACGGCCCCTCAGTAAGAATCGATTGGGGTAGCAAACCAGATTTTACAGTATAAGGTATCAACAAAGTCCAGAACCATACTATCATCCCCGCTAAAATTCCAAAAAACACACCACAGCGATTTATCCTTCTGATGAAAAGTCCTAAAATCAAACTGGGTGCAATTTGGGAGATGGCAGCAAACGACACAAGCCCCAGATCCACCAGTTGAAAAGATTCACCAACAAAATGAAAGAAAAAATATGCAAGTAGTATAATCAAAACTACACTTACCCTCTTGATAAATGTTATGTACCTGCCAAACTGAATAATCATAAGTTTTTTGATAAATATCTGCACTAAAATGTTATTTACCAGCATATTTGCCAGGTTTACCGAAGATACAATTATCATCCCGGTGGCAGCAGCAAACCCCCCAAGATATACGAGAATCATCATAAGATTTTCGTTGTTCATTTTTAGAAGATATAAAATCGTGTAGTCAGAATTGTAATTTCCATTAAGCATCATCTTTCCCGCTAAAGCAATAGGAATAACAAAGATATTTATAAGTAGTAGATAAAGAGGAAAGAGATACATCGCTTCTTTTATATACTTCGGAGAGTCGTTTTCCACCACCGCCATTTGAAATTGTCTTGGGAGGAAAATCACGGCAAACATACTCATAATAGCCATAGCAAACCATTTTCCATAGCTATTATCATTGCTATCAAGGATCATAAGCTTTGCCAGATCTTCCCTATGGCTATTCTGTTGCAAGAAATTGAAGATATTTTCAAAACCACCGGATAGTTTCACAATATAAAAACCAGCAACCAATAAAATAACAAGCTTTACAATCGATTCAAAAGCAATAACTCCCACAAGTCCGGGATGCTTCCTCCCCTCTTCCAGATGTCTAACACCAAAAATAGATGCCAGTACACCTATAAAAAGTGAAACATAAAAAGATGTATCCAGATAAAAAGGTAGCATAGAGTTAAGATGGCCATCTGACAATATGGCTATCGATTCATTAATCGATTTCAACTGAAGTGAAATATAAGGCGTAATGCCGAATAAACAGACCGCAGCAACAATCAATCCAATCCTTTTGGATCTACCGAACCTGAAGCTGGCAAAGTCCGCAATATTATTAATATTGTGTCTCTCAGTTATAGTTACAATTTTCCTCAATAAAAACCACCATGAAAATACCATAAGTGTGGGGGCAATATATATTGCAAGAAATTCGATTCCATTCGTACTAGCCCTCCCAACAGACCCATAATATGTCCAGGCTGTACAGTATACACCAAGTGTTAAGGAATATACATAGGGATTATATATGATATTTCTACGCTTACTGCTAAAATATCCAGAAAGCATTGCCACGATAAAAAGTAAAAATATATAAATGAGACTAACAATTAAAATAGTATCAATCTTCATTTCTTAAAAAAATTCTTCTAAAAATATAGACAACTATTATTGACCCTACCCAACCGAGAAAGAAGTAAAAATATATTAAAGGGATCTTGAATATGAATATCTTTTTGTCAAAAATTTTTATAAATGGATAATTTATAAACACCAAACCGCAACAGAAGAATGTCATCCAGACCCATAAACCTTTAGATCTCATAAACTCTCAAGATACTTTCACCAGATAACGCCCTTTAGCTTTCCCTTTTAAGATATTATTAACAGCTTCAGGAATATCAAAAAGTGTTATCTCCGTGACAAACCTATCAAGATGCCCTACCTTATATACATCCGCAATCTTATTTATTATATCGTGCTTTTTTATCTCAACAGAATCAACCCCTAACAATGAAACACCCCTTAAAATAAAAGGGAACACTGTCATACTTATATTTGGAGAAAAAGCCATACCACAGGCGGCCACCGCACCACCATAATTTATCGATTTGATAACATTTACCAGCACCTCACCACCTAAAGTATCAATAGCAGCAGCAAATTGTGGTTTGTGTAAAGCTTTCGGTGATGGTTGTTCAAAATCACTTCTGGGTATCACCTCATTTGCCCCAAAAGATTTGAGGTACTCAGTTTCAGAAATTTTTCCAGTAACAGCTGATACTATAAAACCGAGCTTGTGCAAAATTGCCACTGAAAAAATTCCCACCCCACCGGTTGCTCCAGTCACAGCTATTTTCCCATTTTCCTTTGATATACCATAAGAAACAAGTTTATCCACGCACAAAGCAGCGGTGACACCTGCAGTACCATATATCATAGATTCCTTTAAAGTAAGGTTTTCAGGTCTTTTCACCACCCAGCTGGCAGGCACACGGATATACTCCGCAAATCCACCTGAGGTATTCATACCAAGGTCAAAACCGATTACAATGACCTCATCACCCTTTTTGAAATCTTCACAGTTAGATTCCTCCACAACACCAGCCGCATCTATCCCCGGTGTATGCGGATAATTTTTTGTAACTCCCTTGTTGCCAGAGCATGACAATGCATCTTTGTAATTTATAGAAGAGTAATAAACCTTTATCAGCAAATCACCCTGTGGCAAACTGTCTAAATCTCTATCTTTTACTGTGATGTTGTACTTATTTTCTTTTTCTTCAACAACAACCGCCTTAAAAAGTTTACCCATATAAACCTCCAGCTCTACACATTAATTATATCATAATCATTACCTGTGATGCTTATACCACCTTTAGCCGTTACTAAAAATGTATTTTCGATACCTACCATCCCCACATTTTCTATCCCTTTTTTAGGCTCAATCGCCATTACCATATTCTCTTCTAATGGATCGTCAAAACCTTTTGCAATGACGGGGTATTCATCGATCACAAGACCTATTCCATGACCTATAAAACTTCACTTTATTCGGCCCAAACCCCATAAAATTTATATCAAAATCTTTATCCACCTTAGATATTATATCATCATATATCTTAGATGGTATTTCCCCTGGTCTTAACCTCTCTGCAACCATATTCTGTATCTCCACACATCTCTTATGAAAATCGTAAGCTTCAGGAGGTATCTTACCAAAAGCGTATACAGTGGTCTTATCGGTGTGGTAACCTTCATAGCCACAGCCGATATCAAGCATAATTACTGAATCTTTTTGTAGTTTTTTTCTATGGTTACCCAAAAGAGGTACCGCGGGAGAAACTCCAAATATCCCGGCGGGACCATCAAAAGAGTTGTAATAATTTCCACTATCAGCAAAACATATATTCCCCAGATAAAGCTCCGCATTAAATGTACCCATCCTGGTGAGCCCCTGCCCACCTTTTATAATAATCTCCCTTAAGATTTCCGCCCCCAATTCCGCCTCAGTAATCCCTTCCCTCAATACGTTAGGTACAAACTTTTGCAAAATATATTCATGTATTTCACCACTCTTTTTCATCAGCCCGATCTCATAATCCGATTTTACAGCTCTTGTCTTGGCTATTGCCAGATCAGCAGAACCAATTCTTTTAAAACCAAAAATTTTATTAAACTTTTCAAAAAATCCATATGGCACAACATCTTTTTCAATATGAATTGATTCCCCCTTCAAGTCTGTTACATTAGAAATATCTTTAAAACTCTTAATTGGATATATAAAATCGAGCGGTGACTCTATCTTTGCCCGCTCGTAGCTTTTACGAACGAAGAAAAAGTTCTCGCCTGTTCTTTTTATGATCAAAACGCCATTCTGCATAGTATTGGTAAAATAAAAGGTATTTACCTTTCCAAAAACAGCAACGATCTCCCAATCTTTTTCAAGATTGGTCATATTCTTCTTAAATCTTTCAAAGCGACTTAAAAGCTCCCCTTTTAAATTCATATAACCGTCCCCTTTTCAATTTTTTTATTGTGAAAAAAACTTCTAAGTTTGTTGAGTACTCTTTTTTCAATCTGTCTAATCCTTTCCCTGGTGAGATTTAGTTCCTTCCCCACCTCATCCAGTGTCCTTGATCTTTTACCGTCTAATCCGTATCTAAGAGTTATAATTACCTTTTCCGTTTCATTTAAATGGCCCATCCACTTAGATACTAACTTTTGAATGTTGAGTTCGAAAGCATGGTCAAAAGGGTCTGTGTGGATATTATCCGGTATCAGATTATGCATATTCTCCTGTTCATCTTCCGAAATTGGAGCATCTATGGATACATCGTGTCTCATAGCCTCCACAGCCTTGTAAATATTTGACAAAGTAATACCTGTATAAGTGGATAGCTCAGTATAAGTAGGGTTTCTCCCCAATGATTCTTGAAGTTCGGATTTAGCTTTTAAGATCTTTTTGATATACTCCAAAACATGAACTGGAACCCTTACAATTTTTGTATTTGCTATTATTGCTCGTTCAATCGCCTGTCTGATCCACCAAGTGGCATAGGTACTAAACTTAAAACCTTTTCTGTAATCAAACTTCTCCACAGCCCTTATAAGTCCTATATTACCTTCAGAGACAAGATCCTCCAGAGGAACACCCTTATTTGTATACTTTTTAGCAATAGATACCACAAGTCTCAAATTACAATAGATCATGGTTTCTTTTGCTTTCACATCTCCCTCTTCTATTCTCCTGGCAAGCTCACATTCCTCCTCTTTTGACAACACTGGACATTTGGAGAGCTCATTGAGGTAAAAAACTAAAGTATCAGAGCGTGAACCTTTTGAATCCTCAATCCCCTCTACACTATCTGTTTCTTCCTCCTCCAAAACCTCATTACTTAAAAAATCATCTTCATTAACATTCTCTTCATCGATGACTGCAAGGTAAAAATTGGTCAGATTATCATCTAATATTTCAGAAATTTTATTATCAGAATCTTTTTTTATAGGTTTCATAACACCTTTTTATCGGTTATTTATGATTACTTACTATGATTTTTCAAAAAAAACAAGAGGAATATATAAAAATAATTTCCGAAGATAAGTAGGCTCCATAACTATTTTCTTGCCAATATCAGCACTTTTTTTTCTCTCCAATTCAAATTCTTCTTTACAATTATCACAAAAATAATCTGATAAAGGTCGATTATTCTCAAATTTTAACATTTTTTCCCACAATTAGGGCAGTAACCATGTTGCTTAACCAAGTATTCTGTAATACGCGTATTTTCTGGGGCTACTCCTATAGTTTTCAGCGATATTCGTATTAAGATTGATATTCATATTCAAAATACAAATATCAGATTCAAAATAACTTTGACAGGCTTAAGGTTTTTTGAATACAAAAAATTTTATGGTGCCATACATTTTTTCGTTGATATTTTTTTTCTGTTGTGTTATATTTACAAATTATGAAAAAGTTTAGTAAGTACTTCGGTGGAATTTATATGCCTTACTGGTATGGGGCTTTTGTGGTAGTGATAGCTTTGATGCTCTTTTCTTACATTAACGTTGCATCCGTTGATAAGTTTGCTCTGAAGATTTTTGATGCAAACGGCAATCTTGTTAAAGAGGAAACTGTAACTAAAAAAGATCTTGAAAGGATCGATGCCCCGTTGCCTATTTCAAAGGCTTTTCACCCCATAAAAAAATTTTAGAGATCATAAATGAATGAAAACGAGATAATTGAAAAAGTCATTAAAGATATTGATAAGTTATTTCCTAAAAAATGCTCCTGCTGTGGCATTCTGTTTGAAAACTTCTTAGATTTTATTGAAAAAACCGAAATCCCTGCCCATGCATTTGATTCAAATTTTATGGTGATGCATCTTCACAATATTTACGATATCCTTGCATTGAGGAATTGTAAATGTAAAACCACGATTGCTCTACCATGTGCCATCGATCCTGAGTTTAAGAAAGAGATTGTACTATTTTTAGAAAAAGAAGCACAAAAATTAAACATCCCCACCGAAAAAATGGCCGGATTATTGCGGGATAAGATTATTAAAAGTGTACATAATAGGTCAAAATAGCCCCAACTATTCGATATATAGTTTATACATAGTTTGAACTTCTTTTAAAATAAAGATGGGTATTCCAATAGACAGCAATAATCATTCCAAGGATAAAAATAGCAATATCTTCATTTAAAAGTATAAAAAACCACATCAAATTGTAAATCATCGAAGATATCAGCCCCCTAACTTCAACAACAGTGTTAATCTTCCATATTTTATAAAGTAACCTGCCATTACCTATAAAAATCATAACACAAATAAGAGCTACCAATATAAAAGTAATTATAATAGCAGCATTTTTCTCCCCAATTGCCATGAGTATTGAAAGGATAATGATAAAAAACGACAGTGTAATCTGCAAAGAGATACTCACGACATTCTTTACAAATGTATTAAAAGCAACACTAAAGGGGTTCAAATCATGAGATTCTGTAAAGGTATAAATCTTACAGAAAAAAAGGATAAATAAAAAAATTAATGTTGAGATAAGATCGATCTCCCTGAAAATTGCAAAAACGATTACAAACCAGATCGGTATAGATGAAAATAGTAGTGATATGGTCAACAAAGGTTTGTCCATAAGGTATAAAAAATCCTCTCTACGCATCGAGCTTCTCCCTAATTCGGTAGAATAGCTCCAGAGCATCTTTTGGAGATAACTCGTCAGGGTTTATACTTTTTAATTCGGTGATGATGGGGTGTTCCTCAAAAAGTAGCATCGGCTGTATCACTGTTCTTTCGTAGGATTTCTTCCTTTTCGTCATCATAAATGAACCATCTATGGATATCTCATGCTTTTCAAGTATTGACAGGACCTCTTCTGCTCTGCTAACAATGACTTCCGGTAATCCAGCAAGTTTTGCAACATATATACCATAACTTCTATCAGCCACCCCTTCGGCTATCTTCCGCATGAAAATAATCTCATTTTTCCATTCTTTGACAAGAGCTGTATAGTTTTTAACGCCCGATACCATCGACTCAAGCTCCGTAAGCTCATGATAATGAGTGGCAAAAAGTGTCTTTGCCTTTATCCTTTCGGCGATATACTCCGCCACAGACCATGCAATTGATAAACCATCAAAGGTGGATGTCCCCCTACCAATCTCATCTAATATAATAAGAGATTTTGAGGTGGCATTCTTTAGTATATTCGCCGTTTCCAACATCTCCACCATAAATGTTGATTCCCCCCGAGCAAGATTATCCCTTGCCCCAACCCTCGTAAAGATCCTATCCACAAAACCGATTTTAGCCTCTCTCGCCGGTACAAACAAACCACAATGCGCCATAAGGGTTATGACTGCAGCAGTTCTTAAATATGTGCTTTTACCAGACATATTTGGTCCGGTAATAATCATCAATCTATTTTTTATTCCATCAAGTAATATATCATTTGGCACAAATCCTTCCCTCACCCTTCTTTCGATTACAGGATGTCTGCCATCTATGATTTTAATCTCCTCAAAATCCCCCACTTCAGGCCTTACATAATTATATTTTATTGCGCAAAAGGCAGCTGAAATGAAGAAATCGATTTCCGCCACCATCTGGGCAACATACCTTATCCGAGACGAATTTGATGATACGTCATCTCTAATCTGGCAGAAGATTTCATATTCGAGTTCCTGTAAGCGTTCTTCAGCGGTAAGGATCTTCTCCTCGAGTTTTTTCAATTCTGGAGTAATAAATCTTTCAGCATTCACAAGGGTTTGTCTTCTTTCATAATAATCAGGCACCTTACCCGCCTGACCTTTGGAAATCTCTATGTAGTATCCAAATACTTTGTTGTACCTTACTTTTAATGTGGAGATCCCTGTTTTTTCCTTTTCCTCATTTTCTATCTTCAGTAACAATGACTGACTGTTTTTTCTTATTCCCCTTAATTCATCAACTTCCGATGAATACCCATCTTTGATCACGCCACAATCTTTGATATTCAATGGTGGGTCATCACTTATAGCATTATCAATTAATTGATAAATATCTTTTAAATCATCAAAATTATCAATAAAGTCCTGCAAAATCGGAGATATATACCCTTTTAAGATCTTTTTTATCTGGGGCAGTTGCTTTAATGAGTTTTTTAAACCAACTAAATCCCTTGGGGAACCTTTTTTTGCAGAAATCCTCGTAATTATCCTTTCTATATCGTTTATCTCCGATAAAACTTTTGATAAACTATCTATCAAATCGCTATTATTCACAAAAAAAGTGATCCATTCCTGCCTTCTCAGTATTTCAAATTTTAGTCTTGTTGGGGTCAGCAGATAAAATTTTAAAAGCCTCTCCCCCATAGCCGTTTTACAAAAGTTTAGCACATCAAATAACGAAGTTTTCCCGGACGGATCTGAGGACTCCACCACCTCCAGAGTCTTTATGGCAACCGCATCCATATACAATGTATCGTCAAAAGTAAAAAACTCAGGAAATTTCAATTTAACATCCAGTAGATTATCATCTATATACTTAATAAGGTTAAAGAGAGCCTTCACTATACTCTCTTCCCTGATACCGATAGCTATTGTGGAAGTAATTTCATAATAATCTGCCACTCTATCAAGCATATATTCGTAGTTATATCGATATCTGAGGATAGTGGCATTCCTCACCGTTGGATTATTCATGGTGGTAATAATCTCTTTTGGGCTCCACTGTGTTATGATATCTTCAATTGAAGCAGATTTTGTAACAAATGTATCACCTGTGGAGGTATCGGATACAACAGCATAAAAGATATCACCATCCTTTTCAAATGAAAGTATAAAGTTAAAATCATTACCCGCCAATATATCATCTTCAATCAGTGTACCAGGGGTCACCACCCTCACCACTCCTCTTTTTACAATCCCTTTTGCATTTTTGGGATCTTCCAGTTGCTCACATATCGCCACTTTGTACCCAGCATCCACAAGCTTTTTTAAATAGGGGATATAGGAATGATAGGGTATACCACACATTGGAATAGGATTTTCTTCATTCTTATTTCTGGCAGTCAACGCTATATTCAGGATTTTTGAAGCGATTTTAGCATCTTCCCCAAACATCTCATAAAAATCCCCCATACGGAAAAAAAGTATGGCATCAGGGTAATTCTTTTTCTCCTGGAGAAACTGGCTGTACATTGGGGTGATTTTGATGTTATCTTCCATAGGTGTTAAAGGGCAATGATAGTGTCTACATATCTGCAGGATGGACAAATACTAAAAAAATTAATAAATTTAGCCTTGCAGTTATCACATTGGTAAAGATGTTCATTCATAAATATATTCGATAAAAACTGATCCCCTAGGAGCTTCGCATAATGCTTTAGGATCACTCTTGGTATATTATAATTATTTGAATATGTTACCAAAATATCTTTCCCTTTTTCCACATCCCCATTGGATAAAGCCTCTTCTGATAAGTATATATAGTAAAATGGATTGCTACTATTTTCGTTTACCCTTTTGTCAAGCAATCTTTCAAATTGTAAAAGATCCGCATAAGTTTTAAACTTATCCCTGATGTAATAAAGATCATCAATCGATTTTATAAGATCCCCATACATCACCTCAATCAGAAGATCCAGTCCTTTCCCATTTTTGCCATTCTGAAAATAGTATCCCGCAAGTTCGAATCTTACACTTCTGAGACTGTTATTGTATTTTAGAGATTTCAAAAGGTAGGCACTAAACTCAGAATCATTACCACCCAATTTTAATGCCTTCTGGTAGTAGCAGTAGGAAACCATTACGGAGTTATCCATCTTTTTAAAGTGTTCCGCCGCCGTCTCGAAATCTTCTATCGTATAGAGTAAATAAGGTAAAATTTCTTTAAGCTTTGGGTCATCTTCTTTTTTCAGAAAATCTGATATAAAATTCACAGCCTCTTTATCTTTACCAAGTGCAATCAGATTTGCCACCAATTCCTGCGCCACTATATTATTTGGATATATCTTATCGGCAGTAAAAAGATTTTTTTGAATTTGTAAGGCACCTTCAAAATCGTTCATCTTCCTTAAGATTCCACCCATAAGGAAATAATAATCATCGGGGATATCCTTCCCTTCGTAACTCTTTTTTAATAAATCAAGTGCCGCAGCATATTCACCATTTATCAAGTGATAAAATACTCTTGAGTTACCAGTTTCTTTAGTCCTGTCAAAAAATCGTATCATTTCACATCCTTATTAAGAGGGGAGGATTTGATCCTGTTTAGCTCATTTTTGGTTTTATTGAGTTCGGATCTAAGACTTCTAATTTCGATAAACTTTTTAAAGCTATTTTTAAGAGAGAAAAGCCAATAGACGAAAACACCGAGGAGAAATGAAATGATAATAACGATAAATAAAGGGATCTGCATGGGTGTTTGCCCAATCATGTAGTGTATCTCTACATTCTGGATATTCATTGCAGAGAATATTATCAAAAATAGAATAATGATCAGCTTTAAAATATTAACGATAATCTTCATAACATTACCTCTATCCCCTTTAAAATTTTATTGTATGTCTGCTCAATATGTTCGGAAATGACCTTCACCTCACCGATAACAGGCATAAAATTAGTATCTCCATTCCATCTGGGGACTATGTGAAAATGTAAATGGTCTACAATACCAGCACCAGCAGTCCTTCCAAGGTTGTACCCAAGATTGAATCCATCAGGATTCATAGTCATCTTAATGGCTTTTATGATAATAGAGGTGACTAAATGTATATCGATCACTTCATCTCTCGTAAGCTCCTCAAATATCGCAGTATGTCTATAAGGGGCTACCATAGTATGCCCATTCGTATATGGAAAAAGATTTAACATCGCAAAAGAGAATCGACCCCTATATACGATAAGATTCTCCATATCATTGTCTTCTTTTGGTTTATTGCAGAAAATACAACCTTCATCTTTGTGAGATCCATCTATATATCTCATCCGCCAGGGTGCCCAGATCTTTTCCATGCTTTACCTCTCTTGTTTAACTTCTTTATAATACAACATCTCATTTATTTTTTCAATAAAATATTGACCATAAGATTTATTTTCATATAATTGTATTCATGAGGATATTAATAGCACCTGATTCTTTCAAAGAGTCCCTATCCGCAAAAGAGGTCATAAACACTATATCAAATGCCTTTATTTTAGAAATGCCAGATCTTACAATAATTAAAGTCCCTATGGCAGATGGAGGAGAAGGGACAGCAGAAACATTAATCGAAGCAACAAACGGATATTTTGTGGAAAAAGATGTTTTTGATCCCCTTTGCAGAAAGATTAAATCGAAATATGGTATCACGGGTGACGGTAAAAGATGTATCATCGAAATGGCATCCTGCTGCGGCTTATCTCTATTAAAACCTGAAGAGAGAAATCCATCCATTACCACAACATTTGGGCTGGGGGAACTTATCAGAGATGCATTAAACAAAGGGATAAAGGAATTCATAATTGGTATTGGTGGAAGTGCCACAAATGATGCTGGTGCCGGTATGCTACAGGCCCTTGGCTTTGGATTAAAAGATAAAGATGGAAAAGAGATTGGATTTGGTGGCTACGAGCTCGAAAGGGTAGAATCGATAGATCTAACAAATGTAGATTATAACCTCAAAGATACAAAATTTCTCATCGCCTGTGATGTGGATAACCCTATGGTTGGAGAAAATGGCGCTTCCTATGTTTATGGACCCCAAAAAGGTGCCGATATGCAAATGGTGGAAAAGCTTGATAAAGCTCTGGTAAAATTTTCAAAAGTGATAAAAAAAGTCACAGGCATGGATATATACAATATACCAGGCACTGGTGCTGCCGGCGGAATTGGTGCAGCTTTTCTATCATTTTTAAACGCTAAACTGATGCCAGGATTTGAAATTGTATCGGAATTTCATAATTTGGAAGAAAAGATAAAAGAATCAGATTTAGTGATTACCGGCGAGGGGAAAACTGATCATCAAACAAAATTTGGCAAGGTCGTCTCCGGAGTTTCAAAAATAGCCAAACGACACAATAAACCTGTCATATGCATATCGGGATCCTACACAGAAGATGCCACCACCCTTTACGATTATGGGATAACAGCAATATTTAGCTCTATACATACACCGGATAATCTAGAAAATATAATGAAAAATGCTAACAAGAATCTCCACTTCACAGCCCTAAATGTGGCAAGAATGATAAAATTTTTGAATAAAAAAAGGGGGGGAGCCCCCCAGAATCTCTATTAACTACTTTGAAAGATTTTGAACAATCTTATCAGACACTGATAAAGGATCAAGCCCCATAAGTTTTAATACGTCAGCTGGTTTACCCGAATATGGATAATAATCAGCCCCGAATGCGACAACTTTAACTCCAGCTCCTTCCTCACATAACTTCTGGGATAAGATTGCACCAAGCCCGGTATATCTATTATGATCTTCGTATACAAAAACAACACCTTTACCGGAATATCTCTTCAAAAGCTCCATATCTGGAGCAAGAGGTGTGGAAAATACCAAAACTGCCATATCGATCTTACCTGAAAGAAGCTCCCTCACTTTTAGCGCATAAGGTGTCATGGCACCATAGGTTATAAGAGGAATAGCTCCATCCCTTAAAATATCCCCTTTTCCATATTCAAATTTGTAATTTTCTCCATAAAATGGCTTACCATTTTCATCGGATAGTACAGGCGTCTTGGATCTACCCATTGCTATAAGAAAATTCCCATACTCTTTGACAGCAAAACGTACAGCCTTGTCTGTCTGATTTGGATCTGCAGGGACGATAACTTTAAACCCATAGAGATTTCGCATAGCCCCCACGTAGTCAAGACATTGATGGGTTCTACCATCTTCACCCACATCGATCCCTACATGTGTTGTCACTACTTTTAAATTAGTATGGTTTATATCGTTTAACCTTTGTTGATTGTATGTTTCATCCACACCGAAAACGCCAAAATCTGCAAACACACCAACCACGCCATTCACCGAAGCGGCCCCTGCCATCGTGGCGGTATGATGCTCCTGGATTCCAGACTGGAAAAAGTTTTTTGGAAATTCCTTCTCCACCTTGTCCGTTTTAACTGATGATGCAAGATCGCAATCAAAAACAGCAATTTTATCTTCATTCAACTGAACTATATCTGTGATCGCATTCCCAAAGGCTGTCCTATTGTCAAGAGATGCATCGATATTATAGATCTTGGACATTCCGGTATCTATATTAAAATCATCTCTGTGAAAGGTATGTTTTGAAACATCAGCCACAAACTTACTTCTAATATCTTTATAGTATTGTAGATTATTTTCAATACCAAGTTCTTTTAGAGCTTCATCCAATTGAACTTCTGTCAGAGGTTTACCGTGATAGTCTGCAATATTCTCCATAAAGCTTACATTTTTACCCATCGTAGTTCTGGCAAGAACCATTGTGGGTCGATCTATACTTTTACTCATTTTTATGGCATTTAATATTTCATCAAAATTATGCCCATCAATTTCAAGCACCACCCAGCCATCAGCAACATATTCATCTTTTATATTCTGGGGCATTACTCTTGAAATATCACCACTTATCTGTAATTTATTGTAATCAATAAAAACAGTTATATTTTTAAGATTATATTTCACCGCAAATCTTCTTGCTTCTGAGATCTGCCCCTTTTGATGCTCACCATCCCCCATTATTACAAATATATCGTAGTCTATCTGTTTTACTCTACCAGCCACAGCCATCCCACATGCAGCAGAAAGCCCCTGCCCCAAGTTACCTGTAGTCCATTCAACTCCTGGTACAGATCTTTCTATATGCCCCTCAAAAATACTACCTGCAAGCCTGAAGGTGGCGATAGCCTCATCTATATCGAAAAAGCCCAAATTTCCAAGTGTGCTATACACGGCAGGTGAGATATGCCCATTGGATACCACCACCCTATCCCTGTCTGCTTTATAAGGGTTTTTTGGATCAATATCGGCTACCAAATACAAAGTGTAAAGCATATCGATTGTAGAAAGGGAGCCACCAGGATGGCCACTCTTGGCTAATGTGGTCATCTTTAGTATGTCACCTCTACACTTATTCGTGGCAGAGATCAATTCTTTTTTATTTGACAAAATCTTTTCAATTTTATTTATTTCCACAAACTCTTCTCCTAAAAATTTTTTGTTAAAACTATCCTAAATCACACAAAAGTTCAACATTTTTTTACTGCTTACCCTAATATAAAAAAACCATAAAAGTAATAAAAAACTATTGACTTTTATTTAAATAAATATAAAAATTAAAAAAAATCTTAGGAGGACTGCTCTATGAAAAAAGGTTTTACTTTAATTGAGCTTGTAATAGTTATCGTAATTCTTGGTATTTTAGCCGCCGTTGCCATACCAAAGTTTGCTGATCTGCAAAAGGATGCAAAGGTTTCAGCTGTAAAAGGTTTGGGTGGTTCTATTTCTGCTGCCAAGGATATTGTAAGAGCAAAATGGTTGGCTCAGGATAACGTCTCATCAGACAATGTTACAATAGAAGGTAAAACTGTAAAAGTATACGCCAATGACACTACTAACTCTTATAGAAATGGCTATCCTATAGCTTCCAACGATGGCATACTCAATGCAATAAGCTACGATAATAAAACTTATGAAATAGATAACACTACTACCAACAAACTAACTTTTTATTATAAAGGTTTCAAGGGTGCTACAAACAATAAATGCTATGCTGAATATGATGCTACAAGCAACACAGAATCACCTAAAGTAGTAATTGAAACAACTGATTGTCAGTAGAAGTAAAAAAAGGGGGTATCTCCTCCCCCTTTTTTTTATTATGTTGTTTTTACAGATTAGCTTTTTTTTAAAAAGTTAAGTTGTAATTTTTCATCTTTCTTACTATAACTTATTATGAGGTTTAATTATAAAGGAACAAATAAAAAAGGTGAGCTAATAAAAGGGATCATAGATGCACCAAATATTGAGGAAGCTTCAATAATTCTATATTCTCAAGGGATCATCCCTCAAATCATCAGAGAGTCTTCCTCTCTCGATCTTTTGACTCACAAAATAGAAAAATTCCTAAGCAAGTATGAAAAGGTTAAACTCGAAGAGCTTATAGTATTCACCAGACAATTTGCAAGTCTTTTTACCGCAGGGATTCCGATACTTACGATTCTAAGGCGTCTTGAAACCCAAAACTATTCAAAAAAAATGAAGGAAACAATATCTACAATCATCAGAGACATAGAAGCAGGTACCCCCCTCAGCATAGCTTTTAGAAAACATAAAGATATTTTTTCAGATCTCTATATCAATATGCTTAGAGTAGGTGAAGAGGGTGGTGTCTTGGATATAGTTTTACAAAGATTGGCACTGATATTAGAAACAGATTTAGATACAAGAAATAAAATAAAAAATGCCACCAGATACCCAAAGCTGGTCATCTCGGCAATAGTAATAGCCTTTATCATACTTATGACATTTGTAATCCCCAAGTTTGCAAGTCTCTTCTCAAAATTTGATGCTGCATTACCTCTACCTACAAGAATGCTTATTTTCTTAAACGATTTTTTTCACAATTTTTGGTGGCTCATACTTTTGATAGTTTTACTAATTTTTATAATCTACAGCAAATATAAAAAAACACCACAAGGGAAGAAAAAGATCGATGAGTATACCCTTAAAATACCCATCATAGGCCCTCTCACTCATAAAATTTACCTTTCGAGAATTGCGCGGATACTTGGTCTTCTATATAAAAGTGGTATCTCCATTATTACGAGCTTTGAGATTGTCAGTGAAGTTACTGGCAATGATGTAATAAAAGATGAGCTACTCATCATTAAAGAAAAAATTACTCGAGGGGCAACAATTCATGGATCATTTGAAGCATCAAAATATTTCCCTCCTGTGGTAAGTGATATGATTTCAGCTGGTGAAGATACAGGACAGTTGGATGAGATGCTATTTAAGATTGCAGACTATTATGATGGTGAGGTGGACTATTCCATTAAAACCCTCTCCCAAGCTATTGAACCGATATTGCTTTTGATGATAGCAGCAATGGTGCTTATCTTAGCTCTGGGTGTATTCTTACCTATGTGGGATATGGTAAAAGTGTTTAAACAGTAAAATGAAGTCTTTGAAAGGATACTCCACACTTGAGACATTGATTGTGCTGATAATAATCTCAATCTTCATTAGTATTTTATACTCAAGATACAAAAAAATAGAGCATGAAGCCAAACTGTCCATAAGAGGTCGAGAAATATATACCCTAAACCTCATGATTGAGCTATACAAAAGCAAAAAAGGTAGATATCCAGATAATCTATCAACACTATTTTTAGAAGGGGTAATCGACAATAAAACTATCGAATTCTTAAATCCCTCAAAACGTCTAAAAAATGGTAAATTTTACGATCCATTAGGGGAAGAATATCTTTATGATAACAATACTGGAAAAATAATAAATTAAATTTGAAAAAATTTCTAAAAAATATTATAATAATATTATACCGCCACAATGGAGGTAAATTATGCCATATACCATAAAGGAAGAGAACTATTTATATAAAGACTACATCCATTGGCTAAATGATGATCTATATGGAATTATTGATAGACAAGCTTACAACACGACATATTCACCAAGCAGAAAATATCAGAAGATTTCCCAAAACTTTTTTTCTCAATTTAAGAATAGGAGACTTGACATCAATTCACCTCTGTAAAATAACTTTGTAATAGATATTTTAAATATAGATTGATGTTTTGGAGGAATAAAATGAAAAGAATTATTTTAGTTCTTTTGCTACTTTTTTCCATTATAACTCAGAGTTTTGGGGCTGATCGCTATGTCGGAGGATGTGGATCTCCATACTATAACACAATTAGTGCCGCTATCACTGCTGCATCCGATGGTGATACCATCAAAATCTGTGATGGCATTTATAACGAGGCTATAACAATAAACAAAGGACTTACCATTACAAGCGCAAGCGGCGATAGAACAAAGGTAACTATCAGAAGCAACAATAATTCTTCAACTGCAATTATTACCACTTATGCTTCTATTACCATTTCAAATATAAAAATAGAAAACAGTGGTAATGGCAATACAATAAGATTAAACACCGATCCATCTAACCCAGTAACATTTGATAATTTGGAGTTAAATAGTAATGGTCAATCAATCTACGTTGCATCTAATATAAACAGTAGCATAACGATAAAAAATAGTATAATAACCTCAAATATGAGTAATGGTATCTACTTTAATAACATATTAAATAACGGTATCATAATAGATAATGTAAGTATAACATCATATGATAATGGTATATATTTTAACAACACCATAAATAATGGAGTTACAATAAAAAACAGCAAAATAACATCACTGAATAACCAAGGTATATATTTTAGATCAGAAATAAACGGCGAAGCATATTTTGACAATATAACAGTTGATAATGGTATATATTTTAACAACACCATAAATAATGGAGTTACAATAAAAAACAGCAAAATAACATCACTGAATAACCAAGGTATATATTTTAGATCAGAAATAAACGGCGAAGCATATTTTGACAATATAACAGTATCGTCAAAAAACAGAGCTATAAATCTAAATATTGTCAACGGAAAAGCCATCATCAAAAATGTAAGTGCAAAAACTACTACAAGTAATGCAACCAATAATGAGGCTCTTTATGTTTCTGGAACTCTCAATAATGGAATTACTATCAATAACAGTATCTTCAAATCATCAAATGGCAAAGCTGCGGTATTTACAAATGATATTTGGGGCAACGGGCTCTCCATCGACAGCAGTCAATTTATTGCATACCAAGCAGCTCTTGAACTGGCAAGCTCTAGAAATTATAATCCAGTTATTACAAACTCATACTTTGAAAGCAAAACGGACACAGCATTAAATGCAAATTTGGCAAATTGGACAAAGTTTTATGTAAATAACAGCTGCTTTAAAACATCATCTACAAACATCAATAAATATGGATTAAATCTATCAATATCTAATTCCAATGATGTCCATATAAACAACAATTGTTTTTATGCACCAACTACAAAACAATTAGCTATATCAACCACAGCAGGTTACGACTGGAGTGGGAACTATTGGGAAAATAATATTGGTGTATACAATCAAAATAAAGTGTATGATGGCACCCCTTTATCATCCTGTCAGTCAGGTTGTAGTAGACCAAAACCGATTGTTGAATACAGAATGGATGAATGCAGT
>NZ_JBMFQS010000001.1:0-253402 GCF_049968475.1 Calditerrivibrio sp. | reverse complement strand
AGTTAAAGATAGTAGTGGCAACAATCTCCACGGACAAGCAAAAAACAATGCATCTACTAAACCTGATGGAGTTATTTATTCCACTGGATATTTTCAAAACACTGATAATGGTAACAATTCAAACGCAAAGTATGTGATCATTCCAGACAATGATCTTCTAAGCCCTCTGGTCAATACTAAAGAGATGACTATTAGTGCTTGGATCAAACCCACATCATATCCAATTGGCTCCGTACAAAACCAAGGTCGTATACCATTAGTAGCTAAAGGGGAAACGTCAAAATGGGAATATGCGCTGTATCTGTACACTGATGGTAGACCCGGTGTAAGCGTATGGCATTCTGGTGGAGCTGGTATTATAGAGGTAGCTGCAAATACCACAATTCCTCTTAATCAATGGAGTCACATTACTGCAGTAGTTAAATTTGAACAAAATCTATACACTGCAAAAATTTATGTTAATGGAATAGAAAAATATACCTCCGGTCCCACATCTTCTTCTTATACATATTCAAACACATCTTCTAATCTCTACATAGCCACCAGGGGAGATTTTGTAAACCCTTCTTTTAGGGGTTACATTGACGAAGTAAAGATTTTTGATTACGCTTTAATAGCTGGGGAAGTAAGATTTTTGTATGATAACGAAAAACAAGGGAAAAACTGGGATGGAAGTCAAAGAGTCGCTGTTAACTGTTTACAATTAAATGAGTGTTTTTTTGACGACTTTAACCGCAGTTCTCTCGGATCAAAGTGGACCATCATTAAGGATAAAAATTTCACACCTAAGATAGATAATAATAAATTAATTTTGACAGATTTAAATACATGGATATCTTCAGCAGTAATGTTGTCTGGTAAGATACCTTCTGCTGAAAATTACTTAGAAATCGAGTTCGAACACAATGCTTATGGTAGTAATGGTAATGGCGCTGATGGTATAACTATCGCTTTGGCAAATGCTGCTGTGGTTGATCGGCTACTTCGAGATAATATATCTGATATCGCTGGCGGATATGGCGGTTCCCTCGGTTATGCTCAAAGGAGTGGCATACATGGATTTAGAGGTGGATGGTTTGGTATTGGCATTGACGAGTATGGTAATTTTGCAAATGACAATGAAGGTAGAGGTAATGGCTGCACGGTGAGATCACCAAATATAGTAAGAGTACCTGATTCTGTTACCATCAGAGGACAAGGTGATAATGAGACTGGCTATTGTTATATTTCTAACAGTAATAGTTTAACTCCTGGAATTGACAACACTAATCCAACGAATTATAAATACAGAATAAAAATAGATACACGAAATAGTAAAACGTTTATAAAAGTAGAGAGAGATATTTTAGACGGTAATGGGTATACAACCATCATAGATTGGATAGATGCCACCCAAAATGCTATCGCACCAGAGTATTTTAAACTCAGTATCACTGGATCTACCGGTGCTGTAAAAAATATTCACACCATTGATAATATTCTAATCAAAGCTCTAAGTTGTGGCGATTTAGGTAGAGAAGGTTTTAAATACCTTTTAATCGATACTCCTGCCTCAGCTCTTACATGTCAAGCTGCAAATGTGACAGTTACAGCATGCACAAATGATGATTGTAGCCAAAAATATACAAATGGCGTCAGTGATATTATCTTATCAGCAACAAATGGAGCAAGTTGGCTGACAAATCCCATTAACATAAGCAGCGGAAATAGCTTTACCACAACTGGGCTAAGAAAAACTGAACCAGGTCCAACTACCTTATCGATCATATCTGCAAACCCTTCACCGTCAGATACACCTATTTATAAATGCTCATGGAATCCAAATTGCGTAGTTACATTCTACGATTCAGGTTTTGTTTTCGATATACCTGATAATTATTCTTGCAAACCACAAGATATCACCATCAAAGCAGTGCGAAAAGATGATACGTCACAGAGATGTATACCAGCTTTCCAGAACAAAACTATACCAGTAAACTTTAGCTACAACTATTTAAACCCTCCTACAAATCAAGCTAACACCAAACCTGTAATTAACGGTACTCCTTTGAATAATTCGATAAACTTAAATTTTGATAATAATGGCCAAGCAACTTTCAATTTTAGCTATAATGATGCCGGACAGATCGGTATAACCGCAACGTTTGACAATGGAACTGTGCAAGCTGTAGGCTATGATAACACTACTATGAAGCCTTTTGGATTTTACATTTATACTACCGATTCAAACAGGGAAGCTGAAAATGGAGCCAATAGTACGGTTTTCAAAAAAGCAGGGGAAGAATTTAATCTCTCAGCAAGAGCAGTTTGCTGGGAAAGTGATACCGATACAGATCTGTCCAACAACTCAATAACGTACAACTATCAGAAAAATAATGCCATTGTATCCCATACTTTAGTATCCCCTGCAGGTGGCAATAATGGTACCATTGGTATAACAAGTCTTAATTTTACAAATGGAGTGGCCTCCGTAGATAATCAAAAGTTTAGTGAAGTGGGAATAATTAAATTTACTGTCACTGACAATGATTATCTCGGTACAGGATCCATAACCGGCAAAAGTGCAAACATAGGCAGATTTATCCCGGATCATTTTGAGCTTACAGAATCATTTATACAAAAATATACATCAGACTTTGTATATATGGAAAATCCTTTTGAATTAAAATATACTATGCAGGCTAAAAATAGAGATAATAACATAACTTTAAATTACACTGGAGATTTTGCCAAAGGGATAGTCGAACTTTTTGCAGAAAATAACTACAATGGGAATAATTTAATCGGAAGATTCACACCAGCCATCTCATCTTCATGGCTAAATGGTAGTTATTCATTTTTCGACAATGTTACTTTCAGTAAGGATTCAACCAGACTTTCCTCATTAGAAAATTTTAGACTTGGAGTAAAAGTAAATGATCCTGATGGACCAATCCTTATCAATCGTGATATGAAACCAGGTACTGCTTCTTGTATTGCTGATTGTGAATATAAGATAATAGACAATAGCACCAGAATACTAAATGCTATTTTAGATATTCAAAATGCCTACGGTCCAGTAAATTATCCGCTAACCGTACCTGCGTATATATTATACTATGATCAAAATGGCAAATTGACAATCAATGCTGCTGATAACAAGACTACATTTACAACCGATAATATAACATTCTCAAACTGGACTCAAAATTTACGTCAAGGAGATACAGAAGTAATAGATATGATAAAAAAAGCGAATGGTTATTTTGAAATAAAATTAAAAGCACCTGGAGCAAATAAGAATGGATCCGTCACTCTAAATCTATCTGGGCTTGATTTTCTGAAAGATACAACTTACAACAAACTTACAGAAGGAATAGCCACCTTTGGTATTTTTGGTAATCAGCAGAAAAGATTATACTGGAAGGAGATACCAGCAAGATAGCAACTGAATATGAGTAATAAAAATTTTAGATGATTATTGTATAGCATTTTGGTTCACTAATTTATAGACCAAACATATTTCTTTGATATGTTTGGTCTATCATTTTATTATGATACTGATAGCATTTTCCAGAAAATAATCATCACAAAGTTTCATAGCCCAAATGTTCATTATTATTCTTACACAAAAGATAGTACAAACCCGGTTCTTTTGTATTTGACAATTTAGAATATTTGAATATATATAATTATAAAAAACTAAGGGGTTTTTTATGAAAAAGGTGATTTTGCTTTTTATGGGAATGTTGCTAATCTTCAATATAATAGGTTGTAATCCTTTTGATAGCAGCAGTAAAAATGCCAACCTTCCGGAACTAAAAGATGTAGGAATATCTGAATTTGATCAGATCCTTCAGGAGCACAAAGGGAAAGTGATACTTGTGAACTTTTTTGCATCCTGGTGTCCCCCCTGTAAAGCTGAAACACCAGAATTTGTAGAAACATACAACAAGCTTAAAGATAAAAACTTTGTCATCATAGCTTTCTCCATAGACGACGACATACAGAAAGCCAGACAGTTTGTGGCAGATTATAAAATCACATACCCTGTTTACCACGCCAAAAGAGAGCTCGAACAAAAAATGGGGGTATCAAGCATACCCACAAACATCTTCTACGATAAAAATGGAAATCTTCACCAGGCAATGGTGGGTGCCATAACGGCTGACTTTTTAATTAACACATACGAAACATTAAACAAATAGAAATTGAAAATACGGCTGCCGTCTTCACAACGGCAGCCAATAAAATATTTTACCCTTCATCTTCGTATATTTCTATAAGCTTTCTTCCAAGTTTTCTGGCATCTGAGGCATACTGTTCAATATCCTTTAAAAATCTAATATTATACTTATCTGCGAAACTTTCCGCCGGTTTCAACCCCATTACTACTTCGTATAGATCGTTATCGTATATCTTTTCGAGAAAAAAATTAAAATCATCAAGATCTTCTATAGAATAATGTTTTGGAACATATTCAAGAGCAAATTTTTTCAATACCAGTTCATTCTCCAGCATAGCCCTTCTGGCACACAGGAAAATTGTTTTTTTGTATCTTGGATCATTTCGCATCATATTCCTCCTATTCGACTGTAACACTTTTGGCAAGATTTCTTGGTTGATCCACATCAAGCCCCAATAGAGTAGCACAATGATATGCAAAAAATTGTGCCACAACGGTGGTTGTAAAGATTGATGTCTCTTCTATTGTCTTTTTGACGTATATGGCATAGTCCGCTTTTTTCAAAATCTCATTATTCCCCTCTGTGGCTACGGCAATCACCACCCCATCCCGAGCCTTTACCTCTTCGATATTTGAAAGCGTCTTTTCATATATGTGGGAATCAGTGGCGATAAAGAATACAGGCATATTTTTATCTATAAGAGCAATAGGTCCATGCTTCATCTCCCCTGCTGGATAACCTTCGGCATGGATATAAGATATCTCCTTGAGCTTCAAAGCCCCTTCCAATGCAACAGGATAATTTATATTCCTTCCAAGATAAAGAAAATTTTTTGCTTCTTTGAATTTCTTGGCAACTTCTTCAATCTTTTCATCCTGTGTCAAAACAGAAGAAATATCCTCTGGCACCTTAATAAGTGCATCTATGTATCTTAATCTTTCATCTTTATCCAGCGTACCCTTCAACTGAGCAAGATAGATTCCTAAAAGATAGAGTGTGGCAAGCTGAGTGGTAAAAGCCTTTGTGGAAGCAACGCCAATTTCAGGTCCCGCGTGGGTATAAATAGTCCCATCAGATTCCCTTGTGATGGAAGAGCCTATGACATTGCAAATAGCTACAACCACCGCCCCCATACTCTTTGCAAGTCTGAGAGCAGCAAGGGTGTCCGCCGTTTCACCTGATTGGGATATCGGTATGAAAAGCACCTTTCCATCCACAATCGGATTTCTATATCTATATTCTGATGCTATATCAACTTCCACAGGTATTTTAGCAAATTTTTCTATCAAGAATTTACCCACAAGCCCGGCATGCCAGCTGGTTCCGCAGGCCACGATTTGAATTCTCTCTATCACCTTTAACCTATCTTCAATCGATTCCAGCTCCGTCAGGTAAACCATCCCATCATTCAGTGAATACTTCCCCCTTATTGTATCTGTGATTGCTCTGGGCTGTTCATAGATCTCTTTTTGCATAAAATGCTTATAGCCGGCCTTCTCCGCCATCACGGGATTCCAGCTGATATGTCTAACCTGCCTTTCTACCCTTTTACCATCCTTATCAAATATCTCCACAGAATCTTTTCTCAGGATAGCTATGTCGTAATCCTCTAAGAAAATGAAGCTTCTCGTGTGATGTAATACCGCCGGGATATCACTTGCCGCAAAGTTTTCCCCTTCTCCGATACCTATTACAAGAGGTGCCTCTTTTCTGGCAAGTAAGATCCTATCCATCTCTCTGGAGGATACTATGGCAAGGGCGTAAGCACCTTTCAGCTTTTTTACCACATTTTGAACCGTCTGAAACAGATCACAGTCCCATAAATCCTGAAGTAGATGTGCAATAACCTCAGTATCGGTCTCTGAAGAAAATTTATAACCTTTGGCAATAAGCTCCTTTTTCAGTTCGAGATAATTTTCTATTATGCCATTATGTACGATTACGATATCACCAGATCTATGAGGATGGGCATTTTCGTCAGAAGGCTTTCCATGTGTTGCCCACCTTGTATGACCTATACCTATATTTGCGTATAGTTTTTTATCGGCAATCTTCGTTTTTAAATTTATCAGCTTACCAACGCTTCTTTCCACAACAATGTCTTTATCCATTATCAATGCTATACCGGCAGAATCGTAGCCCCTGTATTCAAGCTTTGTGAGTCCATCTATTAAAACATCCGTGGCGTTTTTATCCCCTATATATCCTACTATTCCACACATATATCACCTTTTGTTTTTTTCACTTAATTTCTTCTCTTTCCATCTTTTCACAAAATTTTCAATATTTTTCTGTTCCGCACGGGTGATAGCAAGAGCATCCGCCGGCACATCCTTTGTAATGGTGGATCCAGCTGCTATCAATGCTCCATCACCAATCCTTACAGGCGCCACAAACTGAACATCGCTTCCCACAAATACACCATCCCCTATGATCGTTTTATGTTTTGAGATCCCATCGTAATTGCAGGTAATGGTACCACAACCCACATTCACATCTGCACCGATTTCAGCATCACCCAGATAGGTAAGATGGCTGGCTTTTGACCCTATTCCAAAAGTAATCTTCTTTGTTTCCACAAAATTCCCTATTTTGTTGTTCCCCATAAGCCTTGATTCCGGACGAAGATGAGCCATAGGCCCCACAGAGGAATCTTCCCCCACAAAGGAGCTTTCTATCAAGGTGTTGTCTTTTATTTCACAATTTTTATCTATCTTAGAATCAACTATCCTTACTCCCGGGTAAATAATCGTCCCCTGCCTTATGATGCTTTTTCCCTGAATATATGTATTTGGATAAATAATGACATCCTTTTCAATTACAACATCTTCATCGATAAAAGTTGATTCCGGATCAATTATCGTAACCCCATTTAGCATGTGTCTTTCATTTATTTTGCTATAAATCTGTTTTGATGCTTCCGAAAGGGCTTTTCTATCATTTATCCCCAAAAATTCATTCTCATCTTCCGCCAGAAACGCATAAGAACCATCTTTTACAATATCCGTAAGATAATACTCATTCTGGGCATTGTCATTTGAAATCCTTTTAAGCCTTTCCGCCAATACCTTTGCTTTCACCATATAAACCCCTGTGTTTATTTCTTCTATCCTCTTTTCATCACAGTTGGCATCCTTTTCTTCCACTATTTTAAGTACATTTCCATTGGCGGAACGCACCACCCTCCCATAACCTTTTGGATTCTTCACTTTTACGCTTATGAAGGAGAGATCGTAATCTTTGCAGTTTGAAATAAATTTATGCAGTGTCTCTGAGGAGATTAAAGGCATATCTCCACATAAAATAAGTACATCACCATCATATTGTTCAAAAAAACTTTTTGCCTGTATTACCGCATGCCCTGTACCCAATTGTTCCATCTGATAGGCAAAGGAAACACCGCTATCTTTAAGATAATCCTGAAGCAGCTCCGCCCCAGAACCGATAATCACCACCACCTCATCAGGGTTCAAAGCCTTTGCCTGTGCCACCACATAATCTATCATAGGTTTTCCAGCCACCTTAAATAATACCTTTGGCAAATCAGACTTCATCCTGGTACCTTTACCGGCAGCTAAGATTAATACCTTTAACCCCATTTTCTACTCCGTAAGATTTATTTTGGATGCAAAGTCGTAATTATCCTTGTACCAATCTATTGTTCTTTTTATCCCCTCTTTTAAATCCACTTTGGGCATCCAGCCTAAAATATTTTTCGCCTTTTCTATATTTGCCCATGTGGCAAACATATCAGCTTTGTGAAAAGGTCTATATTCGTAAACAGCTTTTTTACCGATGTAATCTTCAATATATCTGATAGCTTCCGAAAGCTTATTGGGATTGTTGTTTCCCAGATTTATTATCTCATAACCCACCTTTTTAAGTGCCCTAACCGTCCCTTCCGCTATATCCTCCACATATGTAAAATCTCGTGTCTGACTACCATCACCGTAAATCAATATCGATTCTCCTTGATCTATCTGTTTGATAAACCTAAAAATACTCATGTCTGGTCTGCCAGCAGGCCCATACACAGTAAAATACCTAAGGATCGTCACATCTATCCCAAAAAGATAATGGTATGTATAACAGCTCACCTCCGCACCTTTTTTTGATGCAGCATAGGGGGAAATTGGTGTATTAACCGGCTTATCCTCTGTAAAAGGCATCTTTTGGCCAGCATATAGACTCGATGTGGAGGCAAGTACAAATTTCTCTACTTTATGGCTTTTACACAGTTCAAGAAGATTTACCGTACCATTTGTATTTGTATTATAATACACAAAAGGGTTTTCTATGCTGTATCTAACACCAGCTCTTGCGGCAAGATTTATCACCGCATCAAACTTATACATATCAAAAAGCACCTCAAGGGCACCAAAGTTTTCTATATCAAGCTTATGAAAATGAAACCCCTTCTGTTCATTTAAGATATCAAGTCTGTGCTGTTTTAACCTCACGTCGTAATAATCATTTAAATTATCCACACCTACGACATTATAGCCAAGCGATAAAAGCTTCTTTGCCGTCCATGATCCTATAAAACCAGCAGCTCCGGTAAGTAAGATATACATATCAACCTCCCCTCAACCTTCTTGCCCTAAATTTTGTCCCCGCTGGGGTATCGAGTAATTCCACACCTTTTGATTTTAACTCGTTGCGTATCGCATCAGCCTTTGCAAAATCCTTATTCCTTCTTGCTATCTCCCTTTCTTCTATAAGTTTCTGTAACTCACCTTCATCGATGGAAAGGTTCATCTTAAACCACTCTGAAGGTGTTTTTGTCAGTATCCCTAGTACATCACGAATAATAGATTTAACTTCTTCGAATCTAACCTTGAGGTAGTTTAGATCTTCACTGTTTAATTTTTCCGATAGTAAGAGGTTTACCTCCTTTATAAGCTCAAAAATGTTTGATATGGCTGATGCCGTATTAAAGTCATCATCCATAGATTCTACAAAATCTTTTCGAAATCGATCGATGATCTCATCAATTTTTGCTTTTTGGACCGGTTTTTTATTATTGAAAACTGCTGAATCAAGTTCGTCAATCGTCGTATATATACGCTCGAGGGCATTCTCCGCCTCTAAAAGATTGTCAAATGAAAAATCAAGGGGTGATCTATAATGGGTTGTAAGAAGAAAAAACCTCAAAACCTCCGGATCCACCTCTTTTAATACATCCCTGATGGTAAAAAAGTTACCCAGAGATTTGGACATCTTTTCTTTATTTATATTCACAAAACCGTTGTGTATCCAGTATCTTGCAAACTCTTTCCCCTCAGCCGCCTCCGATTGGGCTATCTCGTTTTCATGGTGTGGAAAGATCAGATCTTTTCCACCCCCATGTATATCGAATGGGATCCCCAAAATCTCAGCGCTCATAACGCTGCATTCTATATGCCATCCGGGTCTACCTCTACCCCAGGGGGAATTCCATCCAGGCTCCCCCTCTTTACTCCTTTTCCATAAGGCAAAGTCAAGAGGATCCTCTTTTATCTCATTTACATCCACCCTCGCCCCTGCTAATAGGTCATCCAGATCCCTTTTGGAAAGCTTACCATAATCTTTAAAACTCCTCACTTTGAAATATACGTCACCATTCGACTCATATGCAAAACCCTTCTCTATCAGTTTTTCACATAGCTTAATCATTCCATCTATATACTCAGTAGCCCTTGGGGTATAATCCGGTCTTAAGATATTCAATTTATCCATATCTTCATCGTGTGCTTTAATAAAGAAATCTGTAATCTCATTAATAGATTTATTCTCTTCATTAGCCCTTTTTATGATCTTATCATCCACATCGGTAAAATTCTTCACAAACGTCACATCAAACCCTTTATACTTCAAATATCTTCTTATAGTGTCAAACACGATGGAACTTCTGGCATGTCCAATATGACAATAGTCGTACACCGTCACACCACAGACATACATTTTTACCTTATTATCCTCTAAAGGTGTAAAAATCTCTTTTTCACCTGAAAGTGTATTAAACAGCTTTAGCATAATCTCTCCTTGAATAATTAATCTTCACCAGAAATGACAGTAACCCTGAGCAACTCCTCAATCGTGGTAATGCCTGATTTTACTATCTCAAAGCCCCCATCAAACATACTTCTAAAACCGTTTTTCAAAGCATAGTTTCTTATTTCTTCCACACTTTTACCTTTAGTAATCATCTGCTTTATAGCACCATCAATCTTTAAAACCTCATATATACCAATCCTTCCGGAATAACCTGTGTATTTACATTCAGGACAACCGGCACCCCGATAAAATTTTATTCCATTGTCCTTAATCTTAAGCCTTTCCAGCATTTCCGCCTCTGGGATATATTCCTGTTTGCACTGTTCACAAATCTTTCTCACTAGCCTCTGCCCCACCACACCTATCAGGGATGTGGCCACCAAAAAGTTTTCTATCCCCATATCCACCAATCTTACCACAGAGCTTACGGCATCATTCGTATGAATGGTGGATAGTACAAGATGACCTGTAAGGGAAGCCTGAATTGCTATTTCTGCTGTCTCCTTATCCCTTATCTCTCCCACCATGATGATGTCCGGATCCTGACGTAAAATAGATCTCAGAGCATTCGCAAATGTAAGGCCTGCTGTTTCATCCGTTTGCACCTGATTTATCAATCGAAAATTGTATTCTATAGGATCTTCAACCGTTACAATATTTTTATCCGGCGTATTAAGCTTATTTAAGGTGGCATAAAGGGTCGTGGTTTTACCACTACCAGTGGGGCCTGAGATCAGAATAATACCATAAGGTTTCGCAACGATACTTTCATACACTGATAAACTATGGGGATCCATCCCTATGTTGTGCAATTCGAGTAAAGCCTTACTCCTATCAAGAATTCTTAAAACAACCTTCTCCCCAAAATTTGTAGGCAATGTGGACACCCTGAAATCCACATCTCTTCCACCGCTTGAAACCTTAAATCTACCATCCTGTGGTATCCTTTTCTCGGCTATATTCATCCCGGCCATGATCTTGATTCTTGAAACAATTGCCGGATGAATACTCCTATTCAACCCCAAAACCTCTATCAATACTCCATCTATCCTATATCTTATCCTTAATTTATCCTCATCCGGCTCTATATGTATATCACTTGCCCTGTCGGAAACAGCTTTGTGAATTATACCATCCACAAGATTTATGACCGGAGTATCCTCAGCGAGGTTTTCAAGGGTATCCTCACGGGTTGCGGCAAGTTTTTTGGTGACATCTTCCGCAGTTTTATAAAGGCGATCCTCCGTCCCATAAACCTTTTCTGAAAGATAAAGCAGATCATCCTTAGTAACAACAAACGGATAGACCTCTTTTCTAAGCATCCTTTCAAGTTCATCATAAATTGTGACGTTGGCCGGATCATTCGTGGCTATGTATACTCTTTTGTCGTCTATCTTAATTGGGACAACTTTCAATTTTCTTGCAATATTTTCAGGAATGATCTTTTTTAGATCAGGGTTAAGCTCCACATCAGAAGCTTTTAAAATTTTTGTGCCAAGCTGTTCAGATATAACCTGCAATAACTGTTTTTCAGTGATATACCCTAAATCCTGTAAAACCTCCCCTAATTTTTTACCGCTCGTTTGCTGTTCATTTAAAGCAACCTTCAGCTGCGCTTCGGTAATAAGATTTTTTTCTTTTAAAAGCTCCCCAACTCTGATCTTCTTTCTTACATCCATAGGCCACCTCTAAGGGTATTAAGAAACTATCCCCCTCTCTTATCCCTTGCAATCACAGCGTAAGCAGAATGATTATGAATACTTTCGTAGTTTTCACTGGAAACCTCAAACCATGTAACCCTTTCATCCAGCAACAACTTATTGGCAGCATTTCTAACTATATCTTCCACAAATACCGGATTATCATACGAAAACTCTGTAATATACTTTTCATCCTCCCTCTTTAACAATGAAAAGATAGGAGCACTTGCTGATGATTCTGCAATCTCTATCAAATCCTCAATCCAGATCATCCCTTTGTATCTTACTTTTATTGTAACATAGCTCCTCTGGTTGTGAGCACCGTAATCACTAATCTCCTTTGAACAAGGGCATAAAGATATAACGGGCACCTTCACAGATACGGTAAAATCCTTTTTATCTTTTGATGAAATACCGACAAAGGTACATTCATAGTCCATCAATGAAGGCAGTTTTGATACAGGGGCAGTTTTTTCTATAAAATAAGGAAAAGTAATCTCTATATATGCCTCTTCAGAATTCAACACAGTTTGCAGGTCATCTAAAATCCCCTTAAAAGATTCTAAAGCGATATTCGTCCTATGATTGTTTAGAACTTCCACAAACCTTGACATATGTGTACCTTTAAAGTTGTGTGGAAGTTTAACATACATGTTAATTCTGGCTACCGTGCTCTGTTTTCCGTTTTTTTTATCCTTCACAACAATAGGGTACAAAATATCTTTTATACCCACCCTATCTATATCAAGATTTCTATGATCATATTGACTCTGTATATCAGCTAATACCACTACCTTCTCCTGATCTTTTGATTCATAAGGTGCATATGATATGGTTTCGCCCCCTGGGGGATCTTTTCTATATTAAGCTGGAGCCATAGATTCCCGTAATTCTGTATCTTGATCTTTTTGTTGTTTTTCACCGATTCTAATGCCGCCTCGAGCTTTTCATCAAGGGGAACTTTTTTATTACCATTAGTAAGCACTTCCATAGCCTTTTCCGTCTCATTTATAGACTGCAAATAATATGCATACAGAGAATACAAAAACCCTTCTTTGGGTGAATTTTTTATGGCTTTTTCCATTACATCCTTCATCTTGTCGTAATGCTTCTCTTTGTAATAGTATGTGGCAAGCATAGCCATTGAAAGCCAATTTTTTTGAAATCCTTTTTGAAGATATGGTAGTGCCTCTTCCATCCTCTTTTTTGAATAAAGAATTATTCCAATCTGGGAATTGATCTGCTCCCTGACAAAAAACTGCCAATTAGCATATTTGTAACCTTCTTTTAATCTTTCGATTGCCCTCTCCGCTTTGTCACTGCGGACATCTTTTTCCACCAATTTAAAAAGCTCGGTCAATTTTTTTAGAAAATACCGCCCCACAAAAAAGTTTATTGCAAGAACGATCACCATACCTGTGATGAGTGCCAGAATAAAGCTTTTGGTTATGTAAAACATCAATAATCCGAATAACGCACCGGAAAAAGCAGAAATTACAATTGTAAACATATTCACCTCAGAATTTTATTATCTCAAACATAGATTTATAATAGCTAATCAACGAATTTTCAAGGCAAAAATAGCAGAGTGAAAAGTTATCTGAATGCACCATAGAACAAATATCTAATTCTGCTTTCCCCCCATTATCTTCGGTGTTACAAATATCAAAAGTTCATTCAACTCCTCACCTGCTGACTTATTCCTGAAAAGTGCCCCTAATAGAGGTATTTTACTGAGTAGTGGTACGGAAGCCTCATTTTTGAATAGATTCTCCTTCTTTAAACCACCAATGATAAGCGTCTCACCATCTTTCAGGATTACCTGCGTCTCGGCTTTATTTTTATTTTTGGCGGGGATATTATCCACACTTTTTGTCCAATCGAATTCACTAAGCTCCACAGAAAGATTTAAAAGGATATTACCATCATTTAATATCTGCGGTGTGATATCCAGTACAGTTTTAGCTTCATCTTTTTGAATATCAACTTCCTGAATGGTGGTTGTGGTGCTTGTTTTGGTTTCCCTGAATCTTATTTCTTCACCACTTTCAAGCTTTGCCTTCTGGTTATTCATTGTCAGAATCTTTGGGCTGTGTACTATCTTTGCTTCACCTTTCGTTTCAAGAGCATTGAGCTTTGCATTTAAGACAAATGTGTTATTGAAATTACCGAGCGCAATGCCAACCCCTGCCCCTATTCCAGCTTTGGCAACATCAGATATTGGCAAATTTACTATATAATTTCTATTTGGATCGGCACCAGCCCCCACCTGTACTGAATATGGGAAATTCTTACTTGTACGATCGTTTACATTTACCCCCCACTGTATACCAAGATCTTTACCGGCACTCTTGGTGGTTCTCACAATCTTAGCCTCTATCATAATCTGCTGGGATGGTTGATCTATTTTGGCAATAAGATCCTTTAAATACTTAAGATTTGCTTTTGTATCTGTAATAATTATAGTTCCTGTGGAATTATCAATGACCATTTTACCACCGGTTGAAGATAAAAAATTGCTTATGATCCCCTCAAATTGGTCAAGTCTAATATACTTTGGCTTAAAAAAGTAGCTTTCCACATTATCAGATGTAATAGTGCTCTGCCCCAGGTTATCCAGCTTTGTTATATATACTATGTTACTTTCCACCCTATAAGTTAAATCTGCATTTGAAGTGACACTTTTTACCGCATCCATCAAAGTGACGTTATCGAGAAATACGGAGATCTTCCCTTCTACACCTTTACCCACCACTATATTGGTATTTGAAATCAAGGATAAGGCATTAAATACATCCTTCACATCGGCATTCTTCATATTGAGAGAGACAAGTCTATTTAAATCTGCATACAGAAGTGTGTTAAAAAACATCATAACTAAGACTATTTTCCATATCCTCATACAAACCACCTATTTCATAAAGATTTTAAACTTTTTCCCTTTATGCTCAATTTCAACATAATTCATTGCAATTTCAGTAATTTTGTCATTACCCAAAAGATCTCCCATCTTATAAAGACTCCCATTGATTATAGCAATTCTTTTATCATCAGCCTGCACAATGCCATAAAGCTCCCAACTGGTATAGTTATCACTTCCAGGTATGGGAACCAATGTTTTAAGTGGGGGGATACCCTTTTTAACTTCTTTGTAAAATGGAATCGTTTTATGTTTTACATATTTTTTATTATCCGGCATATCGAAGAGTACTAAAAAATCTGCAGCAAATCCATAAACTGCTATGAGTAAAAATATGAAAATCTTCTTCATAGCTTCTCCATAGTTATCAGCTTTAAAGTCATATCTATCTCAAGATGATCACCGGTATTGTTGATGTTTATACTGCTTATCTGCATAGGTTTTTTGTGGTTTTCTATTGTATCGATCAGGTAAAGCAGCTTTTGAAGATCCGATACAAATTTTATATTAAAGATATAATTCTTCTTATTACCATCTTTTGCGGTATCCACCAAAGATAATGTGGAAAATTTTATTCCAGAATCGATAAAAAGTTGCTTTATCACATCAGATATTTTGTCATCAAGATCGATATTTCTTTCTAAATACCAGATTGCAATTTCTCTATTTTCTACAATTTTATTATAACTCATGATCTTATCAAAAATTTTCAAATTATTCAAAAACAGTTCCTGCTCCGTCTGTAGTCTATTATTGATGGTTACAAGATCCTCTTTTAATTTCTTTATATTATTTTGAGCAGGAATATACATATAACGGAAAAAAATTAAATTTATAAATATAAGTAACACGATAAAAAGGATTAACACTTCTCTAAGTTTAACCCTATTCATTTAAACCCCTATATCTTATAACAACACTAAAATTATACACACCACCCTCTTCGGTAAGATTATAAAATCTTTTATCAGCAATATAGGTTGTGTTTTCAAGGTTTTTGTAAAAATGATAAAAACTTTTTGGATTTGTTGCCACCGCTGACATATTAACCACCCCATCAGAATAGGATAACTTATTAATGTAGATACCTTCTTTGATGAGGTCCAATGTTCTGGACATATCGATAAAATATGAAACGTTTGTATTAAAAAGAGATGTATAGATCTTTTCTGTTGCACTTAATTTTGATATAACATCTTCAAGTTTTTTCTTCTCTGTTTCATAAGCAAGGACTGATTGGTTCAACTTCTGAATTTCTCTTATTTTATTTTCTTTTTCAATGATCATATTTTTCATTTTTATCTGGGTATATTTATCTACAGAAAAAACAGCTATTAAAATAATAATGTTTGCAAGCAGGACAGACTTGAATACCTTAAAGGCCGCATATTTTCTAAGATCAAACCTGTATTGTTCTGGTAAAATGTTGATAAATCTTTTCGTCATTCTTCAAGCCCCAGACATATCATAGCATCTAAATAGTCCAATCTTTTAAAATCAAGATCGATTTCAGTTCCCATCAATTTCATAAAAGATTCTTTGAAAGCCGGGAGAGCAAAAAGTTCTGAAATATACTTATCTAAATCGGGAATTTTGACACCCATTCCGGTAATTATTATATTTGATGGTGGCCCACCTCTATACGTTTGAAAATAAAGGTCGAGAGTTCTCTGTATCTGCATAGAAAGTCTGTCTACCACAGATGCTACGATAGCATACTCGTCATCACCATTTTTCATTTTATCAAGCCCTTTATTCACAAGGTGTTCTTCTGCATTTTCCGGTGTAATCCCCATCTGCAAAGATATACCGTCCACAAGATCAGAAAATCCATTTATAACCTGCCTTTCCAGCATCATAACACCATCTTTGAATATCATAAAAACACTATCCAGTCTTCTTATATGAAGCAGTAAAAAGTGATTCTCATCTCTTAATTTTAAGATCCCCCGCTTATAAGAATCACAATCAGTCTCCGCTGTAATAAGTTTAAACCCCTCCTTTGTGAGCTCTCTAAAGATTACTTCACCTATCTTTTTAGGGAAAAGTACAGCGTAGCATACCATTAAATCCCCCACAGATGAAATGGTATAATCAAAATAAAAATCTGCCAATTCCACCATATATGCATCTTTGATATGTTCAATCACATCCATTTTAACATCTTTCGGATTCCCTTTTATAGGGAAGATCTCTTTTATCGTCTCCCTTGCCACAAAAGTGATATTTGTAAAAAGATCCCTATCGGAAAAACTTTTCAGATCCTTTGCTATCAATTTAAACCTATCTATATCATTAAAATCAAAATCGAAATATGAATAATTTAGCAATTTCAGATACCCCTTTTCCCTGCGGAAAACAGCATGATTGATCCTATCCTCGCCAATGGCAATTGTATTTATTACCTTTACATCTATCATTGAATCCCCAAAGCTAACTTAATCGATTTAACCTTTATTTTAACCTTATACTTAATTACATCGCTATCAATCAAAGTTAACCCTTTTTCATAAAATTCTAAAGCTGCCCTGAGGTCACCAAGTCTTTCCGCCAACATCCCTTTGTTGATCAACAGATTCCCATCTTTCAGATCCTCTTTCTGGAGCATTTCATTAGCTTTCACATAATCTCCGTAGCTGTAATATATGTAAGAAATAAGATTGATGGCGGAGGGATCCTTCTCTTTTTGCACATAACTTTCCAGAAGTGATTTTGCCATTGTATAATCATCCTTGGCAAAATATAAAAAAGCTTTAAGCTTTTCTACCTTAGTACTTTTATTATCCATCTGCTCGATGACTCTTGAAGCGGAAGCAAAATCTTTTTTAATCAATGAATTATAAAAATTGCTATCTAAATTATCTTTTTTAAACTTTTCATACTCTAATAACTTTTTATTAAACATCGATCTGTCTTCATCCAAATTTACATAATCCTTTACAATCCTGTCAAAATAAGGCATTTTAAAATATGTATATAAAGCGATCAAAATAGATGTCAAAATTGAAATTAGAAAATATATTTTATTCAAAGTTAATGAACTGACATGTTTGACCGCTCCATAAGAAAACTTCGCTTTTTTACCTTCCTGTTTAATTTTTTTGAGGGCGTTTGCTAATTCACTCATCCTCTTTACACCCTTTTAAAATAAATAGATTTTCACTGTTGTACAAATACCCATGAGCTTCTTTAAAATTTATATACACCCACTCACCTCTATATTCATATTTATCTATAATATAATTTTTATTTTTTATCAATATTAAATTAACTTTACTTTTAAATGAAGGCGCTTCTCTTAAGTTTATATTTTTTTTGACGTATAGACATACCGTATCATTTTTACTGTTTGATCCATTTGATTTAATATTAGATTGGTTATCTTTTGTGATCTCTTTAGAAACAGCTACTTGATTAACTATAATAGGTAAAATTGATGAATTATTGTCTAATTTATTACTATTATTATCCAATTCATTGTTTTTATTGTCTGATTTACTATTATTATCGGTAAAATTATCCTGCTTTGGTTTACCATTGGATTTATTATCCATGATATTCTTATTTATGGAAATTAAATTGACTTTAGACTGATTAGCACTATTAAAATTTAAATCAGGAAATAAAAAAAACACTACCCCTACAGCCATAATAAAAAAGAAAAGAATTGGTGTTATGGATTTATATCTTATTTTGGTTAAGTTAGTACCATCTTTACTCTTTTTCAAATAATAATTTTTTGCTGCTCTATCCAGTATCGATCCATCCACCCTCTTTTTTCTATCGCCCATAGCAATTATCAAAGATAGATCACACAGTTGATTTATCTCTCTTGGATTCCCCTTTGTATACTTGTAAATCTTTTTTATGGAACTTTTATCAAAAATATATTTTCTTACCCCAGCTGCAATACTAATCCTGTGATTAATATAATTTTCAGTATCATCCTGATCGAAATTAGTTAATTTTGCCCGTATAGATATCCTTTGATTTAACTGTCTCAGGTTTTCTTTTACAAGCACATCCTCAAGCTCCGGCTGACCCACAAGAAGTATTTGTAAAAGCTTATCATTTTCAAGTTCTATATTGGAAAGCTGCCTTACCATTTCAAATGATTCAAAACTGAGATTCTGGGCTTCATCTATTATAACCACGGCATTCTTACCATTCTTATAGCAATCAACAAGAAATTTACTCATCTCTGAATATATATCACCCGTATTAAAACACATAGAAACATCAATACCAAAATCTCTGGCAATACTGTATAGAAGCTCTTCCGGTGCTAAAAAAGGATTTAAAATAAGTGATATATAAAGATCCGGAAGCTTTCTTACAAGATAGCGTACAATAGTAGATTTCCCGGTACCCACTTCCCCCACTAAAGACATAAACCCTTTTCTATTTCTGATCCCATATTCTATGAGTTCAATAGCCTCCTCATGTTTTAACGAAAGATAAATATATTCGGGATCAGGGGTAATCTTAAATGGATTTTCAGTAAATCCAAAATATTCGTTGTACATTATTCAAACACCCTAAATTTTGCTTCGATCTTTCTTTTCATCTCGAAGGAATTCCCGATGGACTTTATGGTCACCAATTTGGATGGTAGATAAGAATTATTATCCTCCATCACATTATATTCAACATCTATGGTCGAATTGTCAATTTTATATACACCACCCTGTTTCCTCACCATAGCTATTTCTAACCCACTTTCCGCGAGAAAAAAGGCTTTTATGGAATGCAACTCCTCCGAAGAGCTGATATTCTGACCAGAAAGCATACTTACAAGTGAAAACCCTATAAAAGAAAAAACCAACAGTAAAAAAATTGCAAATATAAGGGTGGAACCCCTTTTCTTATTTTTAAAATTAATAAACAATTTTATTTTCATATTACCCCATCAAGGTGTGTTCCTGATATGTACCTTATGTTTATAAACTAAGTCAGAACCATACTTACTCATTTCAAGATAAATGTCAACAACTTGGTCGTTTATACCATAAATATCTGGAGTATAAACAAATCTGGCAGATTTAACATAATTAAATAGTGTCAAACAATTGGAAGATACAGGATGGCTCTTAAAGTCTATACTACTACATCTTTCAATTTTATTACCATTTAACCTGAATGTGACTACCTCTTCAAATTTATAGAATTTTGACATAGGGGAGTCTGCAACTGGATCTTTACATAAGGTAATATTATCCGTTGTGTTGTCTATTCTATACATAGTTGAAGTATTATCGCTTGGATCACAGCTTTTGTCATTATATACTCCATTGGGCATCCTGTTGTAAATTGATATATAGTCTCCCACATTTAGAGTTGCACTTGAATCTAAGCCAATTTTATTGGAACTGGGATAAGCCCTATAATAGTACCCTCCCGAAGAAAACTTTGCAAAGCTCAATGTGGAATTATCAGACTCTATTACTATACTATTTGGGATAGCTTCTCTCAATTCTCTACCGATCCTTTCGGCGCCAAATTTTGCTTCATAAAATATTTGAAACAAGCTTTTGGAATTTATGTATCCATCAAAAACTATCTTAAGTAGCCCCACTCCAATGGTACTTGTTATCCCCAGAAGTATTATTACTATGATCATTTCCATTAAAGTAAACGATCTTTTCATCAGTAGTTACCTTTTAAAGTTTTTATCATATAGGATTCATTATTATAGTTTGAACCGTACTTTACCATCACAGTAATTAATTTAAAATCAGTGGCATTGTCACATATTTCGTAAATATTGTTGTTTGAATCTATACCAGCAAATGATACTTTAATGAATACTCTATAATTTGGAGTGAGACCAAAATCCTCACTTCTGTATTCAGTTGTTGAACATGGGCAGTTATAGCCGGAGGCACATTTCACGAAATCATCCACATCATCAAAGGCAGATATATTATCAGAGCCTTCCTCCCTACCAATATTCGCAATGGATAGTGGAATGGAGCCGTTGTCAGAATAATAGGTATCGTTATCCCAGGCTTTCCCATAAATCTCCTCCATCACCGATTGGGCCACCTGAACCCCTTTGAGTCTGATTGTGGGATCAAAAACTTTACCAAAAGTATTGTAAAAAACATACATGATCCCCATTACCCCAAAAGAAAATACCACAATAAAGATAACTATCTCTATGAGTGTAAATCCCTTTTTCATCTATCTATTCCGCCAGCTTTATTTAAAATTATCTGCATATCGGCAAAATTTATCGTAAAATTGTCATATAGGTTTGAATTACTGCTGTTGTCATCCCGATCAGGTCTACCAAGGTAGTCGAAATAACATTTTGGATCTGTGGCAGTTAGATTAAATGTTACAGAAACTGGATTTTCACCACCGGGGAGAGTTACCACTTTATTTGTTCCATCCTTTATGGTATATCCACCTGGTTGAAATTCTATACTCCACCCACCCCCGGACACCATCGATTTATGCTGGGCATATCTGATATTTCCCATTAAAATGTTAAGCTCTGATTCCTTTTTAAAATCATCGATGGAGATTTTAGGAACGATCACAAGGGAAAGGATCCCCACCAAGACAATCACAATCACAAGCTCTATGAGCGTCCAACCACCTTTATTCAGTTTATCCATCCCACAAAAAATTACCTCAACTTTTATATAACTTAATAATAACATATTATTTTACTTAAAACAATAAAATTTTAGATGAGGGATCGCAGTAGAATTCAATACTTAAATCTTGACTTTTACAAAATTAACGCTATCATAGCTGTATAATCAAATACAGGAGGCTTCAATGTTTGGATTGGGGACGCAAGAGATTATTCTTATATTATTGGTTGCTCTGGTCATATTCGGTGCTGGGAAACTTCCTCAAATAGGTGAAAGCATGGGTAAAGCGATAAGAAACTTCAAAAGTGCTGCTAAAGATGAGGATGCAATAGATATTACTCCTAAAAAAGATGGGGAAAATAAAGATCAGCAAAAACATAGTTAAATTTTTAAAGGGGGCTCACCCCCTCTTTAAGTTTTTTTCTTTAATCATAATCTTCTTTTCATTGGGTTTGTTTAAATCGTTGGTTGTTGTTATTCTTTATTTCGTAACTGCACTTTCAATTATATTAATGTTAGACGGATTGATCTTTTTTAAGCAAATAAAAACGATTTATCCCATCCTTTTACTGGTCTTGATCTATTCTTTTTTTCTAACTTTTGAATCTTCATTGTCTTTTCATCTTATCATACAATACTTCATACTCAGATCAATGGAGCTTTTAACCATGCTGGCATTTTCCTATATCTTTATAAAAACCTCCAGCAAATACCAGCTAATTAGGATATCGGTTTTTATACTCTATCCTTTTACTTATCTGATAGATAGGAAAGTAATTACAAATATCATGGTAGATACGTTAAACATAGCACCTAAAATGGCAAAGAATCTAAAAGATTCCATTTCAAATATGAAAAATAATGGTGATAGATTTTATTATATTAAAATTTTAGATATTTCAGCAGATTTTTTTAATTTTATTATAGACAACCCACCTGAAACAAAAAAAATACCAGAACATAGATTGACCAAAATTGTTCAATTTAAAAATCCGCGTATTCATGACTACATATTTTTATTAATTATAACGGTGGTTACAATTGGAACACTCTCTATATAATAAGAAATGTACCTTAGAGTATGACGGTACGGATTTTCATGGATGGCAATTCCAAAAGGGTCTTGTCACCGTTCAATCCGAAATTGAAGCCGCACTGAGCAAAATATACAAAAAACAGATATATATCATCGGATCCGGAAGGACAGACGCTGGAGTACACGCATTGGCACAGGTGTTTAATTTTCGTGCTGAAAAATTTATAGAAAGTGAATCGTTAAACCTTGGTCTTAATAGTCTTCTTCCGAGAAGTATTATCATAAAAAAAGTAGAAGATGTGGATATTAATTTTCATGCCCAAAAATCTGCAAAAAGTAAAACATATCTGTACAAAATTTTAAACTCCGAACTTCCTTCAGCCTTTCTAAGAAATAGGGTATGGTGGATAAAAAATCCCATCGATATAGAAGTTTTTTCAGCAATTTTGTCCCAATTTGTGGGAACTTTCGATTTTAGTGCCATGTGTACCATGAAAAGCCTTAAGGAAAATTCCGTTCGTACGATAAATTTTATAAACGTCTATAAAACGGAAGATATTATAAATATTGAGATAAATGCAAATGGTTTTCTACATAACATGGTGAGGAACATCATAGGTACAGCTTTTTTTATTTACAGAAAAAAGCTTCATCCTTCCACAGTTATGGAAATACTTGAAAGCAGAGATAGAAAAAAAGGTGGGCCTACGGCACCACCCCAGGGTCTGTATCTAAAAGAGGTTTTTTATTAAACCGTCCCCTTTTTCAACTTTTTGGCAGATAAATATACGAACATAGTAATGACTATAAACCCAACTATACCTACATAGTTACTAATTCTTTCTGGCCAGATTAACAATATCCCGATAACTGCATAAATTATCCTTTCTAACCAATTAAGATATTTAAGAAAATACCCCTCAAAGAATATTGCAAGTATTAGAAGTCCAATAGTTCCTGTAATAACATTCTCTATCGTTCTATCAATAGGTCCATAGAAAAGTATAGCTGGATCATAAATGAACATCAGAGGGATAAGATACAAGCCTTTTGCCAATTTCCATGATTCCATAGCAGTCTCAAAAGGCTTACTACCAGCAATACCGGCTGCAGCATAAGCCACAAGAGCCACTGGCGGAGTAACATTCGCATCCTGAGAGTACCAGAATATAAGTAAGTGAGCTGAAAGAAGTGCACCAACAGCAATATCAGGTGGAACCATAGCTTTGAGTCCGGCAATGATATTAGGATCCTTTAAAGTCTCAGCTGGCATATTAAGAACATTTATAAAATAATCTTTTAGCATCAAAGATTCCAGAAGTGGTGCCGCCAAAACTGCAAGAACGATATAGGAAGCTGTAACAGGTAAGCCCATTCCTAAAATCAAAGAAACAAGAGCCACAAATATAATTGCTAGAAATAGGTTACCATGTGCCCAATCTGAAATTAGAATTGAAAATTTAATTCCCATACCCACGAGTAAAACTACACCCACTACTATACCAGAGCACATTAATACGATTGCAGTATTTACCATATTCTTGGCACCAAGAGAAAGCGCATCAAAAATATCCTTAATCTTCATAGCAGTCTTTTTATTAAACCAGCTGCTTATTACCACTGACAATATCCCTATAGAAGCAGAAAACGTAGGGGTATAATTCATCATCAAAAGTGTCACCAACACAATTACAGGTATAAAAAACTGCCAACCTTCTTTGAACACCTCTTTAAACTTAGGTAATTCATCCTTAGGGATTCTTCTTAAATTGTATTTTTGAGCTTCCAGATGCACAAAGAAACCTACACTCAAAAAGTACATTATGGCAGGTACAATTGATATCATAACTATTTTAGAATATGATACCTGTGTCCATTGGGCCATTATAAATGCACCTGCCCCCATAATTGGTGGCATCAACTGACCACCGGTACTGGCAGCTGTTTCCACAGCAGCAGCAAATTTAGGTTTATAACCCATTTTCTTCATCAAAGGTATAGTAATGGAACCTGTACCAACAGCATTTGCCACAGCACTCCCGGATACGGTCCCCATAATTGCACTGGCAAAAATAGCCATCTTGGCAGGTCCCCCAACAGTATGCCCAAAAAGGGAAATGGCAAGTTTTAAGATAAAATCACCAGCCCCAGACCGCACCATAAATGAACTAAAAAGAACAAACAGAAATACGTATGTAGACGATATCGTTGTAACACTACCAAATATACCATCTGGAGCAAAGTACATTCTATACAAAAACCTTGAAACACTCACACCAGGGAAATTCCACAATCCACCAAAATATTTTCCCAAAAACAGTGCATACATAATAAAAAATAATGCTATAATAGGAATAGTCCAACCTGTTGTTCTTCTGGTAATTTCCAGCAGTAGAAGCATAGCCACAGCCGCAGCCACCATATCATAAGTATTTACTTCCTGATTTCGTAAGTTCAGAGCCTCTTCAAAAAAGAGTAGATAAAGTGCAGCCGCCAATGCTAAAAAAGCTAATACAATATCGATTTTGAATGTTTCTTTTGCCTTTTTAACACTTAAAGGATATATTAAAAATCCCATAAAAAGCATCATGCCAAAATGTATAGCATTAAGCCTCAATTCCGGCAGAATCCCAAAACTATTATACCATAAATGCAATAGCGAAGTAATCACTGCAAACCAATAGATAAAATTTTCCCAGAAACCACTCAATTCCCTCTTAATAACAAAGCTTTCCCCAGTATTATCTTCCACAATCTCAATTTTCTCTTCGTTCATATCAGCTCCTATGTAATACTAAACTGGAGGGTTTCCCTCCAGCTTCATATCTTTATCTTGGCATAAGTTCTTTAGGTATACTTAGCCCTTTTTCTTTAAAATATTTATAGGCTCCTGGGTGAAGTGGTACAGGCAAACCATCCAGAGCCTCTTTTAAACTCAGTTCCTTCGTTGCTGGGTGAATGTTGGATAAAAACTGAAGGTTCTCAAAAACCGTCTTTGTTACTAAATATACAGTTTCTTCAGATAGATCTTTCCTCACCACGAGAATATTTGGCTGACCTATTGTATTTATATCCTTTGTTTGACCTGGATAAGTACCTTTTTTGATTACATACCTTGTCCAGATTGGATATTTAGCCCTTATTTTTCCCAACTGCTCATCTGTAAAATCTAAAACAACAGCACCCTTTTCACCAAGCTGAGCATAAAGCTGTGTAATCGCTGAAGCAGGAACACCTGCTGGAATATTAGCAGCACCAACTCTTTTATCCATCATAGCTTCAACAGATTGATTGTAATCGAGATATTCCAGTTTGAATTCTTTATCCACATCAAAACCAAGAGATTTTAAAATAGCTCTTCCGGAACCTTCTGTGCCACTCCCTCTTTTACCTATTGAAAAAGGTTTCCCTTTTAAATTATGAAGATCTGTTATTGTTCCAGTTTTTACATACTCCTTCAGTATAGGAAAATGCTCTACATTTTGCCACAACATTGTAATCGCTCTGAAATCTCTTTCAGGCTTTCCAGCATACATCCCTTCACCTGAGTATGCTTCATGGGCAAACAGTGATTGCAAAAGAGCAAGATCAGCCTCCTTCTTTTTCATCATAGAAATATTTTCACCTGACCCAGCAGAATTAATGGCTGTAGCCTGGATTCCATATGAAGCCTTTAGCTTGATACTTATCAATGTCCCAATTGCCACACCCACAGGATAATAGGTACCGCCAGGGGTGGCGGTGGCAATTATAAGGTTTTTATCGTCGGCAAAAGAAATATTACCGATCAACAAAACAAAAATTGTTAAAACCAATACAAACAGTTTTTTCATCATTTACCTCCTTCATAGTTTTTATTTATACAACTGATCTTTACCATCTAACGTAAAAAGTAACCTCGTTCCCCTTCATATTGTAATACAGGGCATCCACAAATGTGTTTGACAAAACTATACCTCTACCACAAAAATATTCTATATTTTCCAATGCCCTATTTGTCATATTTATATTAAAACCTTCACCTTCATCTCTTATGGTAACCCCAAAAAACTCTATTCCATTTATATAATAAATTCCGTATTTTACAAAAATCTTTTTATAACACTTTTTCTCGAGCTCTCTACAATAATCTTCCAATAAATTATCCCCGATTAACTTATGCTTTTTATCCACATCTATCCCAAGATTACCGTGTTCATAAGCATTCATTAAAAACTCATATAAAGAAACAGTAACTTTTGATAGTGTCTCATCTTTTATATGCTTTTTCCTTAAAAAATCATCCATCTCTTTTAAAAATTCATTAATTTCATCCATATCTGTATTTAGCTCTTTGTTTATCTCCCACAATTTCTCAGGCTTCATCCTTTTAAAGTAAAAAATGGTAACATCATCCGAAAAAGAGAGTATGGCATCCAGAAATTTGTTCTCAAAATTATTGTAAAACAATGAATCCTTAAAATCATCGGAAACAGATGTCAGATATACATTCTCATCTTTTGAAAATGATTCCACAAGACCATCAGTAACAATAAGCATAGAATCTACATCTTTTAAATCGATACAAATGGTTGAAATATTGGAAGTGAACTTACTTATTGGGGGGTTGTTGCTTACTAATTCAAAAACTTTATTTTTAACGTCTTTTAGTAGTATGGACGGCATACCACAATGAGCATATTCACATTTTAATGAATTAAGATCCATAAAGAAGAATGATGCAGAAAGCATCTCCTCTTCAAGTAAAACTTTTTTTACGTAAGTTAAAAAACTATTTAGTGTGGTAATGAAATCAAAATCTCTATTTTCAAGACTTTTATCCACAGAATGATTCATAAATGCCACAGATAACACCGACGTTACCGACGCAGAAAGTCCTTTTCCCATTGTATCCATAATTACACCAAGAATTTTTCCATCTCCCAAGTATCTATAAATAAAAGCATCCCCACAAAGGATCTCCATAGGTTTATAAAAAGAATTGAAAACAAACTCGTATCCATTTAAAGAGAGTTTTTTCTTCTCAAGATCGTTTTTAAGAAGGCTCATCTCCTTTTTATAAGCCATAGTCTGTTGATGTGTATGATAACGATCTCTATATTTAAGTAACTCTATCTCCATCTCCTTTTCTTTGATAAGCCTCTTTTTTAATACTATTCGGCTTGATGCATCCAGAAGGGCATTTATGAGCATACTTTTAGTAATAGGTTTCTGAATAAACCTTCCTATACCTAAATTCAAAAGCTCCTTCATGTCGTTTATATCATCGGAAGAGGTTATTACCACTATGGGTACCTCCAGATCCACCTGTCTGATCTTTTTGATCATCTCTATCCCATCCATTTCAGGCATATAAACATCTGTCACTATGATATCAAATTTATTTTGTAGAAAAGCAAGTAGACCTAATTTCCCATTTTCTGCCACATGGATTGAATTAAATACCCCATCAAGGTATTTTTTTAAAACAAGAGTGGAAACTTTATCATCATCTACGATAAGTATATTAAGATTTTTTAAAAAATTTTTAAGTTCGCTCATTTAACCCCGCATTTTATTTGGTAGATACAGAACTATATCAGGGTAGACAAAAATTATCAAGACTAAAAAACACATTATTATGAATGCAGGTAAAGACTGCTTAGCAATATATCCGAGATCCTTTCCCGTTAATCCCTGGATTACAAAAAGATTGAAGCCCACAGGAGGTGTTATTTGTGCTAATTCCACAACTATCACAAGAAAAACTCCAAACCATATTAGATCTATCCCTGCCTGAGTAATAGAAGGTAGCAATACAGATATTGTAAGTACAACCATAGAGATACCATCAATAAACATACCCAGAATAATATAAAAAACAGTTAAAACAACTATCAAACCCTGCGGGGATAAATTTAATGAAGATATCACCTCAGCAATGTGCCTTGGTAAACCTATAAACCCCATCGATAAGCTTAAAAAAGAGGATCCAGCTAAAATAAGGGCTATCATAGCATAAAGTCTTGTGGCAGAGAGAAGACTTTCTGAAAATGTTTTCCAATTTAATGTCCCCTGCATAAAAGCTATCACCAGTGAACCAAGAACCCCTATCCCGGCAGCCTCCGTTGCAGTAGCTACACCAGTATAAATGGAACCAAGTACAGCAACTATAAGCAAAATAGGTAAAATCAAATTTTTGGTAGATTTAATTTTATCCCCAAAGCTATATTTTTGTCTATCTTCAGGTAATCCATTTTTATAAAAAATACTCCATAATGCAATATAAATCATAAACATTAATGCCAGACTAATACCCGGAATTACTCCAGCAACGAAAAGCTTAGCAATCGATACATTTGCAGATACACCATAAACAATCATTATGATGGAGGGTGGTATTAAAAATCCGAGGGTACCAGCCCCTGCTAATGTCCCTATAATTTTTTCTTCCGGATAGCCCCTCTTCATCAGCTCTGGTATTGTAATTTTACCTATGGTCGCGGTAGTGGCAGCGGAAGAACCTGAAACAGCAGCAAAAATAGTACAGGCTATTATATTAACGTGCAAAAGTTTACCAGGTATCTTTTCCACCCATGGGGCAACACCTTTGAAAATATCTTCACTCAATCGGGTTCTAAAAAGTATCTCTCCCATCCATATAAACATCGGAAGAGCAGTGAGCGTCCAGCTTGACATCGAACCCCAGATAGTCATAACCATGCTATCACCTATCGGTCTACCTGTAAAAAATAGCATCCCCAAATACCCTACCAATGCCAGCGCAAGACCTATCCAGAGCCCGGAAGCTAACCAGAAAATCAACATTACTATAAGGTAAATTGATACTGCCACTTCACTCATAAATCACCCTTTTTATTGATTGTTTTTATGAACCTCTGGATGATCGATAAAAGCAATAGAAACATTCCAAAAACAAAAGAAAGCTGTGGAATCCATAAAGGTGTTGCATCGGGCAGTTGTGAAATATCGTTGAATTTATAAGAAAATAAAACCATTCTTGCTGAAAAAAAAGTTAAGTATCCAACAATAAAGATACCAGCTAACATGGCAAACAGATCAAGATATCTATTATATGGATCTTTTAAATTATTTATCAATATAGACACTCTTATATGCTCATTTCTATGGAAAGTTTCTGCAAGAGCAAGGAAAAAAGATGCCGCAATAAAATAGCCAGAATAAGCATCAAGACCTGGTAATGAACTACCTATCATCCTTACAAATATGCTTAAAAGTACCATTATAAGGGTTGCCACATTAAAGAATGCGGCAACCCATAGAAATACTCTGTACAATCTTACCATATTATTTATTAAACTCTTTTATTAAAGTTTCCCCATCTTTACCAGCTTTTTTAAGCCAGTCATTGGTTAATGTCTCTCCTATTTTAGCAAGACTATCTTTAAGTTGTTTTGATGGTTCCATCACCTTCATCTTTTCGGAAAGAGTTTTTTTAGTTGAGGCATAATTTTCTTTACTCATCTCCCATCCTCTTTTTTCAGCAATCTCAGCTGCTTTTAAAATAGCATCTCTATCACTTTTTGAAAGAGACTCAAACATCTTTTTATTTACAAAAACAACATTCTTTGGAAGCCAAGCCTTTATATCATAAAAATATGTCATTGTTTCCCATGCTTTTGTATCAACACCTGTTGCAGAAGAAGAGATAAAAGCATTTACGACGCCAGTTGCAAGTGCCTGAGCAAGCTCCGCCGCCTGTATTGTGACCGGTTGAGCCCCCACCAACTCAGCTATTCTGGAGATTGTGGGGTTATACGATCTAAGCTTCAAACCCTTAAGATCTGCAATACTGTTAATCTCTTTTTTAGTATAAAGCCCCTGAGGAGGCCATGGAACTGAAAAAAGTATCTTCAACCCCTGCGCATCGAATCTTTTTTCGATAACTGGTTTTGATATTTTCCATAGCTTTGAAGCTTCATCATACCCAGTTGCAAGAAACGGCACTGCGTCTATTCCCATTATTGGATCTTCATTCTCCAATGAGGAGAATATTACTTCCCCTATCTGAACCTGACCAGTTTGAACAGCTCTTTTGATCTCACCCATTTTAAAAAGGGAAGCATTGGGATGCACGGTAATTTTAATCTTACCACCTGTCATCTTTTCCACATCATCCGCAAACTTCTGAATGTTTACGGTATGGAAATTCCCCACAGGATATGGCGTAGGCATATCCCATTTTTCAATGGCAAAACCAAAAGCAGAAAAAACCAAACAAAATACCAACGTTAAAAATCTCTTCATACTTTACCTCCTTTGCTATTTTTATTTTTCTTTCATTAGCAAATTTAGATTTTTAGTTATTTCGAGAGCTTTTTCATTGTCACCATGAACACATATTGTATCGGGATTTAGTTTTACCTCTTTTCCATTTATAGACTCCACAACCCCATCGTTTATCATCCTCTTCACCCTTGTGAGTATAATATTAAGATCACCTATCACCGCCCCACTATACTTTCTACTCACAAGCTTCCCATCATCATCGTAGTGTCTATCGGCAAAAGCCTCCTGCAGGTATTTAAGCCCCACCATTTCAGCTGCCCTTACCATCTCTGAATTACAAAGTACGACCATTTTTAAATTTCTATCAAAAGCTTTTATACCCCTTGCAATCGCCATAGCTGTATCAAAATCCACCGCTGCTCTATTGTAAAGAGCTCCGTGGGGTTTAACATGATCAAGAGGTATCGAATGTTTCAAACAAAAGGCATGTAGAGCCCCTATCTGATAAATAATATCATTTTCAATCTCTTTTGTTGAGGCATCCAGAAATCTTCTGCCAAATCCAACCAAATCTCTGTAGGATGGGTGTGCCCCAACTTTTACGTTGTACTCCTTTGCCAAAGATACAGTTTTATCCATAACAATGGGATCTCCGGCATGAAAACCGCAGGCGATATTCACCCTATCCACATACTTAATCAACTCCTCATCATTACCAATCTTGTAAGCACCAAAACTCTCACCAAGATCACAATTAAGTTCAATACTCATAACTCAACTCCACAGCAATTTTAAGTTTCCTATACATGTTATTTCTCTTACTAATTATAGCACAAGCCTGATTAAAATCTATCAATTCAAATGATATACTATCCTTCGGCCTTAGCTGGGCAACCTTATAAAGATCTGCATCGATTACATATCCAAGTATTCTATATCCACCTGTTGTCTGACAATCGTTCATTAGTATTGTGGGTTCTCCGGAGTTGTTTATCTGCACCACCCCAGGTAAAACCGGCTCGGATATAATATCATATTCAATATTCGAAGAAATTTTTTCACTATTTTTTAACCTTATCCCCATTCTATCAATATTCATAGTGACATTATATTTTACATTTAAAAAATTTTCAATATTTTTCATTCGTGGTGAAGGTATAATTCTTATTCTGGATATATCAAAATCTGGTTGTTCTTTTTTCCCAAGTCTTATGGGGCGTTTTAATCTGAATCTGTTCTCCCCAATTCTTAACAGATCCCCTTTCTGCAGCTTTCTTCCATTAATACCACCGATTCCCCCTCTAACAAATGTAGATCTGCTACCAAGCTCCAGAGGTACATCTATCCCACCTGCAACAGATAGATACGATCTATATCCAGCTTTGCTTCCTAAGTCTTTTAAAATAGACCCTTTTTTGGCAAAATATGTTTTAAAAACCTCCACAGGTTCATCATTTATACTAAAACCAAAATCCACTCCAGCAAGGACAATTATGCAATCTGATAGAAATTCATATACTCCCGCCTTCTGTGTGAATTCAAGGGCTGCTTCTCCATCAAAATTACCCACTAGTATATTCCCAAGTTCGTAGGAAAAATCATCCATCGTCCCTGACTTTGGTATACCAAACTCACCAAGTCCAAACCTACCCCTATCCTGAACGGTCGTAAAAAGACCTCCATCCAAAACTCTAATCATGACCTATCACCTTTTTAAGTTCCATATAAAATGAATTTAATATATATCCATCATCTTTTAAAATTTCATCAAACTCTTTTTTATCTATCTTTTTAAATAAAACCCCTTCTGAAGATTTCAAAAGAAACGGTTCTTTTTTTTGTTTGTCAAACAACTTAATCGGTGTTCTCCCTATTATCTGCCATCCTCCAGGGCTATCCAATGGATATATTCCAGTCTGTACACCACCGATACCAACAGAACCTGCCTCCACCAACATCCTTGGTTCTTTTTTTCTTGGGATATGTATCCTTTTGTCCAAACCACCTAGATAAGGAAACCCTGGCAAAAAACCAATAAAATATACGTAGTAAATCCGTTCTGTATGTATTCTTACCACCTCATTGAAGCTAAGCCCTGTATAACTTTCCACAAAATCCCTATCAGGAGAGAATTCATCGTCATAACAGACGGGAATTTCCTTCACTACTATCTTTACACCTAGATCAGGCTCTTCATCAGTAAAAGATTCAAAGATTCTTCCCAATTCATCCATATCAATAGCAGAATCAAATTCACAATAGGCTGAAGAATAAGCAATAATCGTATTAACTAAATCCGGAAACCTTTCTTTAATCAAAGAGATAAATCTATTGATTCTAATATTGGTTAAAATATCTATCTGTTCCCCAAGTATTATTTTAATCTTTCTATCTGAAATTCGCTCTATTATCATAATCTAAATCATCTTTTTGGGATCAAAAAAATCTTCCACCTCTTCATTTGACATTATCCCCATCTCTTTCACCACCTGTTTTACGGTCTTTCTTTCATTAAATGCCTTATAAGCTATCTCTGCAGCCTTATCATATCCTACTTTAAGGGCAAGTGGTGTTACTATAGCCATTGACCATTCCACAAGTTCTTCGCATCTATCAATATTTGCCTCTATACCTTTTATACATTTATCCCCAAGAGTATTTATAAGATTTACAAGTAGTTTGATGGATCTCAAACCTTTGTAAGCTATGAGAGGCATCATAACGTTAAGATCAAGCAAACTACTAGCACCAGCAATAGTCATGGTATGTACATTCCCCATCACTTCCGCCGCCACCTGTATTGTAGCCTCCGGAATTACCGGATTTACCTTGCCGGGCATTATGGAGCTTCCGGGCTGTAGTGAAGGAAGAGATAACTCACCAATCCCACAGCGGGGGCCAGAGCTCAGTAATCTTAAATCGTTTGCAATCTTCATCAAAGATACCGCAAGGGTATTTAAAGCCCCGGCAAAGAAAACTGTAGCATCCTTTGATGCAATCCCTTCAAAAAGATTTTCAGCCTGTTTGAAATCTACCCCTGTAAATCCCCCGATCTCCTTGATAGCAATCTTTGCAAACTCAGGGTGTGTATTTATCCCTGTCCCAAGGGCAGTTCCTCCAAGGGGTAGTTCAAATAGATATTTTTCTGCATCCCTTAATCTTCTAATGGAGTTTTTCACCTGATAAAGATATCCGGAAAATTCCTGCCCCAGTGTCATCGGTACAGCATCCATCAGATGTGTTCTACCTATCTTTATTATATCCTTAAACTCTTCAACCTTTTTTTCAAAAACTTTTGCCAGATTCTCAAGCGCCACAATTAACTTTTTCCCCTCCAGCACAAACGAAATATGTATAGCTGTGGGTATAACATCGTTGCTGGATTGCCCTCTATTAACATCATCATTTGGGTGACATAATTTCTTATCCCCTTTTTTGCCACCAAGTAATTCACAGGCTCTATTGGCAATGACTTCATTTACGTTCATATTTGTGGATGTGGCAGATCCTGTCTGAAATATATCGATAGGGAACTGATCGTCAAAATTCCCTTCAATAACCTCAAGAGAAGCTTTTATTATTGCATCACCTTTGGTTTTATCAAGTAACCCAAGCTCAACATTAGAAATGGCAGATGCCATTTTTACTATTGCAATAGCTTTTATAAATTCAACAGGCAATTGTTCTTCTGAGATGACAAAATTTTCAATAGCCCTTGCCGTCTGAGCCCCCCAATATACTTCCTCAGGTACCTTAACCTCCCCCATACTATCTTTTTCCACTCTATATCCCATAAAACCCCCTTGAAGTTTTTTATAATATATATTAAGATTATAACATAGGAGAAAGAAATGACAAATGAAAAAATATTCTCACTTCTCAGAACTGATCCCAAGTTTTTAGATCTTACAAATGAAGAATTAAACACTCTTATATCTTTCTGCGAAATCGAAAAGTTTGAAAAGGTAAATAAAATCATCAAAGAAGGTGAATTTGGAAATAAATTTTATTTTATTTTAGAAGGTGAGGTGGGCATTTCCAAATCTATATCGGATGAAGTGATATTTTTCATCTCATCTTTAAAAAAAGGTGACTTCTTCGGGGAAATGGCAATAATTACCGATTACCCCAGATCCGCAAATGCGTTTGCAAAAACCGATGTAACGCTTCTTTCCATGACCAGGGATAGTCTGTTTAGATTTAAAAATGAGCATCCATTAGCTTTTGGAAAATTTGCCTTCATATTAGCAAAGACTCTTGCGGATAGACTTTACAAGGTGGAAGAAAGAATAAAAAATATAATAAAGGCATCCGTGATAAGTGCTATAACATAATAATGTATCTGATTATACTATTATCTTCACTTCTTTTTCTTTTTCTACCCCAACTACAATCTGGTTTTAATTTTTTAGGCATCACATCCATTGCGACATTATTAATATTTAGTTATGATTACATAAAATCCGCAGAAGATAAAAAAAGAACCCCCCATCCACTGCTTATGCTCGATCTAATGCTCGTAATCACAGGAGGAATAATTACTTTTTATCTTGCAAAAATCACCGGTACAGCTTTAGCCTCCGGACTGGTGGGTTTTACTGCTTTTTTAATGGGGAGATTATACAAACAGCTACTTTTTGCTCAATTTCCGATATTCTGTGGTTCTTTTGTGGGGATGACATCCCCTGTTTTTTTCACAGGTTTTACAGAATTATTCTTAGCATCATTAATAGCAGCAATTTTATACATTTATGTCAAAAACCACTTTATAGGTTTTGGGGGTAAATTGGGGAGTATAGCTTTTACATCTGTTTTGATAATTATTTTACTTAAAATGGTCGTATATGCATGAGGTTATACTTTACATATCTTTCATTCTATCAATATCTATATCTTTTTACTTTGTTTACCATTTAGATTTTGGACCAGTGGGTGGTGCTTCCTTAATGATTATCATGGCTGGTATTGTGGAAAGAGTTATAACTATCAATGAAATAAAAACGGTAACGGACATCTCCAATGTTATGATAATCTCGGCATTTATCTCCATGAGTGGTCAGAATATAATTAGTAAATTTAAAGATATACTCATTATAAGTTTTATTGCCACAGTATCTTATACAAACTTTCTTATAAAATTTAATGGTCTCGGTGGAAGTATGGGAATTGCTGCATTTGTCACAGTGGCAATCTATTATATAATTAATAAAAAATTATCTTATTTTGTAACTATTTTTAAAATCTCGTGAAAACTCTTTTTCTAAATCTTTTTTCTTTATTTCATCCCTTTTATCATGCGTCTTTTTACCTTTTGCCAAAGCAATCTCAAGTTTCACCCTATTTTTCTTTAGATACATTTTAAGCGGAACAAGCGTAAGACCTTTTTCCTGTACTTTACCAGCCAATTTATTGATCTCCCGCTTATTTAGTAGAAGTTTTCTCGTTCTTGTGGGTTCATGATTTGTATAATTCCCCTGCTCATAAGGTGATATATGAGCATTCAGCAAAAATGCTTCCCCATTGACTATTCTTATATGGGAGTCTTTTAGATTCACCTGGCCATTTTTACATGACTTTACCTCTGTCCCCTGAAGAACTATACCAGCTTCATAAGTTTCAAGGATTTCATAATCATGATAAGCTTTCCTGTTCTGGGTTAAAACCTTCATTGGACTCCTCTTTAGATATAAAAAAAGCCGCTTTAAGCGGCTTTGGTAAAACGGGGACGACGAGACTCGAACTCGCGACCTCTGACGTGACAGGCCAGCGTTCTAACCAACTGAACTACGCCCCCAATGTATGGGCGGTGCAGGGATCGAACCTACGACCCTCGGCTTGTAAGGCCGATGCTCTCCCAGCTGAGCTAACCGCCCGATTTATAGCGTCCCCAAGGGGATTTGAACCCCTGTTGCCGACGTGAAAGGCCGGTGTCCTAGGCCAGGCTAGACGATGGGGACAAATGAGCCGTGTAGGATTCGAACCTACGACCCACTGCTTAAAAGGCAGTTGCTCTACCTACTGAGCTAACGGCTCCCCTTTTCCACTGGCCTATTCAAAACCAGCGGATGAGTCTTATATCAAAACTATTTCACAAAGTCAAGAAAAAATTTCGTTTTTTTCATTTTTTTAAAATACCTCATTTATGTTTATAGTCTCTGTTCTGTCTGTGCCAACAGAGATAAGAGCATATTTTATACCAAGGAAATCTTTTATAAAATCTAGATATCTCTTGGCATTTTCTGGAAGTTCTTCGTAAACTTTTACCTTAGATAAATCCTCCTTCCAACCTGCAAACTCCCTATAAACTGGCGTACAGTTTTCAAGTATTTTTATCTCTGGTGGAAATGTTTCAAGAATTTTCCCCTGATATTCATACCCAACGCACACCTTGATGGTATCTATACCTGTAAGGACATCAAGCTTTGTAAGGGCTAAATAATCAATGCCGTTGAGCATTTTTGAATATTTCATTGCCACCAGATCAAGCCATCCGCATCTTCTTGGTCTACCTGTTGTAGCTCCATATTCATTTCCAACTTTACGCAAACGTTCCCCCATCTCATCATTCAATTCAGTGGGAAATGGACCACTACCAACTCTGGTGGTATAAGCCTTGGTAACAGCAACAACATTCGTCAGATATTTAGGAGATAATCCAGTACCGGTAAATGCTCCACCTGTGGTGGGATTGCTGGAGGTAACATAAGGGAATGTACCATGATCCACATCAAGGAGTGTACCCTGTGCCCCTTCCATCATAATCTTCTTACCTTCGGCTGCTAATCTATTTATAAGATATGATGTCTCAGCTATGAAAGGAGCAAGTATTTCGGCATATCTAATATATTCGTCATAGACCTTCTGTGGATCCAGCGTCTCTATATTGTACACTTTAGATGCGATGGCATTAACTTCTTCCACATTCTGAAAAATCTTCTCCTTAAGCACTTCGCTATCGTAAAGATCACACACCCTTATCCCCACCCTTGCAGCTTTATCTGCATAACAGGGGCCTATCCCTCTACCAGTGGTACCAATCTTTTTGCTTCCCTTCTTATTTTCGCTAAACTTATCGAATATTCTATGGTAAGGCATTATTAGATGTGCCCTTTTACTTATAAAAAGTCTGCCGGTAAAATCGATCCCTTTGGCCTTGAGATCCTCCATCTCCTCTATCAAAGCCTGAGGATCCACCACAACCCCATTGGCAATGATATTATATTTGTCTTTATGCATTATTCCAGACGGAATTAGGTGTAATATATACTTTTCACCGTTTATCACCACAGTATGTCCAGCATTATGTCCACCTGAATATCTTACTACAACATCCGCCTGTTTTGTGTAGATATCTACAACTTTACCTTTACCTTCATCGCCCCATTGGGCACCTAATACAACTACACAACTCATAGATTAACTCCTTACTTATCTATTTAAAAAACACTTTAACTGACTCATCCCTAAGTTTTTCAGCCACTTTTATACTTTTTCCCTGATCTATAAAAACCATATTTTCATCTATATATTTATCAACACCTATCAACGACAATATCTCCTCCACATTAAAAGCCACCCCTGCAGCTGTAATCCCATAGCCAAACTTTTCCATCAATTTATCATACCTGCCACCACCACCAAGCAAATTACCATTATCAATAGATATAATATCAAAATTAATACCGGTATAATAATTAAGTCCCCTCGTTTCGCTCACATCAAACACAACCTTATCAATATCTCCCCCAATTTCTATAAACTTTTCAATAATCCCTTTTAGGTATAGAACCCTTTCTTTTAGAGTTTCTGAAAAATTTGAAAGGGAATAAATGTTATCCAATACACCCAGTCCACCGAAGGCATCTGGAAGATAACTTATAAGGTCATAAATCCCGCTGTCCTGTGGTAGATTCTTTAAATAGATCTCCATCTCTGAATAATTTTTGCTCTCTAATATCTTTAACAATGGTTGAATATCTATAAAATTTGAAAGGATATTTAAAAATCTTTTATCTCCAATAACTATTTTATAATTGTCTATTTTTAATCTATTCATCACCCTTTTAACTATCAAGAGAAGTTCGAGATCTCCAGACTCCTCATCAGCACCAAAAAGCTCACCCCCAACCTGATATTTCTCAGATTTCATACCTTTATGAATCCCCACATTACGAAAAACTCTTCCACTGTAAGACAATCTTATCGGAAGAGGCATATCTGACAGATAATTTGCCACAATTCTGCAGACCTGAGGGGTGAAGTCAGGTCTTAAAACAAGTGATTTACCAGTATTTCTATCTATAAATCTTATGATATTTTCATCTTTGAAATTAAAGGTTTTATCCGCCAATACATCATAATACTCATAGATCGGTAAAAAAATTTCAGAATAGCCATAAAGTGATAGGACATCAGATATTATACTGATGATCCTATTCATATTTTTTGCACGATCAATAGCAGATAAACTTGGCATCTAAACACCCATGTGATTTTTAAAAATCTCTTCCGCCACTTTTACACCTGCCCCCAATTCGACCTTAAGACCAAACTGGGAAAAACCCATCTCCAAAGAGGATAATGCTATAATGGTATCGAAAAAATCATGGTAACCAAGATGGGAAATCCTCAATATTTTACCCTTCAGATGGTCCTGCCCACCTGCAAAAGTCAGTCCAGCTTTTTCCCTCATCAGCTTAACAAACTTACCTCCATCAAAACCTTCCGGTAAAACTATACCTGTGGCGGAATTAGAAGGGATATCCTTCGCCAGAAGTTCAAAACCCATAGCCATAAGCCCCTTACGTGTGGCTTCAGCACACAATGCATGTCTTTTATATACGTTTGGTAAACCCTCTTTATTCATAATTTCAAGTACAGATTTCAATCCGATAATAAGACTAACGGCAGGCGTCCATGAAGTGGTATTCTCCAGCTGAGATTTCCTTTCTTTTTTCAGATTGAGATAAAATTTAGGAATCCTGGATTTTTCTGTAAACTTCCAAGCTTTTTCAGACAATGCTATAAGGGCAAGCCCTGGTGGTAGCATAAAAGCTTTCTGGGAACCTGTGATGAGTATATCTATTCCCCATTCATCCATTTTTGTTTCGTATACCCCCACAGAGGTGATACCGTCAACGATAAGCAGCGTTTCATCTCTCAATGAAACAATCTTCCCTATCTCTTCAATCGGATGGTAAGCAGTGGTGGATGTCTCACTTGCCTGAACCAAAACAGCCTTTATCTCAGGATGAGCGATAAGCTTCGACTCCACCTGCTCTGGCCTTACTGACCTACCCCACTCAATATCAATTGTTATAACCTCAAGCCCATATGTGGTGGCGATCTCCACCCATCTTTTACCAAATTTACCTGCATTTACCACAAGGACTTTATCACCTTCATTCAGCGTGTTTACAATAGCAGCCTCCATTGCCGCAGTACCACTTCCCGCAATGGTCAAAACATCCTGTCTGGTGCCAAATATCGGCTTTAGTCCTTCTCTTACTTCTTTAAATATATTTGAAAACTCAGATGTCCTGTGATGTATCATAGGCATAGCCATATCAAGAAGAACCTTTTCAGGAACCGGCGTTGGCCCCGGAGATAGAAGATACCTTTTTAACATATTCACCCCAAAGTTTCATAATATTTTAACAGATGAATTATATCTTTTATTAAACAAATTTCAATAGAAAATTAACGTAAACATTTTACTTGACACTTATCAAATAGTTGTATAAAAGCATTATATATATTTCAAAATTTTTTAAGGAGATTCGGTATGAATAAATCAGAATTAATAGAAAAGATTGCTGAAGAAAATCCTCATCTTAGCAAAAGACAGGTGGAGTTTATCGTAAATGGCGTTTTTAACTCTATAAAATCAGCACTTGAATCAGATGAAAAAGTGGAGATCAGGGGCTTCGGTTCCTTTAAAGTAAGGAAAAAAAATAGAAAAGAAGCCAGAAACCCTAAAACTGGTGAAAAAGTAATAGTAGAAGCCAAAAGTGTGCCTTATTTCAAACCAAGCAGAGAAATTAAGTTGGCTCTTCTTAAATAGGCATAATTTTATTTTATATAAAAAAAGGGGCTTTATAGCCCCCATATATCTTTCCACCACACGGGTGAAAGTTTTAACCTCATCTAAATCCACTAAATCCACCACCGCAACTACTTGAAGATCCCCCTTTTGCAGAAGAAAACGATGAAACAGCAGATATAAGCTTTTCTACATTTTCAGATTTGCAATTTGGACACTGTGCTGTATCATCCTTTTTTAAAATAAGCTTGGAAAATTGCTTTCCACAATCGTTGCATCTAAACTCGTATATAGGCATTTGAAACCTCTTATAAATATTTCTTTAATGCCTCAATATACACACCTTTTGGCTGAACACCGATAAACTGCTCAACTACCTTACCGTTTTTGAATATCATAACAGTAGGGATGCTCATAATACCATATTGGGCTGCAAGATGTTGATTCTCATCAACATTCACTTTACCTATTTTTGCTTTACCTTCAAATTCAGCAGCAAGGGCATCTATCGTGGGGGCAAGCATCTTACAAGGGCCACACCAAACCGCCCAGAAATCCACCAATACAGGAACATCACTTGACAGAACCTCAGATTGAAAATTGCTTTCTGTAAATACCAAAGCCATTATAGCCTCCTTAACAATATTGTCTTTTGATAATATATACTAATTTGAATATTTGTCAACAAAAAGGGCAATTTATGACATGGGCGCAAAATTCGCAGTTATAATCTTTTTTAAATTTACAATTGTTCACCATCCCAAGCCTGGTGAGGGTAAAATCGTATTTTAAGGGATCTGAAGAATTTATATCTCTAAAAAACTCTGTAATCTTTAATGCATTTTTTAAACTATTTGTTTCATTACTTACAATCCCATTTTTGTATGCAAACCTAAGGATGTGTGTATCTATAGGATATATTAAATCTTTCCTGTCAAAATTCTTCCACAGTCCAAAATCTATTTCGTCTTTTCTGATCATCCATCGTAAAAACATTCTAAATCTCTTTAGCCCGGAGCTTTCAGGATCAGGAAAAAGTTGAAAAAAACCTCTATCCAATGATCTTTTTTGACCAAATTCTCTACAATACAACACAAATCTCCTAAGCGCCTCCTCCAATTTGTCTGAAAAAAACAGAAAAGCCCCCTCAATGGAACCATATTTTTCATATATTTCCGAAATCATTACATAAAGGTTAAAAATGTCCTTCGAGGTTTGAAACCTATAATAAACAGCTCTATTTTCTTCTACTATATTATTAAATGGATCATTTCCGTAGTAATCGAAAAACCGTATGAGAAAATCTTTTATAAGGTTTACTCTTCCATATGCAAATAGAGCAGATACAAAGGCAACGTACTCTTTATCCCCTTTGTAACTGGTGGGAAAAAAAATAGGGTCGGTTTCAATAAACTCGACCCTATTGTAAACCTTGTAAGATCTCTCTAAAAAAAGTAAAATACTATCCCTGTTTCTCAAATGTGTTTGTTCCTCCACATTTTGGGCATTTTTTTGGCTTACACCTGCCTTCTTTTTTTTCACCACAGGATTTACAAACAAAAACAGCCATCTATACCTCCTGATTTAAGATTTTTCTATGCAATCTTCACATTCACCCTTGATTATCACGTTGTACCCATTGACCTTTCCCGGAATATTTTTCAAAAATTTTCCAAAGGATGAATTATAAATATCAGAAACTTTTTTACATTTAACACAAACAAAATGGATATGTTCAGATGTATCAGGATCAAATCTGCTACTTTGGGAATCCACAGATATCTCATTTACAATACCTGATTTGACAAGCGTTTCAAGTGTATTATACACTGTGGCAAAGGATATAGATTTATCATTTTTTCTGATATCATCAAATATTTCAAGGGCTGTAGGGTGATTTTTGTTACCATCCAGATACTCAATTATCCATTCTCTTGGTTTGGTAATTTTGTAACCATTCTCTTTTAAAGCCTGCAAAGCCATCTCTTTAAACATATTCTAACCCCTTTAAAATTATTTTCTCTCTCACTATCTTGTTATAATTATAATTCGTATATTTAAAAAAATCAAGAGGATTATAGCCACCCATATTACTAATTTTTAAAGATATCATAACCTTATTATCATTAAATCTCGGAAAGTACTGATCTATATTTATTATTTTATTTTCACCCTTTTTACTCTTCTTAATGTAATACGCTTCACCTCTTTCATACAAACTTTTCAAAAAGCAATAATCATCCTTTTCAAATCTGTAGATAACATCGGCATCCCCCTGTTCATATTTTGAGATTTTTCCAATCTCTTTCACCACCAAACCATCCGGTAGAATTACATTTAATCTTTTAATTAAATTATCCAGATCTGTTATCTCATCTCCTCTAATCAACAATATTTCATTTTCCCCTTCAACACCCACTGGCAAAGGGTAAACATAATTAATTCGAGGTTGGGGGTTAAACCCTTTTGAATACGACAATCGGTATCCGATAATATTAAAGGCATGGGAAAAGACTCTACTCACTTCAAGGGCGGATAATAATGATGAAAAACCTTTTTTGGTAAAAATTACCGAGTAGTTGATCTCTTTAAAGTCATCAATCTCTGCTTTGATCTCTATATCATACTTATCTGCCTTGATATTCTTTATTTTATCAAAATCACACACACCACATCCTGTACATCTTTCAGTTTTACAGTCAGGTATCAGTATACCACTGGAGCTTTTTTGATATTCTCCCCACAAAAAATCTTTACTTACAAGAGGATCAATATTGTCCCATGGTAGGATATCATCATATTTATATTCTTTACAAGCAAACTCTTCAACGCTATAACCGTAATCGTCGAAGGTATCTCTCCACTTACTCATATCAAAATATTCATTCCAACCATCGAAACAACACCCGGATTCTACTGCTTTTATTATGATATCGTTTAGCCTATCATCCCCTCTGGAGAAAACTCCTTCCATGACACTCTGATCGATATTGTGCATCTTAAAATTGATCTTATACCTTTTAAAAAGGTCTTTTAACATGTTGTGTTTTCTTAAAAAGTCTTCTCTTCTATTCTGTGGATGCCACTGAAAAGGGGTGAATGGTTTAGGAACAAAATTTGACACAGACGCTGTTATATCTATACTATTTTTGCCTCTAAAATTTAGTTTTAGTCTTTTCACCAGTTCGGCTATTTCCGCCACATCATCATCCGTTTCAAACGGTAGCCCCACCATAAAGTACAGTTTTGCACTACTCCAACCATTTTTCTGAGCCTTTTCAACTGCTGTAAAGATTTCATCCTCAGATATATTTTTATTAATAATATCCCTCATCCTCTGGGAACCAGCTTCCGGAGCAATGGTAAAACCAGATTTTCTCACCTTGGAAAGAGACTCAAAGATGAAATCATCTATCTTATCAACCCTCAGAGAAGGAAGGGATAATGATATTTTATCATTTTTAACCAACTCCGATAGCGATAACAAAAGCTCTGAAATACTACTGTAGTCTGATGCCGATAACGACATCAGGGATATCTCATTGTAACCTGTCTTATTTAAAAGGGATAATCCATCTGATATTATCTTCTCTACATTCTGTTCCCTCGAAGGTCTATAGATCATACCCGCCTGACAAAATCTGCATCCACGGGTACAGCCCCTTGATATCTCTATACTTACCCTATCCTGTACCACTGGCATAAGTGGTACAATCTGGTTTTTGAGATTTGTTTTGTGAGAAAATTCTGTAAAAATATTTCTTTTAACTATTTTATTATAATCTAAAATAGGAACATAAACAAAAGGGAAACTGTTTAGATATTCCAACCTATCTTTTCTACTTCTAAATTTCAAAACTCCTTCCAAAACCTTTCGAAATTCATCATCCATTTCCCCCACAAAAAACGCATCCACAATCCTGTTTAATGGGGCAGGATTGTATACGCAGGGACCACCAGCCACAATAATAGGATCATTTTCAGATCTTTCACTGCTCCAAAATGGTATTTTAGAATATTTTAACGTCAATATAATATTTGAATAGGATAGCTCATACTGCAAACTAAAACCTAAAATATCAAACCTATTTAGTGGTATTTTCGATTCAAGGGAAACAAAAAGATCCTCCCCCATAATCGTAATTGCATCCATCCATGGCACAAAAAATCTCTCCGCCACAATCTTATCCGAAGAATTTAGCGATTCATATAATATCTTCATCCCTAAGTGCGACATCCCTATCTCATATGTATCGGGAAAGGCAAGACAAACTTTGACAATGCCATCATTTATCTTCTTATGAATGCTATTAATTTCATTATTGATATATCTCACAGGCTTAGAAACCATGGTCAATCTTTTTATATAATCTGTCATCTAACGTCTCCAGGGGAATCAAATTTTCTAATGGATATGGAATTAGCTATTCCAAGTAGTGTCATAAAGGTGATAAGCGCAGATCCTCCATAACTGACAAGAGGCATAGGTATCCCCACAACGGGGAGTAACCCAAGTGTCATTCCTGCATTAACAAAGAACTGAAAAAAGATAAGCGATGCAATGGCCACCAGAAGTATTCTACCGGAAAATTCTTTAGTTTTTTGAGCAACATACAAAAGCCTGAAGATAAGAAATCCAAACAGCCCAATCATCAAAACCCCACCTAAAAATCCAAATTCTTCATTAATCAAAGCAAATATAAAATCTGTATGCCTCTCAGGTAGAAATTTGAGATGGGACTGGGTACCCTTTAGAAGACCTTTCCCGGTTATACCACCAGATCCTATGGCAATCTTAGATTGAATCACATGGTATCCAGCACCGTAAGGATCGCTCTCCGGATTTAAAAAGGTAAGCACCCTCTCCCGTTGATAATCATGAAGTTTGTTCCACATTACAGGAGTAATTACGACGGATAATATCAAAAAAAATATCAAAGTTTTTGTTTTAACCCCCCTAAAAAGTAACAATATCCCCCAAACCGCAAGAAAAACCATCGCAGTACCGAGGTCTGGCTGTAAAAATACAAGTATGAATGGGGGCAATACAAGCCAAAACTTCTTTATTACATCCATCAACCCTATCTTATTTCCATCAAAGTCGTTGTAGATTTTAGGCATCATAAGAATAAAAACTATTTTGAAAAATTCGGATGGCTGAAATCTAAAACCCCCAATATTAATCCATCTCTGAGCCCCCATACCTATATGACCGATTACCAAAACAAGTGCTAATATAACCAGACCAAGTATATAAAAGATAACATTCCACTTGATCAAATGCTTATAATTGAAAAATGAGAAAAATATGTAAAAAGATATCCCTATCAGCGCCCAATATAACTGCTTTATATAAAATGTTGAAAACTTATTGGCCGTGGGATCATATGATGCGCTATACACAGCGATGAAGCCATACAAGAGAATTGACAGAATTACACCGCTAAGATAAACATCAAAATTTTTAAATAGCCTTTTATCTACCTGAAACATAACCCAATTGCACCATTTTGTTAATTAAAGCCCCAGCTATTGGAGTAGCTCCGGAACTTCCGGCACCTCCGTGCTCCACAAACACCACAATGACGTATTGTGGGTTATCCGCCGGAAATACTCCACCAAACCAGGAATGATCCCTATATTTTTCAGGAATCTGATCCTGATTCATATTCTCCGTCTTTTTGAGCCCCACCACCTGGGCTGTACCGGTCTTACCACCAACCAATATGCCATCCACTTTTGCCCTGTAAGCAGTTCCCCTTTCCCCCATTACCGTTTCCACCACCGCATCAAGCACTGTGGATACAACATCTTTTGGAATATGCATATCATTGATCAATTCGCTATTTATCTTGTATACCTCTTTAGTTGTGATAATTTTATCAAGCAGTCTTGGCTTGTATAGCTTCCCTCCATTAAATATCCCACTTAACATAACCGCCAGCTGCAGAGGTGTTGTGGTCATATAACCCTGTCCTATAGATGTAATGATGGTCTCCCCCGGGTACCAACCCTGCTTGAAAACCTTTTTTTTCCAATCCCTATCCGGAAAATTACCTGCACTTTCCGTTGGAAGATCTATCCCTGTTTTACTTCCCAATCCCAAACCTTTTGCATATTTTACAATATTATCTATACCCAATTTTAACCCCACATTGTAGTAATAGACATCACAGGATTCTGCAATAGATTTTTTAAGATTTACTACACCATGACCATCTTTATTCCAGCATCTATAAGTAAGATTACCATAGCTAAACTCTCCATTACAGTTGAACGTAGTATTTGGTGTTATCACTTTTTCATTTAACGCAGCAGTAGCCATTAAAACTTTGAAGACAGATCCGGGAGGATATGCTGCCTCCGTAGCTCTATTAATGAGTGGTTTATCGTCATTGTGTAGTTGTTTCCATTTATCTTCACTTATATATGGAACAAAATCGTTTAAATTAAACGTTGGAGCAGAAAACAGTGTTATTACTTCATTACCATCTATTTTAAGAATAACTACAGCACCTTTTTTGCCGGTAAATAATTCTTTTGCATATTTCTGCATGTTGAAATCTATCGTAAGTGCAATATTGTTTCCCGGAACAGGGTCTTTCACGTTTGTAATATTCACAGCTTGTCCCAGACTATCCACTTCAACATATTTTAGACCATTTTTCCCCCTTAAAATTGCCTCGTAATACTTTTCCAACCCGGTCTTACCTATTAAATCCCCCGGAAAGTATATCCCATATTTTTCTATCTCATCAAGGTTTACCTCCCCTAAGTATCCAACAAGATGACTAACAGCCTCACCATCTTCATATTTCCGAGAAGTCTCAAGATCAATTTTAACACCCGGAAAATCCTGTGAATGCTCCATAAAATAAGACATCTCCTCAAATGAAAGCCCCCTTTTTATAACTATTGGCACATACGGGTATGAATTTTTTAATCTTTTTTGTACTGTATCTATATTTATATTTAACACCGTACTCAATTTTTCTATGGTACCTTTTAAATCCTTTACATCCTCTTTTAAAAGGGTAAGATTATAGCTGGGAGCATTTTTTACAAACACAACCCCCTTACGATCCATAATCATTCCTCTGCTGGCAAAAAATCTCACTATCCTTATCCTGTTGTTGTCAGAAAGTGTTTTATATTTATCGTAATAAATTATCTGAAGAAAAAAGAGTCTGATTACAATGAAGAAAATAAACATTAGAAAGACAAAAAATAACAAAGTGAGTCTTTTATTAAAAATCTTTATAATTTTATCATTTACCGTACGAAACAACAAATTTAGACTCCAAAAAAGTGTTCACAATATAAATTATTGCAATATCTAAAAAGAGTCTGATCGGGATAGTTAAAGCCATCGTTTCGACTCCTATACCCAAAAATTTTGATACCGCAACATTGTAAAATATCACAGAAGAAAAGTAATATACGAATTTTAAGAGCTGACTCTTAAAAAACATATTTTTACTTATCAATATTCGAAAGAGATATATAATTAAAAATAGTATAGAGGAAATTCCAAAATATAAATCAAGCATATAGTCATTCAACAAAGAAAGAGGAATAATATAAAAAAACAGATCCTCATCCGTAAAATCAAAGAAGATAATGATCGATAGTAAAACAATATCAATGTAATTAGACAAAGTAAATAGGTGATAAACGATGTAAAACAACAAAGATAGCGTTAATGACAAAACCATTTTAATCATTTTTACTCTTTATAACAACTAAATTTTCGATCGAGTTGAAATTGACTAACGGTTTTAAGTAAACCCTCTGGAAGATATCTGATGGATTGTTGGAATATGCATAAACTTTCCCAACCGCTAAACCTTTAATGTATAGACCACCAAGACCTGATGTCACAAATATATCACCTTTATACACCTTATCAAGCTTATCATAAAACTCCACCACAAGACCACCACTACCATCACCGCTCATTATCCCTGTTGTTCTGGTTCTAAGGTTCATGACGCTCACTTTGTTGTTTGGATCGGTAATAAGCAGCACCTTGGATCTATTTTTCACAACATCCACGATCTTACCAATCAATCCCATTTCATTCGCTACGCTATCATTTATTAGAGCCCCGTCAGCCTGCCCCACATTTATGAAAATATATTTACTATATCCATCAATATGTTTACCAACTACAGATGCCGCAAGAAATTCTACTTGATAATTATCCTTAAACCTTAATATTTTTTTAAGCTGTTCGTATTCATGCAGTTTTTCATTTAGAATTCTATTTTGTATATTTAACGCCGTAAGCCTCTGTTTCAAAGCTTCATTCTCCTTTTTTGCATTTACAAGATAGATATAATTATCGAATAAAGATGAGATACCATCATAAACTTTATAAGAATAGTACACCAAAGGATTCAATATATTTCCCAATATACCTCTGAATGGACCTCTTATTTCGGGATTTCTTATCTGTAAGATAATTAAAAAAATAAAAAACAGGAAGAAGATTAAAATCTTCTTCCATAAATCTTTTAGTCTATGCATACCTTTTTAAGTAGATCTAACTCATCAAGTACCTTGCCAGCCCCATAAGCAACGGCTTTTAAGGGGTCATCAGCCACAATAATCGGCAACCCTGTCTCCTCGGCAAGTTTTTTATCCAATCCTTTTAATAATGCACCACCTCCGGATAAAACAATACCCCTATCCACAATATCAGCAGAAAGCTCAGGTGGCGTCTTCTCCAGAGCGCTTTTTACGGCATCCACAATTTTGGAAACAGCATCACTCAAGGCTTCTCTTATTTCGCTATCCGTTATTTCAACGGTTTTAGGAATTCCATTTAAAAGATCTCTTCCCTTTATCTCTATACTCATCTCTTCCTCAAGACGGTATGCAGAACCGATTTCCATCTTGATCTTTTCTGCTGTGGATGTACCAATCAACAGGTTGTAATTTCTTTTTATGTAATTGACTATGGCTTCATCCATCTCATCCCCACCAACCCTCACAGAGTTTGCATAAACAATACCTGATAGGGAGATAACAGCCACTTCAGTGGTACCTCCACCTATATCAACTATCATATTGCCGGAAGGCTCCTGGATAGGCAATCCTGCCCCTATGGCTGCAGCCATAGGTTCTTCCACTATATAAACCTCACGGGCACCAGCCTGTATTGCGGAATCCTTTACAGCTCTTTTCTCCACCTGAGTTACCCCTGAAGGTACAGCAACAATTATTCTTGGTCTAACAAAAGACTTTCTGTTATTAACCTTTGTAATGAAATATCTCAACATCTTTTCTGTGATTTCAAAATTTGATATAACCCCATCTTTCATAGGCCTTATGGCAACAATATTTGCAGGGGTTCTACCTAACATACTTTTAGCCTCTGATCCCACAGCTAAAATCTCTTTAGTATCATTATTTATGGCTACAACAGATGGCTCACTACAAACTATACCTTTACCCTTGACGTAGATTAATGTATTTGCAGTTCCTAAATCCACTGCAAGATCATTTGAAAACATATTTAATAATCTATCAAAAATCATTATTAAACCTCCGGTTTCATAAACTTTTAAGTAATAACAGATTTTTTGAAAACTATCAACCTAAATTTCAAAAATCCAGATTAATCAAATCTCAACAAACTTACAATGCTTAGTTTCAGTGTCAATAATTGCAAATGTGGCCTTACCAGATACATATCCAGATAATGTGCCAGGGTTTACAATAAATTGTTCATCTTTGACTTTCAAGTAAGGATAGTGAGTATGTCCAAAAAATACAAAATCTACACTCTTATCTATATATTCAGCTATATCTCCCTCGTGAAACAATACAAAGGAGTATTCAGACACTTTAGTATAATGAGGTGGCTTGAAAAAGCGGTTGTTTGTAATCCTGTTTATCCCAATCCATTCACCATCATTATTCCCAAAAACTCCAACATAAGGCATTTTTAATGTATTTAGCAGTTTTGCCGAAAAAGGAGAACACACATCCCCCAGATGGAAACAATAATCCACACTCAGGCTATTTATCATGTCTATCGCCTTTGTTAATTTTTCTAAGTTATCATGCGTATCAGAAATTATAGCCAACAGCATAAAACACCTATAAAAATATTGTTTTTTTATAAAAATTGATTTATAAAATATCATATATACTATTATAATAAATTTCAAGAGGTATTAATGGAAAATCACAGGTTTGAAAAGCTTAAGAAACTCAAAGAAAATAATATACAGACATATGTAAATAGCTACAAAGTAACAACGGATATAGAGCCTTTGAAGAATAAATTTTTCGATGCCGATGAAAAAGGCCTGCTTGAAAATAAATATAAAGTAACTGTGGCAGGAAGAATAGTGTCAATGAGGCACTTCGGAAAAGCCACCTTTGCCACAATAAAGGATAGGACAGGTTCTATACAGATATATATTAAAAGAGATGATCTAACCGACGTGGAAAAGATATCCTTTGACAACACAGATGTTGGTGATTTTATAGGTATATCAGGTTTTCTATTTAAGACAAAAACAGGTGAGCTCACCATATATGCTGAAACATTTAAGATCCTCACAAAGGCTTTACGGGATCTCCCCGAAAAATGGCATGGATTAAAAGATATAGAGATAAGGCAGAGACAAAGATATGTGGATCTGATCGTTAATCCAGAAGTAAAAGATGTATTTAAAAAGAGAAGTCTTATTATAAAACATATAAGGGATTTCTTCTACAACAAAGATTTCCTTGAAGTGGAAACACCCATGATGCACCCCATTGCAGGGGGAGCAACAGCTAAGCCATTCATTACGCATCATAATACCCTTGATATGAGATTATACCTGAGAATCGCCCCGGAATTGTACCTAAAAAGACTGGTGGTGGGTGGGTTTGAAAGGGTATTTGAAATAAACAGAAATTTCAGAAATGAAGGTATCTCCACAAAACATAATCCGGAATTTACGATGATAGAATGGTACCAGGCTTATGCAGATTATTTTGACCTGATGAAAATGACTGAAGAATTAATATATGAAATTGCACTGAAAATCACTGGCTCACCCATTATCACTTTTGGCGACTATGAGATAAATCTCACCCCACCATGGGAAAAATTGACTTTGGAGCAGGCAATTGAAAAGTATGCAAAAATCCCGGAGCCAGAGCTTTCCTCTTATGAATTTGCCCTCAACAAAGCAAAAGAATTAAACATAAAAGTGGAAGATGGATGGGGTAGAGGAAAAATTGTCCTGACAATCTTTGAAACATTGGTGGAAGATAAACTGATTCAACCAACATTTATAATAGATTACCCCAAAGAGGTTTCACCTCTTTCCAAATCTAAAAAGGATAACCCAGAGATAACAGAGAGGTTTGAGCTTTTCATTGCTGGGATGGAAGTGGCAAACGGCTTTAACGAGTTAAATGACCCTATTGATCAATATGAACGTTTTGAAAAGCAGGTAAAAGCAAAGGAAGCTGGCGACGAAGAGGCTCACATGATGGACAAAGACTATATAAGGGCTCTTGAATATGGATTGCCACCTACAGCCGGAGAGGGATTAGGGGTAGATAGACTTGTGATGCTTCTCACAGACACTAAATCTATCAGGGAAGTGATTCTGTTTCCACAATTAAGACCCGAGGATGTAGGTGAATGAGTTTGTAGTTTACCACAACATCATTGACGAACAGTTACTTAGTCTTTTGAATAAGATATGCCATTCATTATCTTACTGTAAAGTCAATGAATATCTGGACAGCAACAATGTATTCTTTATTATCCACATAAAAAAAGAATCTGACCTTGAAGAGATAGATTTAAGCTATCTTGTGCAAAAAAACTTTGTTCTTATCATCACAGAAGAAATTTTAGCAGAGTTCTTTTACAAATTAAGCAATGACAACAGGTTCTTTATAGCAATAAATGGAAATAAAAATAAAGATCTCCTGGAAATAAACATAAAAGGGTTTATTAATTATGGATATAAAGTATATGAATTGTTAAACCAGATAGGGGAGCTGGAAGATAGGATTTTTGATCTTGCCTTCGCCACAACTGATGTCCTCGAACAAAAGGAGAAGATGGAAGATATAGCCATAAGAGATGGAATGACGAAGCTTTTCAACCATTCCTACTTTAGGGATACACTTTTGAAAAAATTTGAACATGCAAAACTAAATAATGAGATATTCACCATAGCGATATTAGATCTTGATTATTTCAAACATGTTAATGACAGATATGGGCATCTTAAAGGTGATGAAGTATTAAAAGCCTTTGCAATGACCATAGTAGAAAATATAGATGCCAAAAGAGATATCCCATCAAGATACGGCGGCGAAGAATTTGCAATTATTTTTGATAAACAGGATATAAAAGAGGCTACTAAAAAGATAGATGCAATCAGAAAATCACTCAGTGAAAAAGCATTTACATACGAGAATGCCTGTTTTAAAGTAACTTTCAGCGCCGGTTTAACCCAATATTCAGTTAAATTTATAGATATCGTAGAAATGATAAAATACGCTGACGAGGCACTTTACCAGAGTAAAAAAGATGGCAGGAATCGAAACACGATAAAACTAAAAGAGTGAGTTTGATACTGCTTCGAAGTTTGTGTAAGTAGTAAAAATATGGATTACTAAAAAACCAAACTTTAGAGCATATCCGCTGTATCAAATTTAAAATTAAATGAGACAAAATTACTGAAATTTTCCTTTTTATTGTTAAGAGTTAAGCGTTAAGTGTTAAGAAGTCCAACATTCAACGTTTTAACATTCTAACGTTCTAACTTTCCAACTTTCAATGTTAGAATTTATCGTTAAGCCTACTATAAATAGCAGAATTAGTATTTATACAAGTTATGTTACATAGTCTCAGGCTATTTTAAATATCTCTTTAAATATTCTTTAAAATTTTCTTTTTTAATCCCGGTAATCTTGAAAATTTCATCATTGTCACATACATTACCCTCTTTGAGCATTATGAATTGATCTTTTGTGATAGGAAACCAGCTGAAGTTCCCAAACAAGCCTATCCCAATTTCTATAAATAGCTCTGGCACGGGCAATAATAACCTTTTTCTTCCAGTCACTTCCATGATGATTTTTAAAAGCTGTTTGTAGCTAAACACCTCACCACCACAAATGGAAAACGTCCTATTATACGTTTTTTCTAAATCTATAGAGTTTACAAATATATCAGCCACTTCTGTAACACTTACCGGCTGCATAAGATATCCACCATCACCAAAATATGAAAAAATAGGCGTTTTTTTCATAAAATTATTCAACATATTAATAAAGCTATCATTTTCACCATAGATCAATGATGGTCTAAAAATTGTATATACTAGATTAGAGCTTTTCAGATATTCCTCTGCTTTATATTTCGTTTTGTGATAATTTGATACGGCATCATGTCTCGTACCATTTGCAGACATCTGGATAAAACGAGATACCCCTGCCTTCTTTGCAGCATCCACAACATTTTTGGTGGCAACAAAATGCATATTTTCAAATGTTACATTCCTTTCAGGAAACTCCCTTATAATCCCCACAAGGTTTATGGCCACATCACATCCAGAAATACCTTTTAAGACTGATTCTGCATCTAAAATATCCCCCAGGGCAATTTCGATATTTTCAGACCTAACCTTCAATCTCTTTTCATCTCTTACCAAAACTTTTACAATATACCCCTTTTCAACTAGTTTTTTTAGAATCTCCGACCCAACAAAACCTGTAGCACCTGTTAAAAACACTTTTTTCATAATTCCTCCTAAAAAATCTCTCTTTCTTTAAAAGAAAGATATCCGTATGGTGTCACCAGGACATGATCCAATAGGTTGATATCAAAAAGATCCAACGCCTTTTTTATTTTGATCGTAATCTCTCTATCATCTTTTGAAGGTTCCAACTTTCCGGATGGATGATTGTGGGCAATGATAACACCAACAGCTTTATTTTTAAGGGCATATTCAGCCACCTCCCTCACATGCACCTGCGAACAGTTCACAGTACCGTTAAACAGGACCTCCCAATCGATTACATCCCCTGCACTATTAAGAAGAATCACCATAAAAGACTCCTTATCCTGATAACCGATAGTACTTTTAATGTAATCATGTACATCTCTGGGGCTTTTGATAGTATCCTTATTGGAACTATGATTATGCAGAGACAATCTCCTCAAAAATTCTTTTATTATCTTAAAGAGCAGATCCACCTCTTCTCCAATTCCTTCTACTTTCTTTATATTTTTGAAAAAGATATTATTGAAATTACCTTCAATGAATTTTATAAGCTCTTTACTCTCTTTTTTTACATCCCTTCCTTTAATGACAAAACCTATTAGTAATTCGATAAGTTCATAATCCGGAATAGATTTTGGAGAGTCTTTAAATCTCTCTTTTAATCTTTTCCTATGCCCTAAGTAGTGCTTTTCCATACTTTAATTATACCATAAAATTCTGGAAAAAAAATTTTTTTTATATATATTATTGCATTGGAATTTGAAAAAATCGAGACTATTGCTACTAAAAATCTAAAATGCAAATTGTCTCAGAAAAATGGAGGTTTTATGTCAAGTTGCAATACCAATACAAGCTGTAGTAGTTGCTCTTCAAGTTCTTCATGTGATTCATCACAGCAGGAAAAACATACCGAAGAGATGTTGCAAAACAGATTAAAGGATATCAAATACCGACTTATGGTGATGAGTGGTAAAGGTGGTGTTGGGAAATCTACAGTAACTGTAAATTTAGCATCAGCCCTTGTACAACTGGGATATAAAGTTGGGATTATAGACGCGGATATCCATGGTCCAAACATCCCTAAAATGCTCGGAATTACTGAAAAAGGTGCAAGATCTGGATTAAATGGAATAATCCCCTTCGAACCATTACCAAACCTTTATGTAATGTCAATTGGTGTCCTTCTTCGGGATGACGATGATGCCGTAATCTGGAGAGCACCACTAAAGCATAGCGTAATTCAGCAATTTTTGACAGATGTTGATTGGGGATCCCTCGATTTCCTTCTTTTTGATCTACCACCTGGTACTGGAGATGAACCCCTATCAGTGTCCCACATATTAAAAGATGTGGATGGGAGTATAATAGTCACCACACCTCAAGAAGTGGCTCTACTTGATTCCAGAAAGTCAGTAAATTTTAGTAAAAAAATGAATATCCCGGTGTTTGGTATCGTAGAAAACATGAGTGGTTTTGTATGCCCCAAATGTGGTGAAAGGATAGATATATTTAAGACAGGAGGTGGCGAAAAAGCCGCCAGAGAGCTGGGGGTACCATTTTTGGGTAAAATACCTCTTGATCCAGATGTTGTTGTAAACGGTGATATGGGTAAACCTTATGTTTTCCAGAAACCACAATCGGAGGTTACTAAAGCATTTCTTGAGATTGCAAAGACCGTAGTAAAAATAGTTGAGAATAAAAATTAATTTTTTTGTTTACAGGTATTGACATTTTTAATTAATAATATATATTATTTTGAGCATCCTCCCCATCAATAAAGTTTCAACCCCTATTGGCCAGAGCAATTTGCTCTGGCTTTTTATTTTATTTTTTCATTTTTTGTGTTATAATTATATTTAATAAATATGAGGTTTATTATGGAAAGAAGGAAATATAAGCGATATTCAGGTATCCCTATAAGGGTTTTATTGAAAGATGAAAAAGATGGTTCTTTTAAAAATGTGAATCTTATAAACTTAAGTTTAGGTGGCATATTAATCAGAACAAATGAGGATATCTCAATTTATCAAAATTTTTTGGTAAAAATCGAAATCCCTTTAGAGTCAATCAATGCTTTTAAAAATCATGATAAAGATGTCGTATTTGCTAAAGCAATCGTATGGAGAATTGAAGCAGATAAAGAAAATTTCTCTATGAATAGCAATAATAACTTTTTTAATGCTGCTCTGAAATTTATTGAGATTGGAAAACATGAAAAAGAGATTATTGAAAATTATTTGAGCAATTTTGAAGAAAACGTCCCTTACGAATAGAGGTACTTTCTTACATATATATAAAAAAAGGGGGGAGATCCCTCCCCCTTAACTTATTATTAAAAACATCTATTTACCAAGAAATTTAGCAACCGTAGTTCCAATATCTGCAGGACTTACAACCACATGGGCACCCGCAGCAGTTAATGCATCCATCTTCTCCTTAGCTGTACCTTTACCACCTGCAATAATTGCTCCGGCGTGTCCCATTCTTTTACCTTTTGGAGCTGTCTGTCCGGCGATAAACGCAACAACAGGTTTTGTTATCTTCTCTTTGATAAGCTCTGCAGCCTCTATCTCCAGAGTACCGCCAATCTCACCAATCATAACGATTGCTTTTGTCTCCGGATCCGCTTCAAACATAGGCAGAAGCTCTTTATAGCTAAGACCAATGATAGGATCGCCTCCAATACCTACCGCAGTGGTAATACCATATCCCGCCTTTACTATCTGATTGCTCGCTTCATAAGTAAGAGTTCCAGATTTTGAAATCAGTCCCACGTTACCCTTTTTGAATATAAACCCCGGCATAATACCGATTTTACATTCTTCAGCAGTGATAATACCTGGACAGTTTGGTCCAATCATCATCATCCCTTTTTTGTTTGCATAAGCCTTGGCCACCATAATATCTCTTACCGGAGCCCCCTCTGTAATTGCAACTGCAAGCTTTATCCCGGCATCAGCAGCCTCCATTATTGCATCACCCAAAAATGCAGGTGGAACAAATATAATGCTTACTTCAGCCCCCGTGGATTTAACAGCCTCCTCTACCGTATTAAACACCGGCTTACCCAGATGATCGGTACCACCTTTACCTGGAGTAACACCACCAACAATATTTGTACCATACTCCATACACTGCTGAGCATGAAAAGATCCCTCTTTACCTGTAAATCCCTGTACAACTACTTTAGTGTTTTTATTCACAAGTATACTCATATCAATTCCCCCTTAGCTGCTTTTACAGCTTTAACAGCACCATCTTTCATATCTTTTGCGGGAATTATATTCTTAATCCCACAATTTTTTAGAATCTCAGCTGCTTCTTCAGCATTTGTCCCATCAAGTCTTACCACAACAGGAACCCTTACTTCAGTAACCTTTGCAGCTTCCACAATACCATTTGCGACCCTTTCACATCTAACAATTCCACCAAATATATTTACAAATATAGATTTAACGTTTGGATCCCTCAGTATTATTTCAAACCCTTTGGCAACCGTTTCTGCTGTAGCACCACCACCAACATCAAGGAAATTTGCAGGATTACCACCCTCATGTTTTATGATATCCATAGTAGCCATAGCAAGACCTGCACCATTTACCATACAACCCACATTGCCATCCAATTTTACATAGCTCAAATTGTAGTTTGATGCTTCTATCTCAGTGGGCTCTTCTTCGGTGAGATCCCTCATAGCCTGAGCTTCCGGCTGTCTAAAAAGTGCATTATTATCAAAAGATACCTTTGCATCAAGGGCTATGAATTTCTTGTCCGTAGTTCTAACGAGTGGATTTATTTCCACCAATTCAGCATCATAATCCTCGTAAACCTTATAAAGAGCTTGTACGAAATTAACAAACCTATTTACTTCCTCTCTTGGTAAATTCAATGCAAAAGCAAGTTTTCTGGCATGAAAAGGTTGGAATCCTATCAAAGGATCCACATGTACCCTAACGATCTTTTCAGGAGATTTAGCAGCCACCTCTTCTATCTCCATACCACCTTCAGATGAAGCAATAATCACAGGCATCTCCTTTGCTCTATCCAGAAGAATACTTAAGTAAAACTCTTTTTCAATATCCAGCCCTTCTTCAATATAAATTCTGCGCACCACCTTCCCTTCTGGCCCAGTTTGATGGGTAACAAGTGTTTTACCCAAAAGTGATTTCGCAATTAAACCAACTTCTTCCGTAGATCTTGCAATTTTTACACCACCAGCTTTACCTCTACCACCAGCGTGAATCTGAGCTTTTACAACCCAAACCTCTTTTTCACCGCCCAGTTGCTGTGCAATCTTTACGGCATTTTCTGCTTTAAAGGCCACGTAACCTTTTGGTGTTGGTACACCATACTTACGAAAAATCTCCTTTGCCTGATGCTCATGAATATTCATATCGACCCCTTATCTTTGCTTATTTTGATTTCAACCGAACTAAAAAAATGATATATCAATTGGTATGATATTTCAACCATCTTTTAATATAACTAAAATTTCAAAAAATTTTTTATTCTATATCTACCATAAATTTACTTTTAAACGATAGGTTAAAAACAGGTTTCCGCCATAGAGACGGAAACCTATAACTAATTATAAGATATACTTTTCTTTTTCAATAGCTTCTTTGGCAAGTTCTTTTTTAAATCTCAGTAAACCAGTTGCATCGTATTTTGTAAATCTCCTGATACCGCTTAAGAGTATATTAAGGTTATCACCCTCTTCTATAAAGAAGGCAACCTTTCTTGCTGCTCTGGAAATAGTCTCCACCGCCTCAAATCCAAATACTTTAGTGGCTGCTTCCATTAGCTCTGCCTTCCTATTTTTATTTTTACTGAGGTATTTTTCACTTCTTAACACTGCACTCTCAAATGCAAATATATTTATGGCTATATCCGCAAGAGATAATAATACCTCCTGCTGTTCATTTATATTATTCATATATTTCTGAACAGCAGAACCTGCAAGTATAAGGTAAAGAGTTTTAAGATTATTTAACGTATATTTCTCTTTTGCATATGGAGTTGATTCATCAATCTCATCAAAACTTGGAGTCATAAGCTGATTCACAGCTTTCATAGCCTCCTGAGTCAAAGGGATCTCACCTTTCATAGCTCTTCTAAGCATCATACCTGGTATTAAAAGCCTATTTATTTCATTGGTACCCTCAAAGATTCTATTGATTCGTTCATCTCTGTAAAATCTTTCCGCAGGGTACTCCTGAGAAAAACCATAACCACCAAAAATCTGAAGAGTCTCATCCACAACAAAAGCAAGAACATCACTGCAAAATACTTTTGAAATGGAGCATTCAATTGCGTACTCCTCTATCTTCTTCTGATAAACTTCATAGTAGTTTGGTAAAGATGGATCTATCTTATTCAATGCGTTGTCAAGAAGCCCGGCAAGTCTGTATATCAAAGATTCTGAAGCATATGTATAAGCTGTCATGTCAGCAATCTTTTCCTGAATTGCACCAAAACTACTAATCAGTCTATCAAACTGTTTTCTCACATTTGCATACTTTATCCCCTCTGCAAGAGCATATTTAGCAGCTCCTGTCACAGCTGCCGCCAGCTTAAATCTACCAACGTTTAATACATTGAAAGCAATCTTATGCCCTTTACCCACTTCACCTAAAACATTTTCCACTGGCACTTTTACATTATCAAGAATTACCTGTCTTGTGGATGAGCCTTTTATCCCCATCTTTTTCTCTTCAGCACCAAATGATAATCCAGGGGTATTTCTCTCTACTAAAAATGCAGTGAAGTGCTGTTTATCTACTTTTGCAAACACGGTAAAAATATCAGCAAATCCTGCATTTGTTATCCATTGTTTAGTACCATTTAAAATATAATATTTACCGTCATCAGATAATACAGCAGATGTTTTGGCCCCCAAAGCATCGCTACCAGAACCTGGTTCAGTAAGGCAATATGCCCCCAACCACTCACCGGTCAAAAGCTTTTCCAGATACTTCTCCTTCTGCTTTTTAGTACCGTAATAAACAAGGGGCAACGTACCAATACCTGTATGAGCAGCATAGGCTACAGAAAATGAACCACCCGGAGCAACTTTTTCCGCCACAAGCATACTTGTAGCTTTATCTAGATTTAATCCACCATACTCTTCTGGTCCATCAATCATTAAAAGTCCAAGCTCTCCAGCTTCTTTCATCAATTCGACAACTTTACCATAGTTTCCAGCATCTATCTCATCTATAAATGGAATAGCTTTCTCTGTAACAAATTTTTCTGTAGTCTCAGCCATCTGTTTCTGCTCATCAGAAAAATCCTCTGGTGTAAATACCGCATCAGCCTCTTCGGCTTTGATTAAAAATTCTGCACCTTTCAACATATCATTCCTCCATATTTTTTACATTAAATTTTCAAAAATACCGGCAGCACCCATACCACCACCGATGCACATAGAAACCATTCCATATTTTATATTTCTTCTCTTCATCTCATTTAAAAGAGTGGCTGTTAATTTCGTACCGGTACAGCCCAATGGATGTCCAAGAGCTATTGCACCACCATTTACGTTAATTATTTCGGGATTTAAACCAAGGTTTCTAATAACAGCCAATGATTGTGCAGCAAATGCCTCATTCAGCTCAATCAATCCTATATCGTTGAATGTAAGCCCTGCCTTTTGCATTACCACCGGGATCGATTTAACTGGTCCAATCCCCATAATCTCAGGTTCAACACCCCTTGCAGAAAAACCTACGAAGCGAGCCATAGGTTTTAAGTTGTACCTTTTAAGAAAATCTTCAGATACCACCAAACAAGCCGCTGCACCATCCGTCATCTGGGAAGAATTCCCAGCTGTTACCGAACCATTTATCTTAAACACAGGCTTAAGTTTAGCAAGCCCTTCATATGTGGTATCTTCCCTTGCCCCATCATCTATTGTAACGACTTCTTTTGTTTTAACTATGTTCCCTTTGGGGTCAAGGGTAGTGTACTCAATTTCCACCGGCACAATTTCATCCGCAAATTTCCCTTCTTTGATAGCCTTAACAGCTTTCATATGACTGTTTAGGGCAAACTGATCCTGATCCTCTCTTGATATTCCATATTTTTCCGCCACAAGCTCAGCGGTAATCCCCATTGAGGCGTACGTCTCAGGCCATTTAGAAATCAATCCAGGATTGGCGCTGTACTTCACCCCCCCCATAGGTATCATAGTCATTGATTCCACGCCTCCTGCCACTATACAGTCGGCAAATCCAGCCATAATTCTTTCTGCAGCTGTGGCAATTGATTGTAATCCTGAAGAGCAGAATCTATTAATAGTCATAGCTGGCACATCTATAGGTAGTCCGGCGATAAAACTGGCAACTCTTGATACATTCATCCCCTGCTCCCCCTCAGGAAAAGCACAACCTATAATTACATCTTCTATTAATTGGGGGTCTACCTGTGACCTTTTGACAGTCTCAGCAAGCACCTTCCCCAAAAGGTCATCCGGTCTTAAATCCTTAAATTTACCTCTTTTTGCTTTACATCCTGCACTTCTGTAAATACTCAATATATATGCTGCTTTCATTAAATCCTCCTAATATTTTCTATTTTTATATCTTTAAAAATCTTCACTCCAAATGTTATCCTAATTCCTCAATGGTTTCCCTTTTGTCAGCATATGTTGAATCCTTTCCATGGTCTTTTTCTGCATACAAAGCTTCACAAAAGCTTCCCTTTCCAACTTCAGCAGGTATTCTTCCGTTATTAATGTTCCGGCATTCACATCCCCACCTGTGATAACATCTGCAATTAATCCACCGATAAATTCTTCATATTCAGTAATCATTCCACCAACTTTCATATTCCATAACTGACTTTTTATACTTGCAGCAACACTTCTTCCGGGTGCTTTGAGATTTACCAAAGGTGATTTAGGGATATAGTTTTGGGCAAGTGCAAGGGCCATATATTTTGCATCGTTTATTAAATTATCCACGTTCATAGATATCTTATCCTTATCTGTCATATAATGCATATCATAAAGTTCAGCGGCAGACATAGATACTTTTGCTGTGGCTATGTTCATGAAGAATTTGAATATAAATGGTGAAACATCCGTCTGATATTTTTCTGCAAGCTGGATAGCCCTTATAGCCATCTCTTTTGTACCACCACCAGCAGGTAAGATACCTACGCCAACTTCAACAAGCCCCATGTAAGTTTCAGCATGTGCCACTATGGCATCTGCATGTAAACAGTATTCACATCCACCACCAAGCACAACATTAAAAGGCGCTGCCACAACAGGAATCGAAGAATACTTAATTGCCATTGTGGCATCCTGGAACATCTTAACCATCATATTTATGTCATCGTACGCACCTTCCGCCAGCGCTGTAGCCAACATTGCAAGATTTGCACCAGCAGAAAACATCTTACCCTGATTAGCTATTACAAGAGCTTGTGCTTCCTCTTCAGCTCTTTTAATAGCCCTTTTGGTCATAGACAGGATATCACCACTTATGGAATTCATCTTGGTGTGAAACTCAAGACAATATACACCATCCCCCAAATCTAATATTGATGCACCTTTATTTGACTCGATTACCTTATTCCCTTTCTTTAATATCTCAAGATTTATCTGTTTTGGATGTTGTACAACCTCTTTATAGCTGCCGCTGATTACATCAAAGTAGTATTTTTTACCATTTTCAAATTTATAAAATTGCTCTACAGATCTAAGCTTCTCTGGTACAGCCACCCCATCTTTATCGCATTTCTTGACAAAATTTGCCACACCAATTGCATCGAAAATCTCAAATGGTCCAAACTCCCAGTTGTAACCCCACTTCATTGCATTGTCTACATTTACAATATCATCAGATATTTCAGGTATTCTTTTGTAGGTATAGATAAGCGTGTCTCTTAACACTCTCCAGGCAAATTCAGCTGCTTTATCGTTTGAAAATACGACTGTTTTAATACGAGTGGTAAGATCATCTATTTGCTTTGCCGCAGTTGTGGAAGCAAATTTTGGTTTTTCAAGCGGTTTATATTCCATTGTATTTAAATCTAAATAAAATCTTTCAGAACCATTCTTTGTATAGAAACCTTTCTTAGACTTATTGCCATTTAATCCCATTTCAACCATTTTGGAAAGGAATGCAGGTATCTGATAAACCTCCCTCTCTTCATCATTTGTCAAAAGTGCATAAGAATTTTTACCAATATGAGCTATGGTATCATTACCCACAAGATCCGCCAGTTTGAATATTGCCGTTTTCGGCATACCTATGGCAGGACCCGTTACGGAATCAGCCTCTTCAACTGTCAGCCCCAAATCTGCAAGATGTTTAAATGCCTTGAAAATGAGATACACACCTATTCTATTTCCTATGAAGTTTGGCGTATCCTTGGCATAAACAATACCTTTCCCAAGCCTGTTTGATATAAACTCAGCCATAAATTTTGTGATAGCTGGATCTGTCCATTCATTCGGGACAATCTCCATCAGTTTCATATACCTTGGTGGATTGAAGAAATGTGTTACGAGGAATCTCTTTCTGACATCTTCCGGCATCACTTTTGCCAGTTCATTTACGGACAAACCAGATGTATTTGTGGACAAAATAGCATCTTTTTTAAGATTGGGAACAACCTTTTCCTGAAATAAGCTCTTTTTGATATCCATATTTTCCACTACAACTTCCACTACCCAGTCAGCATCAGCTAACTTCTGGATATCATCCTCAAAATTACCTATTTCGATGAGGTTTATATTCTCCTTGAGAAATAGTGGTGAAGGCTTCATAGTCAGCAGACCATCATACCCTTTCTTAACTATTTTATTTCTAAACTCTTTTGATGACTCGCTAAGACCTTTTTTTAGATCCTCATCATCCAGTTTCTTAGGTACTATATCCAGTAAAAGTACCTTAATACCAGCATTTGCCAAATGAGCGGCAATTGTGGCTCCCATCACACCAGAACCTAAAACAGCTGCTTTCTTAATTTGCATCATATCCTCCTTTTTATTGACAGTTTCCATTATTTTCATACAAACATTCGATAATATCTTTATACTTGTTGTAGATATTTTTTCTTCTCAGCTTCAAAGTGGGGGTAATTTCACCACCTTCTATGGTGAATTCCACAGTGATAATTGAAAACTTTTTTATCGTTTCATATTTAGCAAGCTTTGAGTTGATAGCTGCAATTCTTTCATTATAAAGTTTTATAACTTCAGGATTTTTAACAAGGTCTGAGATATCCAGATAATCTATCCCTTTTTCTTTGGCAAACTCCAGAAGCCTTTCCATATTTGGCACCAACAAGGCTACTAAATAAGGCTTTCTGTCGCCATGCACATAAGCCTGGGAGATGTATTTATCAAGTTTCAGCTCATTTTCGATATGTTGTGGAGATATATTTTTACCTCCGGAAGTGACAATGAGCTCCTTCTTCCTATCAACAATGTAGATATAACCATCTCTTATCTCACCTATATCCCCTGTTTTAAACCAATCCCCTTCAAAAGCCTCTTTCGTAGCTTCTTCATTCTTGTAGTATCCTTTCATTACCATTGGCCCTCTTACAAAGATCTCACCATCTTCGGCTATCTTAAACTCAGTTTCTTCAAATGGTGTACCTACAGAGCCGATTCTAATGTGGCTTGGACAGTTGATACATATTCCTGGGGATGTTTCCGTCAAACCATAACCTTCATATACCGGAATACCTATTGCCCAGAAGAACTCGTTTATGTTTTTATCCAAAGGGGCTCCACCGGAAACAAACCCTTTAAATCTGTTTCCAAACCTTTCCCTTATCTTTGAAAATATAAGCTTATCGTAAAACTTATATTTTAGTTCTGATAATGTATCGACATTTTTCTCCTCATACTTCTTATGGACATACCATCTACCGAATTCAATAGCCTTATGGAACAAGCTCTTTTTAAAAGATGGCATACTATGAACGTTTTCATATATACGGGAGTAAATCTTTTCAAATAACCTTGGTACACTTATCATCATCGTTGGGTTTACTTCAAGAATATTCTGTGCTACTTTATCAATATTTTCTGCAAATACTATTTCACAGCCATTATACACAGGGATATAATACCCAACGCTTCTTTCAAGAACATGGCTTAGGGGCAAAAAGCTTAAAAAAACCTCTTTATCCGACATGATCTCAATCTTTTTTGTACCCAGGAATATCTCAGACATTAGATTTCTATGGGTAAGCATTACCCCTTTTGGGAAGCCAGTTGTCCCAGATGTGTAGATGATTGTGGCCACATCTTCAGGTTTAATCTCACTTATGCCACTTTCTATACTTCTCTTTTCCTCATCATTTAAAGGAATGGAAATCTCTGATATTTGCAGGAAAGTAAACACAGGCAAGGCTTTGTCACTCATGAATCTATCAAAAGAGAACACATATTCCACAGAAGGTATCCTATCTCTTATGGAATAGAGTTTATCGAATTGTACCTTGTTTGATATAAAAACAGCTTTGGATTCAGAGTTGTTTAAAATATACTCTATTGTTTCAGGTGTATTTGTTGGGTATATAGGGACAGTGATAGCTCCACACATCTGTATAGCCATATCTGTAATAATCCACCCGGGTCTATTTTCTGATAGGATGGCCACCCTATCTCCTTTTCTCACACCAATTTTCTTAAGCCCCCTTGCCATCATCAAAACAAGCTCATAGTATCTCTTGTAAGGAATATGTATAAAACTATCACCTTTTTTATACCCAAACGCTAAATGGTCTGGATATTTTTCAACAGTTCCCTTAAGCATTTCCACTACGGTATCATAACCGTATCTCTTTTCCATATCATCCTCCCCTAATTATTAATTCACTATATTCTTAAGTCTTTCGAATGAGGATTTCGCTTCTGAAATTATTCTTTCCACCAGTTCTTCCACACTGGGAATATCCCTTATAAGCCCTACAACCTGACCACATCCGAAGATAAAGCCTTCTGTATCCCCTTCCACCAAACATCTCTTACCATTCATGCCGCTGAGAAGTGGAGCAAGTTCCATCAGCCCTCTACCCTCTTTTTCCATCTTTTCCACAAGCTCCGCCTGTTTATTTCTCAACACCCTTATAGTATTTTTCAGAGTCCTCTCTATTAGCATTGTATCATTTTCGGTAGCTTCCACTAACCTTTTTTTGATATTATCATGTATAGGAGCCTCTTTTGTTGCCATAAACCTTGTCCCCATGTTAACACCACAAGCACCAAGACTTAATGCAGCCAACAATCCTCTACCATCCCCAAAGCCACCTGAGGCAATCACAGGTATTTTGATAGCATCCACAGTAATAGGTATCAGTATGAGGGATGTCACATCCAGTTCCCCGGGATGTCCGGCACACTCAAATCCATCAATAGACACAAAATCACACCCTATCTTTTCAGCTTTCAATGCATGTTTCACAGATGTACATTTGTGAATAACTTTAACACTGTTCTTCTTTAACTTCTCCATAAATTGTTCTGGATTATTACCAGCAGTCTCGACAATCTTAACACCACTATCTATGATAACATCTATATATGCATCATAATTTATCTGTCTCAACGTTGGCAACATCGTTATATTTACGCCAAATGACTTATCAGTCATTTTTTTCGTTTCATCTATCGCTTTTGCTAAAAGTTCTGGAGTTTCGTATGTTAACCCAGATAAAATACCGAGACATCCTGCATTCGACACGGCAGAGACCAGTTCAGGCTTAGAAATCCACATCATACCACCCTGAACTATCGGATATTTTAAATTTAAACTCTCAGTCAAAATTGTTTTCATACTCAACCCCTATTTAAAGATTTAAAAAGTTTACCCAAAAGGTCCGGATTATTCGTTTTTAGTGAACCGGTGGCTATATCCATAAGTCCGGGAGTATAGTTCTCCTCCCAGACTTTTTTTAATAACTTCTCAGTCACTTTTACTACACAATCAGCATTTTCTGGTTTCCCATCAGTGATGGTAAGTTTCCCATCTTTTGCTACTATTGTTTTCTTGATTCTATCATCCACATTTAGATAGTAGGTGGCATTTAATTCTATACTGTTAAAATTTTGCACCATCTTTTCAAAAATCCTCTCCATTTTCCACCTACTTTTTCAATGTTTCTATTAAAACAGGTATAAATTGATTCAGATCAGCCACCACAAGAAGCTCCGCCACTTCCCCAATAGGTGCATCCTTATCAACATTGATAGCCAATACATGTTCGGCCTTTTTCATACCTGCCAGATGCTGTATTGCCCCGGATATACCGCAAGCCACATAAAGTTTTGGAGATACTGTCTGTCCAGTAGTCCCCACTTGCCTTGAATGTGGTACCCAACCTGCATCAACCACAGGCCTACTTGCTCCAAGCTCACCACCAAGGGCTTTTGCAAGAGATTCTACGATCACCACGTTATCCTTCTTCCCTATACCTCTACCAGCACTTACAATTATTTGAGCTTTAGTGAGATCAACATCCTTTTTCTCCGCTTCTTCATAACCTTTGAATTGATATTGTGATGCAGTGTCGATATCCACCATTTCAAACCCAGCTTTTTCGGAAGGTTTAACCGCCTGAAATGCTCCCCCCTGAATAGTCAACACTATCGGTTTACCATTTGATTTGTATACTTTTCTTAACTTGTTATTGCAAAAAGGCATCACGAATGAACCATTCTCCACACCAACAACCTCAGAATACTGGGCAACTTTCATTTTTGCAGATATCCTCGGTGCCAAATCCCAACCATAGGAAGAATGATGAAAGACAATATAGTCTGGTTTCTCAGCTTCGATAACCTTTAGCAAAAGATCTCTATGCAGAGATGGGTTGTATTCCGTATATTTACTGGAATCCGCCAGATATGTTTTCACATTACTGCCAAGAGCCGGAAGATCATCTTTATTTCCAACCGCAAAAATCACTTTTTCTGCATTTAATAGTTCTGCGAATGCCGCAAGTTCATATATAGATTCTAATAATTTTCCTTCTCTATATTCTGCCACTAAAAGTGCTTTCATATATACCTCCCTAAATTCCTACTTTTTCTTTCAGATAAGCAGCTACCTTCTGAGCAAGATCCTTTACATCCCCTTCAAGAATAACGGCTCCACCTTTCTTTTCTGGGTAAAATACCTTTTCAATCTCTGAGAGATTTTGAGGATTTGAAAGTGGAAGAGTCTCTATATCTTTTTTCTTAGCCTTCATTATATTAGGAAGTGTAGGATACCTTGGCTCATTCAAACCAAGCTGACATGTCAAGACTGCGGGAGTTTTTACACTAACAATAGCTTTTTTACCCCCCTCCAGCTCTCTTTTTACCGTAATTTCACCATTATCATACTCAAACCCCACAATAGTTGTCACCGTAGGGATACCCAATAATTCACCCAGAATGACGCCAACCTGGGCGGAACCTTTATCCTGAGACTGCATTCCGGTAAAGATGAGGTCAAATTTTTTATCCTTTGCATACTCATAAATTGCATAAGCCTTAGCATAGGAATCGAGCATCTCCTCATTTTCGTAAACAATGTGAACACCTTTATCACACCCCATAGCCAACGCCTTTTTGATAGCTTCTTTTACCCTTTCTGCTCCTATTGATAAGACTATCAGATTGGAGTCTGCAATCTTTTCCCTCAATCTTACAGCCTCTTCCACGGCATACTCATCATACTCATTCATCTTAAAGGCGATGTCGGCATCTTCAAACCATTTTCCATCCCCTCTTATTTTAAATTTAGCCTCCATATCGGCCACCTGCTTAACACAGACAAGTATATTCATAATCTACCTCCATCGATTCTTTTATCTAATTCTTTCAGCAACTATCTCAGCCAAATCTTTTATTTTTATCTTTGAGTCAAGCTCTGTAACCTTCAAACCATCTTCAAACATAGTGGTACAGAAAGGACAATTGCTTACGATCAGTTTAGAACCTGTTTCTTCCGCCATTTTCACCCTCAGTGCACTGATTTTTGTACCCTTTTCATCCACAAATACCCTTCCACCGCCACCACCGCAACAGAAGCTATCCTCTCTATTTCTTGACATCTCATTTATTCTACCACCAAGAGTCTTAATAACTCCCCTCGGCTCTTCATAAATTTCCATATATCTACCGATGTAGCAGGAATCGTGGTAGGTACATTCAAAGTCTGTTTTTTCAAGAGTAATTTTACCAGTGTTGATAAGCTCCGCAATAAACTGCGTATGATGCTTTACAGGTATATCAAGCCCCAGATCTTTATAATCTCTACCTAATGTATTAAAGCAGTGTGGACATGTGGTAACGATAGCGTTGACGTTATACTTGTTGAAATTTTCGATGTTTTCATTTGCCAGAGTCTGATAGAGGTATTCATTACCCAATTTTCTGACAGGTTCACCGCAACATTTCTCCTCTTTCCCCAATATACCAACCTTTAAGCCAGCCTTTCTACATATCTCCACAAAGCTTTTGGCAATGGCAATATTTCTCTTATCGTAGGAACCATAACAGCCCACAAAGTATAGGATATCGTAATTCCCGCCATCCGAAAACACTCCAACACCCAGCTCCTTACTCCAGTCTCCTCTTGAAGCATAAGGGAAACCGAAAGGATTCCCATTCACCTCTATATTGTTTACCGCGAGCATAACTTCTTCACCAGGAAAATCCCCTTCCATAAGCACAAGATTCCTTCTCATATTTAAAATCTTGTTTACATGCTCTATTTCAGCAGGGCAGATCTCCTGACAGTTTCCACAAGTGGTGCATGACCATAAAGTATCTTTGGTGATCTCTTCAATTAGATTGGCCTCAGCATTACCAAAAGCAATATCATTCAACTTATTTATAAGCTTCATAGGAGACAACGGCTTATCAGATGCATAAGCTGGACACCTATCCTGGCATCTCTTACACTTCGTACATGCATCCGTATCAAAGATATCCTTCCACGTGAGATCCTTTAATTCGTTTACTCCAAATTTCTCCTGTTCCTCCGTTTCAAGATCAATTGTATCGATATACCCCTTGGGCTTATCACTTGTGAATATGTAATTTGCTGGAGTAAGTACTATATGTTTGAATTTCGTTAATCCTATGGAGATAAAAAATCCCGCCACACTGAAAAGATGTACCCACCAAAAAAATTTGTGTGCCGCCTTGATACTATCAACCTGCATACCTTGAAAGATCTTTGCCCACAAAAGCCCCACCGGTGAATAAACGTATAGATAAGGTTTATCCATCTCAGTGGATGCCATCCTGAGCCCTTCCACCACAAATCCTGTAATGATGATTAAAAATAGGAGCCCATGCATGATGTAGTCATCCTTTGTTGTTTCAAGACCAGCAGGTCTAATTATAAACCTTCTTATAAAAAAGATCACCATCATAAGAAACAACAGTAATCCCGCGATATCAGCAAACAAAGAAAAGAATTTATAAAATGTACCCTTCAAAAATTTAATCCCAAAAACAGGATCGAGAATATCCGCCTGTAAAAAAACCAGTGTAGTAACAACCACTAAAATCAAAAAGCTGAAAAAAAGGATAGCATGGACATACCCATAACCTTTATCTCTCATCACCTTTATCTGCCCCAGGGCATTTCTTATCATGTACCAAACTCTACCACTCAGATTTTCTGTACGGTTTACATCTCTACCCAATTTGTAAACAGCAATCCTCTGGTAAAGCTTATATATGGCAAATGCGATTGATCCCAATGCAATAAGATACATAGGAATCAACACCGAATGCCCTACATTCCAGTAAATTTCCCTTGAAAATTCCATATTGTTTTACCTCACTTAAGCAGCATTTTTGAAATTACTATCCTTTGAACTTCATTGGTGCCTTCGTAGATTTCAGTGATCTTGGCATCTCTATACATCCTTTCCACTTCATATTCGCAAATATATCCATATCCACCAAAAATCTGAACAGCCTCTTTGGTGACATAAGTTGCCACTTCAGAAGCATACATCTTACAAATAGCCGATTCCATGGCGTTTGTTTTCTTCATATTTTTAAGCCATGCCGCCTTATAGGTGATAAGCTTTGCAGTCTCTATCTTTGCTATCATATCAGCAAGTTTAAATTGTATAGCCTGGTTTTCAGATATCGGTTTACCAAACTGCTTCCTCTCTTTTGAGTATGCAAGAGCCCTTTCAAATGCCCCTTCTGCAATACCAAGAGCCTGAGCAGCTATCCCTATTCTTCCTCCGTTTAACGTTTCCATGGCTATTTTAAACCCATCCCCCTCTTTTCCCAATAGATTTTCCGCCGGAATCTTTACATTATTAAAACCGATGGCGGTGGTGTAGCTACCTCTGATACCCATTTTTTCTTCATTTTTCAGTATTTCCACACCCTCACTTTCAAGATCGATAATGAATGCAGAAAGACCTTTATGTTTTAACGATCTATCAAAACTCGCAAAAACTACCCCAATCCCTTTAAAACCACCATTGGTGATGAATATCTTATTACCATTCAATACGAAGTAATCCCCTTCCTTCTTGTAAGTGGTCTGAATATTTGCCACATCGCTACCAGCCTCTGGCTCTGTAAGAAGAATGCAGCCGATCTTTTCCCCTTTTGCCAACAGAGGTAAATATTTTTTCTTCTGGGCTTCACTTCCATAGCTCAAAATTGGATCGCAGGCAAGCGACGTATGGGCAGATATCATTACTCCTGTTGATCCACAGGCCTTTGAAACCTCTTCAACAGTCATAATATAGGAGAAATAGTCCATTCCTGCCCCACCATACTCTTCTGGGATGTATGTACCAAGCAGTCCAAGCTCAGCCATCTTTTTTATTAGACTATCGGGTATTTTATGATCTCTATCTATCTGCTGTGCAAAAGGTTTCACCTCTTTATTAACAAAATTCACCAACATATCCTGAAGCAGCTTATGTTCCTCTTCAAAATCGAAATTCATTCAAAACCCCCTTTTATAGTTTTATTTACTACTTACCTTTAAACTCTGCTTTTCTTTTTTCGATAAAAGCTTTCATCCCCTCTTTCTGGTCTTCAGTATTAAAAAGTGTACCAAACAATGATGATTCATATTCCAGACCTCTTTCCAGAGACAGATCAAAGGATACATTTACAGCCTTTTTAGCGTATGCAACAGAAGATGGACTATTTTTTGCAATCTTTGCAGCAAACTCCACTGCACCACTCACAACCTCTTCTGGTGTCTTGAATAATCTATTTACCACATTCATCCTGTATGCTTCCGCTGCAGAGATAATTTCCCCAGAAAGAATAAGATATTTGGCAGCTTTCTCCCCCACAAGTCTTCTTAAAATTTGTGTCCCTCCAAACCCTGGGATTATACCAAGAGTAACCTCAGGAAACCCAAATTTTGCATTTTCAGATGCAAAAATCATATCGCAACAGAGGCTCATTTCAAACCCACCCCCCAACGCATAACCATTCACAGCAGCAATAATCGGCTTTGGACAATTATACATCGTCAGGAGTAACTGCTGACCTTTACGGGCAAAATTCATGCTATCCTGTGCGGTGAGATTAACCATCTCTTTTATATCCGCCCCCGCCACAAATGACTTTTCTCCGCCACCTGTTAACACAATTGCTTTGATTGAACAATCATTCATAGCCTTTTCAAAAAAACTCTGAAGCTCAGCTATAACATCTGAATTAAGCGCATTAAGTGCATTAGGTCTATCGATCACCAACTTAAAAACCCCATCAAAATCTGTTTTCTCAAACTTCAAATAACTATAGTTCATATACACCTCTTATTAATATTAACTGAATACTCATTCACTTTCTAATCAATACATTAATATAAAGACGTTAAAATGTCAAGCTATTTTTTATTTATGAATATATGTTCATTTTTTATTGACACATAAATCATTGTTAAAATGTATATTTATTTGAAAATTAAAATTCGCTATTGACAAAACACTATTTTATAATTATAAGCAACAAAAAGGAGGATGTATGAGAAAGTACAGTTTACTTATGGTTCTAATTTTAACTTTGTGTGCAACAAATCTTTTTGCGTCAAAGTTACCTGATTCATTATCTTTTGGTGAATCAAAATTTATTCTAAATGGTTCAGGAATAAGGAAGAAATTTATGTTTTCCATCTATGAGGTTGGACTTTTTTTACCCCAAAAAAGCAATGAATTAAAAGAGATTTACTCCGCCGATAAAAAAGCTCTAAGACTCTACTTTATTTACAAAAACCTCGAACCTAAGAAAATTAAAGAAGCTTTTGAAGATGGGATAGCATTAAATCATAAGGAACTGAAAGATTCTAATGAATCTAAAAAATTCCTCTCAATCTTTACATTTGACATTAAAGAAAACGACACTATCGATTTTTACTTTGACAATTCGAATCTTTTAGTATTTTATAACGGAAAACAGCTGGCTACTTTTAATAACAGTGTTTTATCAAAAGCCATATTAGACATCTATCTGGGTGAAAATCCGATAGACAAGTCTTTAAAAAATAAACTCTTAGGAAAATAAAAAAGGAGGATGCACATGAGAAAGCTTTTAGTGGCATTAAGCATCATTGGTATCACATCTGGCATGGCCTATTCAAACGGCTTCCAGATTAACGAACAGGGTGCCAAAGCTCTTGGCATGGGTGGAGCTTTTGTGGCTCAGGCGGACGACCCATCAGCAGTATACTTCAACCCAGCAGGGATAACACAGCTGGCAGGAACACAATTTTCTTTGGGAGTATCCCCAATAGCACCAAGGGCAACTTTTGATAGTGATGGCAAAACAACAGCAGTAACAGGGAAAGGTGATATCGACACCGACGGAGAAAAACAAACCTTTTATATCCCAAACTTCTATTTAACACAGAAAATTGGTAATAATTTTGCCTTTGGTGTTGGTATCTTTTCAAACTTTGGGCTTGCCACAGACTGGCCTGACGATTGGGAAGGTAGATTCACAACAACTAATGCCGAGATAACCACTATTTCTTTAAATCCTGTTCTTGCATATAAAATATCTGATAAGCTCAGCATTGCTGCCGGAGTTGTAATACAGAAAATGGATGTAACTTTAGAAAATAGAGTTATTTTAGGTTTTACTCCACCAAGTACAATAACTGCTGAAGGGCGTACTACATTAGATGCAGACTCCCATGCTTATGGTTGGAATGTAGGATTACTTTTTAAACCGACAGAAAATCTATCCATAGGTGCATCCTACAGAAGTAGAATAAAACAGAAATTGGATGGCACAGCCACAACTATCAAGTTAACAAATGGCGCTTTATTGGATAAAGACAATGGCCATGCCGATCTTACACTTCCAGATATTGCATACATAGGGTTAGCCTGGACAAATAAAACTTGGACATTTGAACTCGATGGTCAATGGACTGGATGGAGTAGCTATGACAAACTCCAAGTCGATTTTGATACATCTCATTTAGGTAGGAATCAGATAGTTAAACAGAAAAATTGGAATGATGTATGGGCAATTAGATTTGGTACCCAATATAAACTTAATGATACTGTTTCACTTAGAGCTGGTATCATTAGAGATTACTCCCCTATAGATGATCAATATTTAGATCCTCTGGTACCTTCAGGAGACAGGTGGCTTTATGCTGCAGGTATTGGACTTAATTTTGGCAATCTAACTGTCGATCTGGCATATAACTATCTCCAAGATGAAGACAGAAGATATGACAATTTTAATGGAGATATTTACGCTGGGACAACAAAAGTTGGACATGTCACTGGAACCTTCAAAGACGTCTATGCTCATATTTTTGGCGTCAATGTAAGCTATAAGTTTTAAAATAAAACGATATCTCATGCAGGTGGAGGTTTCCCCTCCCCTTGCATTTAAAACTTAATTAATTTAAAATATCTATCTATGATACAGCATACGGTAAATACCCCTTACATGGTTGGTCCAGTTCATTTTTACACTTTTGAAACCAACCATGGGGTTATAATGTTTGACACCGGTCCAAATACACTGGAAGCGATCTCTTATCTTAATAGGCATATAGATCTAAAAAAATTATCGTTTCTTTTCATCACACACTGCCATATCGACCATTATGGACTCACATACCTCATCAAGCAAAACTCAGATGCCAGGATCTTTCTATCCAGATATGATTACCTTAAGTTTAAGCACTATCAAACAAGATTTGAAAAGGTTACATACATGCTGGAAGAAGAAGGCTTTCCAAAACATATACTAAACGAAATAAACTATTACCTAGAAGGGATGAAGAGGCTTGCACCTTTTCCGGAAGGGGAAATCATCGAAGAGAATAGAGATCTATTAAATCAGCTCAATCTTGATTTTTTAAGATGCCCCGGTCATTCCCAGAGTGACATCGTGTATCTCTTTCAAAATTATGCCATCACAGGGGATGTGATCCTGAGAGATGTATTTCAGACTCCACTACTTGATTTAAATCTTGATGACATGAAAACAAGGTACAACAACTATTTAGCCTACATAGAAACCATTGACAAACTCATCTCATTGTCCGGATACACCATCCTCCCCGGCCATAGAGAATATATCGATGATGTAAAACAAAGGATCTCCATCTACCTTAATAAGATGCTCACAAGGGGTGTAAAGATAGGCAAAAGCTTGGTGGAAGATTCAATATACGATATAATTGTGAAAATCAGCAATGGCAAACAGCTTGACTCATTCACCCAATACCTGAAAGCTTCAGAAATATTTTTCATCAGAGACATCTTCAAAAATCCAGAACCACTTCAAAAAGCTATCAACCGTCACTCTTTAAATATAGATTTGAATAAATATGTTGAGGAAATATATGGCTAAAGATCGCACTGATGATAAATTTAATAAAATTTTAAATGCTGCCATTCAGATTATAGCAAGAAGAGGTTTTCATAATACAAAAGTAAAAGATATCGCCGATAAAGCCGGTGTAGCATCCGGTACGGTGTACAACTATTTTTCAAACAAAGAAGATATACTCATATCTATCATGATAATAAAACTAAACGAATATGTCACCAAAGCCAAAAAGGCTATTGAATCCATTGAAGACCCCAGAGAGAAAATAAAAATTCTTATCAATCACCATTTTGAAGCTATGCAGTCAAATCCAGATTTAGCACTGGTATTACAGTTTGAATTGAGGCAGCCCACAAAGGAGATAAGAGATAAGATACGCAAATATTTGAGAGAGTATTTTAAATTTATAGAAGAGATTATCTTGGATGGTGTGGAAAAAGGGGTCTTTCAGAAAGACCTTAATGTCTATTTTGCAAGGGAAATGTTTTTTGGGACATTGGATGAAATTGTATCCACATGGATATATACAAAAAAAGAATGGCTTCTGACAGAAAAAACAGACATTATCTCCAATATGCTTATAAAGGCTTACTCCTAAAAAAAGGGATAGATAGCACTATCCCATAATTATAAAATCAGCCCACAAGCTTGAGCCTTAAAAACTCCTTGAAAATACATCTATCCATCACTATCGGGACATTATGCTCCTGGGCTATCTTTTCAGCTTCCTCAGAATAGACCTCCTCCTGAAGCCATATAAACTTAGCCCCTATTTTTATAGCTTCCCTTACAATCTCAGGAGCAGCCTCACTTTTTCTAAATACATCCACAATATCAGGCTGTACAGGCACTTCAGAGAGGCTTTTATACGCTTTTACCCCCAAAACTTCTGACTCATTGGGATTCACCGGATAGCAATTATACCCCTTACCCATCAAAAATTTCATAATTCCATTACTTGCCCGCTCAGGATTATTTGATGCCCCCACAATCACAATATCCTTTGCACTGGTTAAAACATTTCTTAAATATTCATCCGAATATTTCATAACATCCTCCAAAATTTTTTAAAAGTTCCTTGGAACTTCCAACATCCTCTGTATAGAACCATACGCTTTTATTCTTATCTCTTCAGGTATAGTCACCTGATGCTGCTCTTTCAGCAGGGATTCATAAAGACTATTCAATGTTATCTTTTTCATATTTTTACATTGAAATGTATCATAAGCCAGGATAAACTCCTTATCCGGATTTTCCAGTTTTAATCTGTACAAAACCCCCTTCTCTGTGCCTATAATAAATCTTTTCCTGTCAGATTTCTTAATGTATGTGTAAAATCCTGAGGTGGAGCATACGTGATCCGCCATATCCACAACGTCTGGACTACACTCCGGATGGCAGACAAAAACAGCATCGGGGTACTGCTCCTTTAATCCCATTACCTCTTTTGCGGTCAATCTTCTGTGTATTGGGCAAAACCCTTCCCATAAAATGATCTCTTTATCCACAAATTTTGAAACATAATGCCCAAGGTTCATATCTGGTACAAAAATCACCCTATCTGAATCTATCGATTTTAAAATATTAATAGCATTCGCAGAGGTACAGCAGATATCAGCTTCCGCCTTGACCTCCGCAGATGAATTTACATAACATACCACCGGAATACCGGGATATTTTTCTTTCATTTTCTTTAAACCCTCAGCCGTCACCATATCAGCCATAGGGCATCCGGCATCCTTTTCAGGCAACAAAACCTTTTTGTCGGGTGATAATATATAAGCAGTCTCCGCCATAAAATGTACGCCACAGAAAACAATCAGCCTGCTTTTTACTTTTGATGCCTCTATACTCAAACCTAAGGAATCACCGGTAAAATCAGCAATCTCCTGGATATCATCAATCTGATAATTATGCGCGAGTATTACTGCATCCTTCTCTCTGGCAAGCTTTTTTATCTCAGATTTCAAATCCATGCTATTCTCCATAAATTTTGTATATTTTATTATAAGCAACTGCGGCTTTTTTCTCAATATCAAATTTCAAAACAACACCGCTTATTACTTTCCTCCCCTTCTCCTCCACTTCATTCCTCTCCGGCATTCCACTTATCAACTTATATATAGCCTTTTCGGCATTCATACCAATTACAGAGTCGATACTTCCACACATCCCCACATCAGTAATGTAAAAAGTCCCTTTAGGTAAAAACCGTTCGTCATTTGTTTGAACATGGGTATGTGTACCTAAAACAGCAGATGCTCTTCCATCCACGTATAGTCCAAATGCATTCTTTTCACTTGTGGCTTCCGCATGAAAATCCACTATGATCAAATCAGAGCTGTTATCATGGAACAATCGATCAAACGCAACAAAAGGACAATCACAAGGCGGCATAAATACCCTACCCAGCATATTTACAACAGTTACTTTTACTCCATCCTTTTCTACCGTCAGAGCCCCTTTCCCCGGCTGCAAACTACTCACATTAAGAGGTCTTAGAATTTTATCACACAAAACAGCATCCTTCACAAAATCCTTTTTATCCCAGATATGATTTCCACCGGTAATTACGTCAATCCCAAAATTCAAAAACTCTTCATAAACCTTCTTTGTTATACCAAAGCCGGCCGCTGCATTCTCACCATTAGCTACTACAAAATCAACATCGTATTCACGAATAAGGCTACCTAGATGTTCTCTGAGTAGCCCTCTACCGGTTTTACCTATTATATCTCCCAAAAAAAGAAGATTAAACGTCATTTATCTTGCATACTCCACAGATCTGGACTCTCTTATCACCGTCACCTTGATCTGACCAGGGTAAGTGAGCTCCTCTTCTATCTTTTTAGCTATATCTTTTGCAAGGGTATACATTGCATCATCTGAAATTGCATCCGGCTCCACAATAATACGTACCTCTCTACCAGCCTGAATTGCATAAGTCTTGCTAACCCCTTCAAAGCTTTTGGAAATCTCTTCAAGTTTCTCAAGCCTTTTGATATAAGCTTCCAGTACTTCTCTACGGGCACCCGGTCTTGAAGCAGATATTGCATCCGCCGCCTGTATAAGTACAGATTCTATGTATTTAAATTCCTCTTCACCATGGTGGGAAAGTATAGCATTGATAATCTGTGGTGGCTCATTGTATTTCTTCACAATCTCCACACCTATAGCAGTGTGGGAGCCTTCACTTTCATAATCCACCGCTTTACCAATATCATGCAGTAAACCCATCCTTTTCGCCATCTTTTCATCGAGACCAAGTTCCGCCGCCATAAGCCCGGCTATTTTAGCAACTTCTATGGAATGTGCAAGCACATTCTGGCCATAGCTGGTTCTATATTGCAGCCTACCCACAAGTTTTAAAAGCTCCGGATGTACATTGTGCAACCCAAGCCTAAAGGCAGTCTCTTCTCCCACCTCCAGGATCCTTTTATTAAGCTCCTCTTTGCTTTTTTCATAAACCTCTTCAATTCTAGTGGGATGTATCCTACCGTCAGCAATAAGTTTTTCAAGAGTCATTTTTGCAATCTCCCTTCTATATGGGTCATATGAAGAGAGGATTACCGCCTCAGGAGTATCATCCACTATTATATCAACACCTGTGATACTTTCAAATGTCCTTATATTTCTTCCTTCCCTACCGATTATTCTACCCTTCATCTCATCACTTGGAAGATTTACGATTGATACAGCAATCTCCCCCACATATTCCGGAGCACACCTCTGTATTGCTGTGGCAACTATCTCTTTACTTTTCTTTTCAGCCTCTTTTTTTGCTTCCTCTTCAATCTCCCTCACTATCCTTGCAGCATCCTGTCTGGCTTCCGCCTCCATAATCGAAATAAGGTAATTTTTAGCCTCTTCTTTTGTCATACTGGCCACTTTCTCTATCTCTGCCAACATCTTAATTTTCATATTTTCATATTCTATCTTCATATTTTCCACTTCGTGTAGCTTCCTGTCGTATTCACTTTCCTTCTTACTTATCAGTTCCTCTTTTTTCTCGATCAACTCAATCTTTTTATCAATAGATTCCTCTTTCGTTAATAATCTCTTCTCCACAAGCTGCAGTTCTTTTCTTCTCTCTTTCATCTCTTTTTCAGCTTCCTGTTTAGCCTTAAAGATAATATCCTTGGCCTCAATTTTAGCATCTTTTACGATCTCATCAGCTTCCCTTTTTGCCCTCTGTATAATCTCGTCTGCTGATTTATTCTGCTTTGCATATTCTTCAGCCTGTTTCTTTTTTTGGATCTGTACTCCCACAAAAAACCCCACAGCAATACCAATTGCAGCACCAATAACCGCCATCAAAGTCGTCATTATCTACCTCCTGTAAATATTTTCTTCTGTTATTATCATGTCCATCTTTTCATCCCATGGGTCGGTATCGATCCCATCAACTATCTGAAACTGGTAGGACAAACCCACTTTCAGACCTTTTACTTTTTTAAGCATTGTGTCATAATACCCTTTCCCCATACCTATCCTGTTGAAATCGAGTCCAAAAACCACCCCAGGTATAGCAATGACATCAAATTTATCCCTACTATCCATAGAGTCTGGCTCCATTACACCAAACTTCCCCTTAACCATACTCGTCTCGCCATTATACAATGCAGAGATAAATCCTCCCTTAGAATATTTGGGAAGATATACCAACTTCCCATTTTTATACAGAGTGTCAATTATAAATTTAGTTCTCACCTCATTGTTTACACTGCTATAAAGCAAAAAGCTCTCTTTCTGACCAAATAGATTCAAAAAAATCTCCCCAATGATTCTACTTTTTTCATCCGCATCCGCCAACGATAAACCATTTCTTAAATTTAGCATTTCCCTTCTAAGAAACTCTTTACTTCTCATAAACCTTCATACTTCCCCAAAGTTCCCAAAGGCGATCTTTTATCTTTTTTTCAAATCCAAAATCGGAAGGATTATAAAAAACCAGATTTTCGTGAAAATATCTCTGTTTGACAAAATTTCCACAATCAAAAGGGTATTTGTACCCCTTAGGATTATGTTTGATATTCTCCGGGACATATACCTCATTCTTATTAAGAAAATCTTTCACCCTTTTACCAGCCTCATAGCTCCTATTACTCTTAGGGCAGGACGCAAGAAAAGTCACCGCATGGGATATCAAAATCTCCCCTTCCGGCATACCAACCCTTTCAAAAAGATCCCATACACTCTTCAAGAACACAATAGCATCCGGATATGCATTGCCAATATCCTCAGAGCAGCTTATGGCAAGCCTCCTGAATACGACAGAAGGGTCAACACCTGACTTTAAAAGTTTAAAACACCACACAAGAGCAGCATCAGGATCACTCCCTCTTATACTTTTAATCAGAGCAGATAATAGGTCGTAATGATCATCTTCGCTATATATACCACCTGCAATACTATCCTCTGCATCTAAAATTGGATTCAGGATTCCATTTTCGGTTTCCCCAGATGTGGCTACTTCCAGAAAGTTAAGTAGTTTCCTCGCATCTCCATTTGCTATCTTAATACCCTTTTCAATCAACTTATCCCGATTGACTATCTCTACTCCACTTTTCTCTTTTACTACATGATCAAGAGCTTTTTGGGCAATAGCATTAAGCGCATCATGGGATAAGGGTTGAAACTTCATAAAATAGGATCTGGATCTCAACGCTGGTGTAAGAGAGAAATAGGGGTTTTCTGTTGATGCACCAATTATCTTAGCATACTTTTCATCAACGACATCCAGGAGAAGATCCTGCTGTACTTTAGTAAACCTGTGGATCTCATCAATAAAAATAATCGAACATTTACCAGTCTTTTTGGCCGTATCTACTATCTTTTTGATCTCCTGGCTACCGGATGAGGATGCATGTAAACGGTAAAATGGTAGACAAAGCTCATCCCCAAGCAATCTGGCAAAGGTGCTTTTTCCAGTCCCTGTAGGTCCAGACAGAATCAGTATGTCAAAATTGCCTCTTAACACAAATTGATATTTAGGACTTTTAATCAAACTGTCCTGACCTACTATCTCATCTATCTTCTGTGGTGCTAACTTATCAACCAGTCTCAACATAAAAAACCCCGCAAGACCGTGTGCAGAGTCGGTTTAAAGCCCTGGCTAACCAGGTACTTTGGGAATATCCACCGCTTTAGGCTTCCTGCTACAAGGCAGGCCTGCACACCACGGTGCGTATCATCCCTATTTTAGAGGTGTTGGCTCCAAACTTTCCCTACAATCACGAATCCCGCAGGGCTTTATTCAAGCTTATTTATAATCTCCTGCAACTTAGATTCGCAACCTTCCAATCTACCTTTTATCTCGTAATACTCTGCTGCTATCTTTATAGCAGCCATAATTGCCAAAGTAGATGTAGTCAATATATGTCCATTTTTTTCTATCTGCTTCATAGTATCTTCTACATAGGAAGCAGCATTTTTTATCAACCCTGCATTTTCGCAGGAAACTTTATATTTATTTCCATATACAAATACTTCACTTGTTGCCAAGAATCACCTCTAAAACCTTTCCAGAAGCTTTTCAATCCTCTCTGCTACCCTTGCTTGCTCACTCTTTATTTTATAATTCTCCTGTAATATTTCATCTTTTTCTCTCTCGAGATCTTGCAACTTCTTTTTCAGCAACTCCCTCTCTTCGAGGAGTGTATCTATCTTTTTACTTAATTTTTCCAACAACTCTTCCATATTTATAATCTAATATATATTTTACTTTATGTCAATATCTATGCAGCCGAACCGATATAATATTGCAATTCATCACCTCAGTTTAGCCCCAAACTCCTTTTCAACTCCTATGATGATCTTTTGCACAATCTCATTTGTCTCCTCATCGGTGAGCGTTTTTTCTAGGTGATTAAAATAGATTCTGAATGCCAGGCTCACATACCCTTCCCCTATTTTATCCCCCGAATATCTATCAAATATCTCCACATCTTTAATTAGCTCTGAAAAATTCAGAATATACTCATATATTTTTGAAGATGGCAGATCTTTGCCAACTATCAAAGCAATGTCTTTATATACGAATGGATACTGTGATAATTTTTTATAGATCTTTTTAGCTTCTCCTACCTTATCCTTTAAAGCTTGAAGATCTATTTCGCATATATAAATCGGCTCCTCCAGATCCAGAAACTGATACATTTCAGGATGTACTTCACCGATAAAACCTATTTTCTCACCATTAATAAAAATATCCGCATTTTTACCTGGATGCAAAAATCTCTCAGCCCCCGCACGGTAATCTGCATTTAATTTATACCTATCAAAAATCCCCTGACATGTGGATTTTATGTAATAAAAAAGATCATCCTCCAATCTACCAATCCAGCTATTTCTGAAGAAATCTCCCATTACTACAAAGGACAATTTTGTAATCTCTATCGGAAGCTTATCTTTTTTATTCACCATATGTACATTTGCAACCTCAAACAGCTTTAGTTTTCTTATCCCATTTTTATAGTTTAACGTAATATTCTTTAGTATCCCGGGGAAGACCAACGTTCTCATCGTATCCATATCAGCTGAAATAGGATTTTTGACCTTTACAAACTCAGTTTCATCTGCAAATCTTTTCAGATACTCACCACTCATAAAAGAATAGTTGATCACTTCATTGTACCCGAGATCCGCAAGCATATATTTTATCTCTCTTATCAACTTTTGCAAAAGAGACTCTTCATCAGATTTAGCATAAATTTTTGGAACAGTCACCGGTATCTTATCATATCCGTAAATTCTCGCCACCTCTTCCGAGAGATCCTGCCACCTTTCTATATCCTGTCTGTAAGATGGTGAAACGGCTGTATCATTCCCTTCAATACTAATCCCCACTTTTTTAAGTATCTTTAATACATCCCCTTCAGAAATCTCCACTCCAATATATTCTGCCACTTTTTTAGCGTTAAATTTAAACCTCTTGGGCACAAACTCCTTATAATCGTTTTTCAATACCCCTTTTAATATCATCCCACCCGCATACTTTTTAATCAGTCCTGCGGCATAATCCACCATCTTCAAAGTTTGAACCCTGTCGATCCCCCTTTCATACCTATAGGATGAATCGGTTTTCATCCCCAATCTTCTGGCAGTCATTCGGATCGATTCAGGTTTGAAATAAGCACACTCCAGAAAAACATCCGATGTATCTGTCTGAATACCGCTATACTCCCCACCCATTATACCAGCCACCGCCAGCACTTTTTTTTCATCAGCAATCACAAGCATATCTTTAGAAAGCGCCCTTTCTTTTCCGTCAAGAGTGACTATCTTTTCCCCTTCTGCAGCATCCCTTACGATGATGCCACCTTCCACCATCCTTAAATCGAATGCGTGAAGCGGCTGACCATATTCCAGCATAACGTAATTTGTAATATCCACAATGTTATTGATCGGTCTCATACCTGCTGACCTGAGTCTATTTTGTATCCATAAGGGAGATTCCCCTATATTAATCCCTTTAATAATTCTTCCAAGATAGATTGGACAATTTGTTTCATTAAGCACTTTCACATATCTATAATTACAAGCTTCTTCCGATGCATCATCAACCTTCACTTCACCAATTTTAAGATCCCTGTCAAACAGAATTGATATCTCTCTTGCCACCCCTAAGATACTCAAACAATCAGCCCTATTGGGAGTTACGTTTAGCTCCAAAATTACATCATCCGTCTTGATAATTTCATTGATATCTATACCTATCTGCGTATCAGCAGATAAAATCATTATCCCATCACTTTCCTCTTCAAGCCCTAACTCAGCTGCAGAGCATATCATCCCTTTTGATTCCACACCCCTTAATTTGGCATCCTTTATAACCACACCACCTGGCAATTTAGCACCCACTCTGGCAAACGGGATAGTTTGTCCAGCATCTACATTCTTTGCACCACATACCACCTGATATAACGATCTGCCATCATCCACCATACAAACGGATAACTTATCTGCGTTTGGGTGTTTCTCTTTTGAAACAACCTTCGCAGTCACAACTCCTTCTGCTCTTTCTTTTCTTTCAATACCTTCCACCTCCAGCCCACTCATCGTAAGCTTTTCAGCGATCTCTTCTACCGAAATTCCTGATATATCTACAAAATCTTTCACCCAATTTAGACTAACTCTCATATCAACTCCCTTAAAATTGTCTCAAAAACTTTATATTATTATCAAAAAACAATCTTAAATCATCTATCCCAAATTTCAGCATTGTAATCCTCTCAATTCCCATCCCAAAGGCAAATCCTCTGTATTTCTCAGAGTCATAGCCAACAGATTCCAAAACCTTTGGATGAACCATCCCAGATCCAAGAATTTCCAACCAGCCTGTACCCTTGCAAACTCTACACCCTTTCCCTCCACAAATTACACATCCCATATCCACTTCTGCAGACGGCTCAGTGAATGGGAAAAAGCTAGGTCTAAATCTTACCGGGATATCTTTTCCAAACAGTCTATGAATAAATGTGGTCAAAGCTCCTTTTAGATCCCCAAATGTGGTATCCGTATCAATAAGCAGCCCTTCCACCTGATGAAACATCGGTGTATGAGTCACATCACTGTCACATCTATAAACCTTACCTGGTGCAATAATTTTTATTGGGGGTTCTTTCATCTCCATAGTTCTAATCTGTACAGGAGATGTGTGTGTTCTGAGTAACACTTCATCATCTATGTAAAATGTATCCTGCATATCCCTTGCCGGATGCTCTTTTGGGATATTGAGTGCTTCAAAGTTGTAAAAATCAAGCTCAATCTCTGGACCGGTGGCCAATTCATACCCCATAGATTTAAAAATCTCCACAATCTCAAAATATACCTGTGTAATAGGATGCAATCCTCCATAGTTTAACGGAAATGACGGAAGGGTAACATCGATTCTTTCTTTTTCTATCTTTGCATTAATCTCAGCTTTTTTAAGCTCATCTTCCCTTTCTTTGTAGAGTTCTTCAAAATTATCCCTCAAACCCACAATAATTCGTCCAAACTCTGATCTCTTATCCTCAGGGACATTCTTCAATTCCTTATTCAACAGAGAAATCAAACCTTTTTTCCCAAGGTATTTAACCCACACCTGGTATAGTTGTTCTAAATTAGTTGCATCAGCGATCTCTTTTTTGTATTCATATATCTCTTTGCTTATCTCCATTTCAGATACTCCCAATTCTTTTTTTACTTGTATACACCAAAAATTAATAAAAAAAAAGGGGGCAAATGCCCCCTTTTTAAACATTAAGTATATTTCTAATTTTCTGTTAAGATGATATCGTCGTAAATCTTCTGGATATTATTTCTATGGCAAGCCTCTTCCACCGCCAAACGTCTGAAAAGCTCCTCCACTTCCTGGCCTTTGTATTTATCCGCCAGCTTTTCATAGAAGATTCTCGAGTTATCTTCATGCTTTATGGCAATCCTCAAGATATCCTGCACACTCATATCTTCTTTTATCACTTTTGGCAACACCATATCGGTGATTCCCAAATCTGTATAGTAACACTTTGTGTCTAGTCCAGCAATATTTAAATCACCGGTTGCTATAATCTTATCAATTAGATCCCTATGTTTGACTTCTTCCTCAGCCAGCTCTCTTATAATAGCTTTTGCACCTAAATCTTTTACATATGTTAGAAGCTTCTGGTAGAACTCATAAGCCAAAATCTCTTTTTCTTTAGCATCCTCCAAAGCTTCTCTTATAGTTATTTCCATGGCATCACCTATACTATCATATATTTAACAATATTCATTAAGAATGATGGAAATACACCTATTACAAGTACAAATACAACTGCTATCAAAGAGGCGATGAAACTTGCAGCTTTCATATCCACTGTCACTTCATATTCAGGCTCTTTAAAGTACATGAATATTGTAACTCTCATGTAATAGTAGCAAGCAATTACACTATTAATTACACCAACGATGGCAAGCCATATCACACCACTTTTTATAGCTGAAGTAAATATATAAAATTTACCCATAAACCCTGCAAGGGGTGGAATACCTGCAAGAGAAAACATGAAAATTAGCATTGCCAGTGAGATGATTGGATACTTCTTCCCCAATCCAGCGAAGCTTTCAAGTCTCTCATCTTCAATTATCCCTTTATTTTTCATAAGTGAAAGTATTGTAAAGGCTCCTATGTTCATAAAAGCATAAACCATTGTATAAAACGCAATCGCCTGATATCCAAGCTCATTCATAGATACTACACCTATGAGCATATAACCAGCATGGGAGATTGCCGAATAGGCAAGCATCCTCTTTACATTGTTTTGAGCTAAAGCCACAAGATTACCATAAGTCATCGTAAGCACTGCAAGGATTGAGAAAAATAGTTGCCACTGGGCAGCAGCTGGTTCCAGAGCTATCCATACGAATCTTACAATTGCACCCATAGCCGCAGCTTTTGGTGCTACAGTCATAAATCCTGTGGCTGGTGTAGGTGCGCCGTTGTAAACGTCCGGTGCCCACATATGAAATGGAACTGCGGAAATTTTAAAAGCAAGACCCGCCAGCATCATCACCATTCCAAGCTTGATATTAAAATTGTTAAGTCCGTTTGCACTAATCATATGTGCTATTTCAGCATACTTTGTAGTCCCAGTATATCCATAAATGTATGATAATCCGAAAAGGAAAATAGCTGATGAAAAAGCACCAATTATAAAGTATTTTAACCCTGCCTCGTTTGATTTAAGGTTTTTCTTATCAAACCCAGCAAGAATATACATTGAAATAGCCATGGTTTCCATACCTGCATAAAGTACCGCAAGGTCTGTGGCACTAACCATGAACATCATACCCACAATGCTAAAGAAGGTTATTATATAAAATTCACCTTTCAGAATATCTCTTTCCCTCAAGTAGTCCACTGATCCAATAGTAGTAAGGATGTATGCAATCGCAAATACACAAAAGAATGCGAAGGAGTACATATCCCAGACCAGGGTCTGACCAAAGCCAAATATTTTAAATCCGCCCACAGGTATTGAAGCAAGGACGGCAATTATTATAAAAAATATCCCAAAGTAACCCACACCTGATTTACTATTTTTTCTTGTCATTACATCAATAGCAATCAGTATAAGGCCAAAAATTGTCATCAACAATTCTGGCATAATAGACACTAAATTACTAATCATCTTCAGCCCTCCTTACTTCATCGCTACACTTACGGCATTGAGCTGTTCAACAAGCGCTTTCACAGACTCATGCATATAAGATGTAAAGGTTTCCGGATACATTCCAGTCCAAAATACCACTATTATAAGAGGGATCATATAAAACACTTCCCTAACGGTCATATCATCAAGATGATGTAAATTTGGATTAACAGATTGGAAGAATACCCTCTGATACATCCAGAGCATATAAACAGCAGACACTATTACACCAAGTGCCGCAACCCCTGCATAGGTAGGGAACGCTTTAAATGCCCCCACCAGTACCAGAAACTCACCTATGAAGCCACCCATACTTGGTAATGCAACTGAAGCCATTGTAAATATTAAAAATACTGTTGCATAAACCGGAACTTTGGCAGCTATTCCACCATAGTCCGCAATAAGCCTTGTATGTGTTCTTTCATATATTAAACCAATCAGCAAGAAAAGGGCACCTGTGATAATACCATGGTTAAACATCTGCAAGATTCCACCCTCTATTCCAGACTGATTAAATGCGTATATACCAAGTGTTACAAACCCCATATGGCTAACTGATGAGTAAGCCACAAGTTTTTTCACATCCTCCTGAACCATAGCCACAAGTCCACCATATATTATTGCAATAACAGATAAAATGGCTACCAGTGGAACAAACTTTATGGATGCAATTGGTGTAATTGGTAAACAGAATCTCAAAAATCCATATGTACCCATCTTCAAAAGTACACCTGCAAGGATCACAGAACCTGCAGTTGGAGCTTCAACGTGGGCATCAGGCAACCATGTATGGAACGGAAACATAGGTACTTTGATGGCAAACCCAAAGAAGAATGCCAGAAATACGATGATCTGGAATCCAAGTGGAAACTGAGCACCCATTGCAGATATTTTTAAGATGTCAAAGGTATATTCTCCTGTCATGCTTCCATACTTAAAGTAAAGGGCGATGATGGCAAGCATCATAAACACTGATCCAGCAAGAGTATAAAGGAAGAACTTAACAGCTGCATAAATTCTTCTCTGCCCACCCCATACACCTATTATCAGATACATAGGAATCAGCATCGCCTCCCAGAAGATATAGAATAAGAAGAAGTCCAGCGCACAGAAGACGCCAACCATTGCCGCTTCCAACACAAGCATAGACACATAAAATTCTTTCTGTCTCTTTTGAATGTAGGTAAAAGAACCAAGTATTGATATGGCAGAAAGAAACGTAGTTAAAAATACCATTAATATGGAAATACCATCAACACCAAGATAATAATCTATGTTTAATGATCTTATCCAGTAGTATCTTTCTACAAACTGCATCCCTGATGTGCCTTTATCAAAGTTTGTCATCAAAGGAATTGTCAATATAAATTCTATAACGCTTGCTATGAATGCACTCCACATAGCAAACTTGCCGCTTTTACTGAATAGCATCACAAATACGGCTGCAACAACCGGGAAGAAAATCAGAATCGAAAGTATATTTTCCATCATTGTCAGCCTCCTAACCTACATAAAAAATGGCTACTAAAATCACAACGCCGACAACCATTGTGAATATGTATGTCTGTATCCTTCCAGATTGAATAATCCTCAAGATACTTCCAAAGAAATTGGCAACCTTGCCAAAGGCATTTACGATAAAATCTATAAAGTTTGCATCAAACCCTCTCCAGAGGAATCTTGAAATAGTCACACATGGCTGTACTATAAGAGCATCATATATCTCATCAAAATACCACTTGTTGTAGAAAAGTTTGTGGATAGGTCTGAATACTTTTACTGTCTTTTCCGGAAGTGATGGGGACTTCATATAATAGATGTATGACAACAAAATCCCACCAGCAGCCACAACTATTGATAAAATCATCAACATAGTTGCTGTGCTGTGTGCCATTTCATGTCCGTGTCCACCATGAGGCGTAAGAACTGGTCCAAGGAATTGATGTATATATCCATTTTCAAGTGGATAACCAAATAACATACCAACCACAACTGACATTATGGCAAGAAGCACAAGCGGTAAAGTCATCTGCCATGGTGACTCATGGGCATGATCGTAGAGGTGATGATCTCTTGGTTCCCCCATAAATACAAGCCACCATAGTCTAAACATATAAAATGCAGTCATGAAAGCAACAACTGTACCTATTAACCATGCTAATTTATGGTCTGTGGCAAAAGCCATCGCTAAAATCTCATCTTTGCTCCAGAAACCTGCAAGAGGTGGTATACCCGCAATAGCTATACAACCGATAAGGAATGTCCATCCAGTAATTGGCATCTTTTTTATCAATCCACCCATTACCCTGATGTCAAGATTGTCTTGCATTGCGTGCATAACACTACCTGAGCACAAGAAGAGTAATGCTTTAAAAAATGCGTGAGTGAATAAATGGAAAATACCAGCCACATATGCACCTGTACCTGTTGCCATGATCATGTATCCCAGCTGACTCACCGTTGAATACGCAAGAACCCTTTTGAAGTCAAACTGAGTAAGACCTATTGTGGCTCCTAAAAGTGCTGTGACAGCACCCACGTAAACAACTATCTCACTTGTGACATGAGCCTGTGAAAACAATGGATTGCATCTTGCCACCATATATACCCCAGCTGTAACCATTGTGGCAGCGTGGATAAGGGCTGAAACCGGTGTAGGACCTTCCATTGCATCTGGTAACCACACATGAAGTGGAAATTGTGCAGATTTACCTATAGCACCGCAGAATAATCCGAATGTCATCAGGTCTATCAAACTAAAATCTATTCCGAATAGATTGAACCCTGCACCTTTTATTGCATTGATTGCTTCATGATTAAAAGCATCAGAATAATTTAAGCTCTTAAATGTAACAATTACGAGTAAAATTCCGATATAAAATCCAAAGTCCCCTACTCTGTTAACAACAAATGCCTTTTTGTTTGCATCAGCTGCACTCTTTTTGTGAAACCAGAAACCGATGAGTAAGTATGATGAAAGCCCCACAAGCTCCCAGCCAACAAAAAGCATAAGGAAGTTATTTCCCATTACGAGCACCAACATTGAAAGGGTAAATATAGAAAGATATGTAAAAAATCTCCAGTAACCTTTATCATGGTGCATATAACCAATTGAGTAGATGTGAACCATTGAGCTAACAAATGTTACCACCACCAACATAATTGCAGTAAGTGGATCTATCAGAATACCAAATGGGATTATAATATTGTCTGCAAGTACCCACTGATAAACTACTGTATCTACCCTATAACCACCCATAACCTTAAAAAAGGTAATAAGTGAAATTGCAAGGGAAACAAGCACAGCAGGAACAGCAATATAGTGTGCTTTATCCTTTATATAAAGTCTGCCAAAGATCCCGTTTATTAGCAATGCCACCAATGGGGCTAAAAGTATTCCTAACTCTATCATTGGCAACTCCTTAACCATTCATCGTATTTAGTTCGTCAGCATTAACTGTTGGTTTGTTTTTAAATAGTGTTATAATTAATGCCAAACCAACTGCTGCCTCAGCTGCCGCCACAGCCATCACGAATACTATAAAAACCTGTCCGCCGAGGGCATTTAAAAACTTAGAAAAAGCCGCAAGATTTATGTTAACAGCATTAAGCATAAGCTCCACAGACATAAACATAACGATTAGATTCCTTCTTACCAAAACCCCGGTCATACCTATTGTAAAAATTATTGCACTTAGTGCTAAATAGTGTTGTAGAGTCATATTTCCTCCTAATCCTTCTTAGCAAGCACAATCGCCCCTATCATTGCCACCAATAGCATGACAGAAACAACCTCAAAAGGCACTAAGTAATTATTAAACAGCTCATATCCAAATATCTTAACATTACCATACTTCTCATAAATTTCAGCCGTATATTGTCCACTTTTACCTATAACATTTGCGCTCTGAAGGGTAATGAGTATCTGTATAAGCACAACGAATGAAGCCACAATACCTAAAGCATATCTGAATGGTATCTTTATAAACCCTTTGCTTTTTGGATTAAGCAACATCACCACAAACAGATACAGAACAAGAATTGCACCGGCATATACAAGAACCTGTATAGCTGCAATAAATTCAGCGTTTAACTGAACAAATATCCCTGCAACAGAAAAAAATGTGAGCAGCATCCAGAGTGCAGAATGTACAGGGTTTTCCCTTGTAATCATAAAAAGGGATGAGATAATCGCCACAAAAGCTAATATATAAAAACCCAGCTGCTCCATATTACTCTCCTTTGTTATAATTTTTTACTAAATATCCCATGTTTACAAGATACTTATCCCTTGTGGGAGCAACTGTGTCATATCTTCTCCCCATATGGATAGCATCTTTTGGACATGCCTCTTCGCAAAAACCACAGTATATACAACGATCCAGTTCAATTTCGAATTTTCTAATAAGCCTTTCACCATTAGGGCCTGCATCTGTTTCAATATGAATACATTCAGATGGGCATACCTTTTGACAGAGATAACAACCAACACATTTAGGATTACCTTTCTCATCTGTCTTTATATAATGAATACCTCTAAACCTATCGAATATAATCGGCTTTTCAAATGGGTACTTCAATGTAACCGGTTTTTTAAACATATGTTTGAGAGTGATCCCCAAACCTTGAAGTATCTCAGTAAAAAATAATGTATCTATTATATTTCTCATATTTGCACCCCTAACTTATGGCATACAGCACTATTGATGTAACAACTACATTAACAAGCGCTATAGGTATTAATATCTTCCAACCCAGTGTCATAAGCTGATCAAAACGAAGTCTTGGAAGGGTAGCTCTCAGCCAAAGATAAAAGAACATCAAGAACAATATCTTAGCTGCAAACCACACAAAGCTAGGTCCAAATGGCCCATTCCAACCACCTAAAAAGACGATTGTTGCTATGGATGAAACTACATACATATTTGCATATTCCGCCAAAAAGAACATGGCAAATTTCATACTTGAGTACTCCACGTGGAAACCAGCAACAAGCTCAGTTTCAGCTTCTGGTAAGTCAAATGGTGCTCTGTTTGTCTCAGCAACTGCAGAAATAAGGTATATTACAAATGCCACAAATTGAGGAATTATAAACCACACCCCATTAGCTTGTGCCGCTGTAATACCCTTTAAACTAAGTGTACCAGCTAATAGAATAGGTCCCACAAGAGAGAGTCCCATCGCTGTCTCATAGCTGATAACCTGTGCTGAAGACCTCAGAGAACCAAGAAGTGCGTATTTAGAATTTGATGCCCAGCCAGACATAATGATACCATATGTACCAACTGATGACAGTGCCAGAATGTAAAGTAATCCCACATTAATGTCTGTTATGAAAAGATGGTATTCTTTACCAAACAGATTAATAGTAGCATTTGTAAATGGGATTACCGCAAAAGCACTGAGAGCAGGAATTAAGCTGAGCAATGGTGCAATGATGTAGACTGGTTTGTCTACCATCGAGGGAACTATATCCTCTTTTGCAACCAGCTTAAGCCCGTCTGCAATTGGTTGTAGTAAGCCCTTCCAGCCAACGTGTGTTGGTCCAAGCCTCACCTGCATATGGCCTATGACTTTTCTTTCAAGCCAGGTCATATACGCTACGCCCAACAGCAGAACCGTGATTACAACAAGAATCTTGATAACCACAAAAATTAGTTCAACTAGCATAACCAACCTCTTCTTTAATTTTTTTTGTATCATTTAAAACTTCAATGATCTTATTTAAAAACTCTTTGTCATCCAATCTTTTCTTAAGTTCTTCTATAAATTCTTCTTCATCTTTCTTACTTTTACAATTTATTAAGTATTCGGAATATCGTTTGAGGTATTCAAGGCTTTTAATCCCATTTTCAATACCAGATAATACCACTTTTCTGGCTTCCTCAACTTTACGATCTTTTATCAATATATCAACCAGCTTCACATAGGCATCTATAAATTGTGGATTGATATTAATCAGGTTCTTCAAGATCTCAATTGCTTCATCACCTTTTCCGAGGTAGTAACAACATAGGGCGTAATAATACTTTGCGGTCGAATGTAATGGATTTACTGATATAATGCTTTTAAATATTTCAATCGCCCTATCCATTTCACCAATTTCAAAAAAAACTGTACCAAGTAAAAACCTGGCCCTGTTGTTTCTTCTATTTAATCTTATAGCTTCTTCAAGCGATTTAATAGCTTCATAATGTTGAAACATTCTCGAATATGCTATACCTAATCTATAGTGATATTGAGAATAGAAGGGATTTAAGCTAATGGCTTTCTGGAGGCTTTCGATGGCTTCTGCAAATTCGCCGATATCGTAATAGGCCAGGCCCTTATAGTAATGAGCCTGACCATTCACATCATCATTATTCTTTATATATGTATCAAGTAACTCTATAGCCATCTCAGCATCGCCCTGTAAATATAATTGTATCCCTTTCTTTAATTCGCTATCACTCATGCCTTACTAAGTTGACTTTCAAATATTCACCTTTAGATAAAATAGCTTCTGCACCCTTATAGTTGGCCGGAAGAGCCACAACACCCTTTGGCATATATTGATCCACTTCCACTTTAAACTTACTCAACACTCCATCCACTTCAACAGCTATCATATCATTTTCTCTGACATTAAGCTCTTTTGCATCTTCCTGACTGATCTCTATGCATGTATCATTATACACCTTCGTAAGATCAGGTGACCATGATGTGTAAGTTCCGGAGTGGAATCTAAGGCTACCTTGGAAAAGCTCATATTTACCATTACCTACAAATGTAGCTCTACTATCTATAGATTCTTTAATAGTATAAGGATACTTCACTAACCCACCATCAAAATCCACTTCTTTGTAGAGCTCTACTTCCTTCTTTATCATTGATTCTATTACATCCACATCATCCGGAAGATTTGAACCCATTCTGGTAGAGATCTCTTTTATCACTGTAGCATCTGATACTACCTGTTTATCCACAGCTTTTTTAACTCTCTGGACTCTCCCTTCTAAGTTTGTAAAACTTCCATTTTTCTCAACAAATGATGCCACAGGGATATAAAGACTTGCAATTTTAGCCGTCTCAGTAAAGTATGGATCAGTAACCATTACAAATTCTGATTTTGATATCGAACCTAACAACTTATAATACTTTGGATTTACAGCGATATTTTCACCAATTATCATAAAGCCTTTTACTTTATCTTTAGCAACCAGTTCCTCTAATGAAACAGCCTCTGTATTCTTAAGACCTGGCAATACTCCCGCTGCACAACCCATATCCACTATACCCTGTGAATTGTTTTTGAGTTTACAAGGGATTAGCTTTAAATTAGGCAATGCATTTTTCATTCTCTTAGCAAGCGTAACATCATTTAAACTGTATGGGTTGTATACCAATACTGGTTTTGCTGCATTTTTGATCTTAGCTGCAGCCTCAGAACATACGTTGCTTTCCCCTTCAACAGCTTTTACAAATGTTTCCATTAAAGAAACAAGCTCTGAAGGTTTTCCTGTATAGAATTCAGATGCAACCCTTTTAAGAGCTGTATACTTCGGATAAAATACTCTTAAGCCACCTTCATTCTTTCTGGCAGTCATCCTCACAAATAACCCGAGTATTGGGTTAGACTCCGTTAGATCTATGTTTAATACGGTAATATCATCAGCTGCTTCCACATCCGCATAAGTTCCTTCAGGTAAGCAATCGGCAGTTTCAGAGGAGAATATATTATTTGTACCTATCACCTCTCTAGCAAATTTCTGTAATAGAAACGCCTCTTCATTGGTAATTCTTGGGGATACTATAAAAGCAATGGCATCTTTACCATACTTGTTCTTTATTTCTGTTAGCTTATCAGAAGCATACTTATAAGCCTCTTCATTTGAGATATCTTTGAACCCATCGGCAACTCTGATTTTAGCTTTTTTCTCTCTTTTGACGCTGTTAAAAGCTTCAAATCCAAATCTACCTTTTACACACAATAATCCTTTGTTTACACCCAAATCATAGTCTTCTTTAATTCTAAACACCTCATTATCTTCGTGATCAACTATGATGGAGCAGCCACATGAACAGAAACCACACACAGTCTCAGTCTTTTCTAAGTTCCATGGTCTATTTTTGAAAAGGTATACTCTGTTGTTCAAAGAACCCACAGGACATACACTCATACACTGCCCACAGAACTCACAATTCCACGGCTGATTAAAGGCAGTTCCAATTACTGTATCTGTACCACGATTCTGGAAGCTTATCGCCTGAATATTTACAACTTCATCACATATCCTTACACATCTACCACACAATACACATCTATCTATATCCCTTTCAATGAATGGGTTTGTGTGATCCACTGGAGTATCATTAGGTTTCGGATCAAATCTCACCTGACTTACACCAAACTCGTAGGTAAGATCCTGTAATGTACACTCACCACCTTTATCACATACCGGACAATCGAGGGGGTGATTTATGAGCAAAAGCTCTATCAACGTTTTTCTTATTTTAGCTAACTTTTCGTTTGTGGTGGTTATCTCCATCCCATCAGCAACTGGTGTTGTACAGGCTGTCATGAGTTTAGGATTGTTTTTAACCTCCACTAGACAAACCCTACAAGCACCAAAGGGCTTTAATATCTTGTCATGACATAGTACTGGAATATGCACTCCAGCCTTTTCTGCTGCTTCAAGAATTGTTACATTCGGTTCTACTTGAACTTCAATGCCATCTATCTTCACTGTAACCATAGACTTCCCCTTCGTTAATCTATAGCGTTAAATGGGCAGTTTACAATACACTCCCTACATTTAACGCACTTAGATTTATCGATATATGCTACTTTACCTTTTTCCCAGGTAATTGCACCAACCGGACAAACTTTAAAACATATACCACACTTCTTACATCTATCTTCAGCCACAACAAACTCAATAAGTGCAGAGCACTCACGGGCTGGACATTTTTTATTTTTTATATGGGCCTCATACTCATTTCTAAAATATTTTATAGTAGTAATTACAGGGTTTGGAGCTGTTTGTCCAAGTCCACACAATGAAGCAGTTTTAATATCCTGGGCAAGATCAAGAAGTTTTTCTATATCCCCTTCTCTACCTTGACCAGAGGTTATCCTGTTTAGAATATCAAGCATAGTTTTTGTTCCGATTCTACATGGTATACATTTTCCGCATGATTCCCTCTGTGTGAATGTCAGGAAAAACTGCGCAACGTTTACCATACAGTTGGTTTCATCCATGACAACAACACCACCAGAACCCATCATGGCACCAGCAGCAATTAATGAATCGTAATCTATCGGTGTATCCAGCAGAGACTCAGGCAAACATCCCCCTGATGGCCCACCCAGCTGTACAGCTTTGAATTTTCTCTTTTTTGGGATCCCTCCACCAACATCAAAAATCAGCTGTCTAACTGTAATCCCCATAGGAACTTCCACCAGACCAGTTGACTTTACCTTACCACTAAGAGCAAATATCTTTGTCCCCTTGGATTTTTCTGTACCCATTGAAGCATAAAAGTCTGCACCGTCTAGTATAATCAGTGGAAGGTTAGCAAACGTTTCAACGTTATTCACATTTGTTGGTTTACCCCACAATCCTCTAACAGCAGGGAATGGTGGGCGGGATCTTGGCATACCTCTTTCACCTTCAATTGAAGCTATAAGTGCAGTTTCCTCACCACATACAAATGCACCTGCACCCTCTTTCAAATGGAGGTGAAATTCAAAATCTGTACCTAATATATTTTTACCTAAGAATCCCCTCTCTTCTGCAATTTTTAATGCCTTTTTAACCCTTTTGATGGCAAGAGGATACTCCGCCCTACAGTATATATACCCCTCACGACAACCAATTGCATATGCCGCTATTAACATCCCTTCGATTACGACGTGTGGGTTCCCTTCAATAATACTTCTATCCATGAAAGCCCCTGGGTCTCCCTCATCTGCATTACAAATAAGATACTTGAGATCACCCTTTGAAGCTCTACAGAACCCCCACTTTACTCCTGTGGGGAAGCCGCCGCCCCCTCTACCCCTAAGCCCTGATTTTTTAACCTCTTCGATAACCTGCTCAGGGGTCATCTCTTTTAATACCTTCTTGATCGCTTCATATCCACCATGGGCTATATAGTCATCTATGTCTTCCGGATCCACCTTACCACAATCTTTCAATACATACCTTTTTTGAAGCTTGTAAAAATCGTAGTAGTCTTTTTTAGCTGCCCATTTTTCAACCACCTCACCATTACCTATATGCTGCTGAACAATTGCAGGAACCATCTCCGGAGTAACATGCTCATAAGTAATAGGCTCCATCCCAGGTAAATGAATATCCACAAGAACGTCCCTTGCACACAATCCACGGCAGCCGGTGGCTTTTACTTTACAATTTCTTTCTTTTAAAACAGCCGGAACCCCTTCTTTTTTAAATTCCTGTTCGAAGGCTTCCATTACCTCATGCCCACCGGATGCAACACCGGCGGTACCCATACATACATGAACTTCTATAATATCATTTTGAGTACTCATAAGTTATCTCCCCTATTCCTGTTTTTGAGCATATTCTTTAAAAATAGATCTTGCCTGCTCAGGGGTTAAGTTCCCATAAGTTTTGTCATTGATCATAATAACTGGTGCCATACCACATGCTCCAATACAGGATACCTCTTCTAATGTAAATTTAATATCTGGTGTAGTTTCACCATTTCTGATACCAAACTCTTCAAAAACAACCTCAGATATCCTTCCGGAACCCTTTACGTGACAAGCCGTACCTCTACAAACTCTAATTACATACTTACCCCTTGGAGTAGTATAAAACTGAGCATAAAAGGTAAGCACACCATAAAGTGTATGAGGTGACATATTTAGATTTTCACCTATCCTTTCAATCATCTCTCTAGACAGGTATCCGTAATGCTCCTGCACCTGCTGCAGAACAGGAATTGTGGCACCTTTTTTCCCCTTATACTTTTCACAAATCTCATCTATTTTACTTAAATCTAAACGCTCTTGCTCTTTTACTTCAGCTTCCATATCTCGCCCCTCTTATCTGTCTATTTCGCCCAGGACTATATCAATGCTACCAATAATACCAACGAGGTCAGCAACCATATAACCCTTAGCCATTTTCTCAAGTGCACCCAGATTGACAAAAGAAGGAGCTCTTATCTTGAGTCTGTAAGGTTTTGTGTCACCATCACTTACTATGTAAAATCCAAGTTCACCCTTAGGAGCCTCAACACAGGCATAAGCCTCCCCTTTTGGAGCTGCAAAACCTTTTGTTATTATATAGAACCTGCGTATCAATGCTTCCATCTTTTCATATACTTCTTCATGTGGTGGAATCTGTATCCTTGGATCATCTGTCATTACTGGGCCTTCAGGAATCTGATCAAGTGCCTGCTGTAATATCTTATTTGCCTCTCTCATTTCCTTGATTCTTACAAGATATCTTGCGTAGATATCACAACCATCCTGAACAGCCACTTCAAATTTAAATCTATCATATATTCCATATGGTTCATCCCTTCTTAAGTCAAAATCTACACCAGAACCCCTCATAATAGGGCCACTAACACCATAGTCAATAGCATCTTCTTTAGAAAGAACACCTACACCTACAGTTCTCTTAAGCCAGATCCTGTTTTTAGTAAGAAGCTTTTCATAGGTATCAACCCTTTCATCAAAGATAGAAACAAACTCCCTCAACTTTTCGAAGAAAAGAGCAGGGACATCCTCTCTTATACCACCCACTCTTATCCAGGAGCTTGTCATCCTCTGACCTGTAGCTATCTCAAACATATCAAGGATAAGCTCCCTTTCCCTGAATGCATAGAGGAATACTGTCATCGCACCGATATCCAATGCATGCGTAGCAACCCAAACAAGGTGGCTTGCTATCCTTGCAAGCTCCGCAAATATCACCCTTAAATACTCAGCCCTTTCTGGTATTTTCACATTGAAAAACTTTTCAACGGCTAAGCAGTATGCAAGGTTATTTGATAAAGGGGAAAGATAATCCAATCTATCTGTCAATGGTATAAACTGATGGTACGTCCTGTGCTCTGCTAATTTCTCAACACCTCTGTGTAAGAATCCTATATCAGGACGAACACCAACAATAGTTTCACCATCAAGATCCACTACAAGTCTTAAAACCCCATGGGTACTTGGGTGCTGGGGACCCATGTTTACGGTTATTATTTCACTAAGGTTATCTTTTTCACTAATAGCACTCATCTATCACCCCTAACTATCTCGTAAACTTCAGGCCTAAGCCCTGTTCATCTGCATTGTTAAACCATTTCCTCCCTTTGAGAGGATACTCTTTTCTAAGTGGATGCCCTTCAAAAAATTCTGGAAGAAGGATCCTTCTCAAATCTGGATGCCCTTCAAATACCACACCCACAAGATCATACTGCTCCCTTTCAAGAAAATTAGCACCCTGCCATATATCAGTTACGGTAAATGTTTTTTCATTTTCTATAGAATATTTCACAAACACTCGCAGCTTATCATTTATTGAAAAGAGATTATAAACAACGTCAAACTTCTCTTTCCTTTTTGGCCAATGTGTAGCAACGATATCCACAAGGTATGTAAATCCAAAATCATACTTCATACTTTTCAAAAGGTCTTTAGCCACAGATCTATCCACGACTATAAACCTGGATCCAAACTTTTCATAACTATTTATCTTCGAAGGGAACTTTTCTCCTAATTTAACGACAAGATCTGCAAAAGTCATAGCCCACCTCACTTCCTTAATACTTTTTCGCCCTTAATCTTCTCCTGAAGGGCTATAATTGCATCCAGCAATGCTTCTGGCCTTGGTGGACATCCTGGGATATAGAAATCTACTGGCACTATCTCATCCACTCCCTGAACTGTTGAATAGGTGTTAAAAATTCCTCCACTGGTGGCACAACTTCCCATAGCTATTACCCATTTGGGCTCAGGCATCTGATCATATACCTTACGTACAACCGGTGCCATCTTCCTAGTAACTGTACCTGCAACTATCATAAGGTCAGCCTGTCTTGGTGTTGCCCTAAATATAATACCTAATCTGTCAAGGTCGTACTTAGAAGCCCCCACTGCCATCATTTCAATAGCACAACAAGCCAGACCAAAGGTAACAGGCCATAAAGACGAACGTCTGGCCCAGTTAATTACTCCATCAACAGTGGTTGTTATAATGTTGTCTGAAAACTTATGCTCCATCAAGCCCATTCTAACGCTCCTTTTTTCCATGCATAAAAATAGCCAAAAACTAAAATTATGATGAAAATAATCATTTCGATCAACCCAAACAAACCGAGTACATCAAATGACACTGCCCATGGAAACAGAAACACAGTTTCCACATCGAATATCACAAACAGCATTGCAATAACATAAAACCTTACGTTATACCTCTGTCTTGCATCACTGAATTCAGGCATACCGCATTCATAAACACTCAATTTAACCTTTTCAGGCTTTCTTGGTCTTATCAAAAAACCAACAGAAACACTAATAATACCTATAAGTGCTGCTACAACTAACATTAATGCAATTGGTAAATATCCACTCATATCCTCACCTCTGTATTTTGTATACAGTATGCATCTATTTATCACACGAATTTAAAACTGTCAACAATAAACATTGTTTTATCTTACAGCAGAAAACAACAACATTCTCATCAATTTAAATCCATAAATATAGGTATTTATATTTTCAATACCATTACTACCATACCTAATTGTGAGTAATAATTAATTGAACTACGAATTGATATCAAAATACAAACGATATTTTGTTATTAGATATTTTATATCCTCTGGTATTTCTGCTGTATATGAAACTTCCCTGCCTAAATAAAAGTCAAAAAATGTAATCTTATATGCGTGAAGTGCCTGCCTGCTTATACCATACTTCATAACTTTCGCTCCACCATATAAAAAATCCCCCACTATAGGGTAATTTAAGTAAGACATATGTACCCTTATCTGATGGGTTCTTCCTGTATGTATTGAAATAGAAGCAAGAAAAATTCCATCTGAACGTTTCAAAATTTTTACCTCACTGATGGCCCGCTTACCACCATTCTGCAATACAGCCATCTTTTTTCTATCTGTCAATGATCTACCAATAAAATTATCAATCATATAGTAGTCATTTTTAGGTTCCCCCATACAGACAGCTAAATAAACCTTTTGAACTTCCCTCTTTTGAAATAGTTCTGACATCTGTTGTCTTACATCCCGGTTTTTCGCAATAATCAAAAGTCCAGAAGTATCTTTATCCAATCGGTGAATTATTCCCGGTCGTACATTATCACTATCATCAATATTTTTAAACTTTGCAAGCAACCCATTCACAAGAGTATCGGTTGTATTCCCCGGAGCAGGATGTACCACTAAACCAGCGGGTTTATTGATAACTGCATACCATTTTGAATCGTAAATAACTTCAAAGTCGATCTCTTTAGGTGTAAGGTCAATATTTTCATCAGGGATAAGAACAATAATGTGATCCCCCCCAACCACTTTAGATGAAGGTTTACAGGCTTTACCATTTAATGTCACAAGACCTTCATCTATAAGATTTTTAAAGTAAGACCTTGATCTATTTAGTTTTTCACTTAAGAAAATATCAATCCTTTCGGAAAAAGAATCAGATATAATATCAAGTTTATCTACTATTCTACGTTCAGATAATGCTATCTCAGAATCTCTTTTTTTCATCCATTCCTAAAGTTCATTAATTACAAGCCCAGTTTGAAGTTTAGGATAAAAATATGTAGATTTTTGGGGCATTACCTTCCCCTGCTCTGATATCTCCCTTACAACATCTATGTTGATACCATTTAAAACAAATGCTAATCTCCGTTTCTGAGATAGTAGTTGTTTAATCTCTTCTTCTGTCTGAACAAAGTATATCCCCTGTTTTTTCAGAAGCTTATCATCATCAAACCCCAGCAGCCCTTTTAAAACAGCCTCCTGTAAAATATAAGGATCTATCCTACGATATACGGGGTCAAATCTATCCAACACTGAATCTTTAACCCTAAGTCCATATATATTACCATCCAGATACATCAACATCCTTATCTCACCAGGAACGTCTAAGAATCTCTTCTTTTTCTCATCAGTTAAAATAGTCAATGTAAAAATCTCTTCCAATCTATTGACAAACTCGACACTATCAAAATCATCAGCCACATCCACAACCCTATGAGTGGGGAAAATCTTAAGACCCTCATCATAAAAATTCACAAACATCATCATTACATATTCATAACCTTCATCTCCTGTTGCGGATGGATTGACCTCTCTCATGTAATTTCTGTAGTTTATGGCAGTTTCGTATCGGTGATGTCCATCAGCTATATAAACAGCTTTATCCATCATAAAACTGCTTATTTTCTCTATCATTTCCCTGTCATCCACCACCCATATACTATTTTTAACACCATATATATCCACCGCTGAGGCAGAAGCTATATTCTTTTTAGCCTGGGAAAACAATCTTTCAAGTCTATTTTCATTATCCAAGTATAATCCAAATATCTGGCTTAAATTTGCATGAGTGGCTTTCATCAATTCGAATCTGTCCTGTTTTGGACCAGGCAATGTTTTCTCATGGGGAAATACCTTACCTTTGCCTAACTCTTCCAATTTCATAATACCAATAAATCCCGTTCTAATATAAGTTTTACCTTCATACTCATACTCCTGTTCATAAATGTAGTAGGAAGGTGAAGGATCCTTTATCAAAACGTGAGCTTCTTTCCAATTTTTATACATTTCACCAGCTTTTTTGTATTTATCTTCACCTATTGGTAAATCTATATGCACAATGTTGAAAGGAGATTTCCCTACGAGTAGATCTCTTAAATTTGTATCTATGACATCATAAGGTGGTGCTATAACCTGCTTCAGAAGCGTCTTCTCCAGATTATATCTTACACCTCTAAAAGGCTTTACACATACCATACAACCCTCCACTATTTGAGCTTCAATCTTGCAAAATTTCTCTTCCCGACTTTCAGTATAAATTCTCCAGCACCCAGAGATAAATCCACATTTTCTACTTTTTCACCATTTATAGTAACGGCACCGGATGTGGCAAGTCGCCTGACCTCGCTATTGGATGGAGCAAATCCTAACTTTTTAACAATATCTATCAATCTCTCATCAGCGTTACCCTCAAATAGTTTAATATCATCGGGTATCTCTTTTTTACTAAAAACCTGCTCAAACCATTCCCTGGCATGCTTTGCCTCAACATAACCATGAAATCTTTTTACAATCTCCTCTGCAAGATCCTTTTTTGCATCCATCGGATGTATCTTGCCGGACTCCACACCATTTTTAATACGCTCAACTTCTTCAAGAGTTTTATCACTTAATAAAAGATAATACCTAAACATCAGCTGATCTGAAATAGACATAATTTTGCCAAACATATCCGTCGGCTTTTCAGTAATACCAACGTAATTTCCAAGAGACTTACTCATCTTTTGTACCCCATCAAGCCCTTCTAATATTGGAACTGTAAGAGCAACCTGAGGATTTTGACCATTCATTCTCTGTAAATCCCGCCCGACTAACAAATTAAACTTCTGATCTGTACCCCCCAGCTCCACATCAGCCTTAAGAGCCACCGAGTCATACCCCTGAACAAGAGGATACAAAAACTCATGTATACTGATAGGTTTACCACTGCTGTACCTTTTGGCAAAATCATCCCTTTCCAACATCCTTGCCACAGTATATGATGATGCAAGCTTAATCATATCATAGGAGGTCATCTTCTCCATCCAGCGACTATTAAATGCAATCTCTGTTTTTGACGGGTCTAATATTTTAAAAACCTGCTCTTTATAGGTTTCAGCATTTTTTAAAACTTCCTCTTTCGTAAGAGCCTTTCTTGTTTCAGATTTTCCGGTGGGATCCCCAATAAGTCCAGTGAAATCACCTATAAGGAATATAACCTGATGGCCAAGATCCTGAAAATGTTTCATCTTTTGAATCAACACTGTATGCCCAAGATGAAGATCCGGTGCAGTTGGATCAAAACCTGCCTTTACCCTCAGAGGGATATTATTTCTAATGGAGTATTCGAGCTTCTGCTTCAGCTCCTCTTCTGATATTATCTCTTCGGTACCCCTTTTTATTACCTTGATCTGTTCCTCGACACTAAGCAAGCAAACCTCCTATCTCAGCAAACCTATATATAAATTTATCAATTCTTCACCATAAAAGAGATAAACAATAGATCCAAACGCAATAAATGGACCAAATGGGATGGGATATGAATTATCCTTTAAAACCTTTATTATAATTATACCGATTACAGCTCCAACAAAAGAAGACAATATCAATATAGGCAAAATAGCTTTTACCCCCAAAAATGTACCAGACATTCCCATAAGATACATATCACCATCTCCCATCCCCTCTCTACCCCTTAAAATCTTATATACTATAGCAGGTATAAAAAGGGAGATGAAGCCAATAACCCCTCCTAAAATGCTATTTACAAATCCAAGGCCATTAAAAAAAGATGTGATCAACCCTAAAATGATCCCGGCATAAAGAATTACTGAAGGAATAACACCACACTCAAATTGATCCTTTTCAAATGCTGTATAAAGATCGGTAAATCCAGCTGTTAAAATAAAAAAAGAAAATATTAAAAATGACAGTGAATTTAAGCTTAATCCATACTTAACACACACAAGGAAAAAGACTGAAGAAGTTATCAATTCCACTATAAAATACCTAAAAGGTATCCTAGCACCGCACACCCTACATCTTCCATTTAATAAAATATAACTTATGAGTGGTATGTTATCATAAAATCTAATCTCCTGTTTGCAACTTGGACAATTAGACTTTGGGGTGATTATAGATATCCCTCGGGGTAGCCTGTAAATTAACACATTCATAAAACTACCGAAGATTGCACCTAAAAGAAAAAAAAGATAACACATCTGGTTTTTATTGTTCTTTGAGAGCAACTTCCACTACAAAGAATTTATTCCCAACGTCAAACTTCACTCCCAGACATGGAACATTGCTTGGTCTGTTTATCTTGTGACCTTTTCCCACTATAACATTGGGGATTGATATCTTAAACTTCAACCCTTTTTCCGAAAATACCTTCTTGGTACTTCCAGCTATCATGTTTATAAACTCACCCACCGCATCGATAACGTCATCATCTACACTTTTCTTATTTTCACCCAAAAACTTACTCACTACTTCCAGAGCAAGATCCTCCGGCATACTGATCACCACAGATCCTGTAGCCTGCCCGGCAAGCCCTATCACCCCAGATATATCAAAAGAAGGTTCATCCCCCTGTTTGATATAGATATTATTTTTTTTGGGTTCGATTCCCACCATAGTCTTAAATACTGATAACGTAGATTCTATAAAAGGATTGATGTACTCTGCTTTCATAAACTATCTCCATTGAAAGATATCATTATTAATTTATTTTCATCACAGAACTTTTTTACTTCATCAGTGTCCACCACAATAGTTGTCCCAGATTCTATTGCAAGACAGACACCTTTATTATCTAATATTTTTTTCAAAGTGTCAATACCTACTGTGGGGATGTCAAATCTTTCATCCTGTTTTGGCTTGGCAACCTTCACCACCACAGCCCCCTCTTTCGCCAGTCTGCATCCCCTTTCGATGGTAGAATCAGTACCTTCTATAGCCTCAAGGGCCATTACCGCCTTATTTTTTACCACCACAGTCTGCCCCACATCCACACTACCCAAAACCTTAGCCACTTTATAGCCAAAAGCCACATCATCCATTATCGTTTTATTAGGCTTTTTCTTTGAAATAACTCCCTCAGGCAGGAAAAGATCCTTTAATATATCGCTCTGTTTTAATACACCTATACCATGCTTTTGAAGCTCTTCAACTATCTTCAGCATTATGGTATCATCATTTCTATTTTCTAATGTCCACAAAAGTTTTATTGCTGTAAGATCAAGCTTAAGATTTTTATACAAAAGAGTTTTATTCACCTTACCTGCAAATAGTATATTCTGTACACCTTCTGACTTTAGCGTTTTTATGATTTTACCCACCTGACCTACACTAAATTGATGTAGGCTTTCAGTTACACTGTTAAAATCAACCGTCACCTCTTCCGCAAGGGATATCACCACAACCCTGCCATACTTTTCTTTCAATTTATTATATGCGATAAGGGGTAGTTTTCCATACCCCGCAATCAACCCTACTGCCAAACTACACCTTTATTCTTCCTATTCTTTTTTTCAATATTTCATCAACAGCCAAAGCCACTTTAAGTGAGTTCAACTCATGTTCCACAGTGACAATTCTACTTGTTTCCCCTTTAATACAGCTAAGAAAATGTTTTATCTCCATTTTGAGTGGATTATCTTTATAGACAAAAACCCTTTCGAGTATGTATTCATTAATATACTTTAATTCTTTATTCCCAAAAACATGCTGGGAGGCACCTTTTCGGTAAATGTTGATATCCTGATTGGTGTAATCAAGATATATAAAGGCATCCTGCTGGCTGATACTCATCGTTCTGTCTTTCTTTTGAGTTACACGGCTTACAAGGATATTTGCCACAGCGTTGTTGTCAAACACCAATGTGACGGATGCAAAATCTGGTAGGTCGGAATAGACAATGCTACCTTTTGCCTCCACATCTATAACTGGCCTGTTCATCAGATTGATTATGATATCTATATCATGTATCATAAGATCCAGAACAATACTGTCATTTTTCATCCTTTCAACATAAGGTCCCACCCTTCTGGACTCTATCAAAAAGGGATTATCTATCAACTTCTTAATCTCCTGGACGGCTCCGTTAAATCTTTCCACATGCCCTATGTGCAACACCAGATTCTTCCTGCTGGCTATTTCAAAAAGCTCCACCGCCTGATTGTAATCTGTTGTAATTGGTTTTTCCACAAGGACATGTTTACCTGCATTCAAACATTCTTTGGCTATTTCGTAATGATATTTTGTGGGAGCGGCGATAGTTACAGCATCAACTTTATCAAACAATTCCCTGAAATTTGTGGTGCTAAATACATTATCGGATAAATTTAAACTTTTTAATGTTTCCGGATTGAGATCACATACCGCTGCCTTCTCAAGGTCAGAAATCTCATCATATAGATTTAAATGGTATCTCCCCATCCTTCCGACACCGATCAAACCCATCCTTATCATTCGCCCCTCCTCATTATGCCCCTTTTGGATTTTTTAATAAAGTCTAAGAATATCTTAACCTCTTCATATTGAGTAAGAGTGGCAATTTGGTGTACAACATCATCCAGTACGTAATCCATATTCACAAGTATACTATAAGCTTTTTTAAGCTCATTTCTGACTTCTGGCGGTACCTTCCTTCTTTTGAGACCAACCATATTTAGCCCGAACAGTCTTGCGGGATTGCCATCCACCAGGGCATAAGGAGGTACATCTTTTGTAATTTTTGCATACGCCCCCACCATAGCCTGTCTACCTATTCTGGTAAATTGATGAACACCGGCACCTCCACCAATTATCACACCATCATCCACATGCACATGACCGGCAAGGCCTACGTAGGAGGTAATAATAACATTATTCCCGATTCTACAATCATGAGCCACATGACTGGAAGCCATAATATAGCAGTTATCTCCTATTGTGGTTACCCACTCCTCTTTTGTACTTGCTCTGTGAATAAATGCAAACTCCCTTATGATGCAATTCTTTCCTATAATGAGCCTTGTATCCTCACCCTTATAGCTTATATCCTGAGGGGCACCACCTAAATTTACATTAGGTGAGACTATGGTCCCATCACCTATCTCAGTATTTGATTCTATGACAGTACCGAAGCCAATTTTTACATTATCACCAATCTTACAATTCTTCCCAATGTAAACATTGGCAGCAATCTCTGCAGTATCGGATATTTCAGCAGTCTTGTCAATAAAAGCATGTTTGTCGATCATAATCTAATCCTTTATACTATTTTTTTCTTACCATAGCCATAAATTCAGCCTCGGTGACTATAATACCATCCACCAGCACCACCCCTCTCAGTCTGAATATATTCCCTTTCTTCTTTGTTAATTCCACTTTTAATGTGAGCACATCACCAGGAACAACAGGCTTTCTAAACTTTGCGTTATCTATACTCATGAAAAATATCTCTGCATTTGACGCATCGATCCCATCAATATGATCATAACAGAGAATACCACCAGCCTGAGCTAGGGCTTCAATTTGCAAAACCCCAGGCATTATCGGCTCTGATGGAAAATGTCCCATAAAAAAAGGCTCGTTGATGGTAACATTTTTTTGGGCCGTAATAGAGTTTTCATCTTTTTTCAACACCTTATCCACCAATAGAAATGGGTATCTGTGTGGAAGAAGCTCCATTATCTTCTTTATATCCATCTATTTCTCCTCTGCTATTTTGTTTAGAGTCTTTTTCATGTCGTACAGTTCCTTAAAAACTGCAGAATTTTTCATGAAAAGTCTCGCTTCCATAACAGGTGACCCCACATAAACCCCTTTCTCTTCTATATCAGACATAACCCCCGCCTGAGCCATGATGATTGTACCATCTGCTATTTTAACATGATCGGCAATCCCTACCTGCCCCGCCAACATAACATAATCCCCTATCTTGCAGGATCCAGCTATACCCACCTGAGATACAATTATGCAGTTTTTACCTATCTTGGTATTATGCCCTATCTGGACGAGATTATCTATTTTTGTCCCCTTACCGATTATAGTTGATCCGAGGGCTGCCCTATCAATACATGTATTGGCACCAATCTCCACATCATCTTCTATGATGACATTTCCCACCTGTCTGATCTTAACATGCCCATTCGGCAAATTCACGTATCCAAAACCATCCGCACCAATAACCACGCCGGCATGAATGATCACGTTATCCCCAATCACACAACCGTCATAGATCACAACGTTTGGATATATCTTTACATTTTTACCTATACGCACATAATTACCGATCTTTACACCAGAAGAGATATAAGAATTATCACCTATTTCAGAATGCTCACCTATTGAAACAAAATCACCAATGAAACAGCCCACACCAACCATAACACTACCACTAATAGATGCATTGCTGGAGATATAAGAGGTGAACGATTTTTCCGGATAAAAGATATCCAGAAGCTTTACCAGAATAAGCTTATCCTCTTTCACAATTATATGAGGTTTTTCTATCTTCTCTTTTATAGTGTCATAAACAACAACAGCTCTTATGCGTTCATCTTTTAATAGGTTCAGATATTTTCTGTTTGTCAAAACAACCAGTGAAGAATCAGTAGGTTCTTCTATGGAAGAGATGGTTTTAACTGTTAAATCTTCACCTACTAACGTACCACTTAATTTTTCAGCCAAGAATGATAGCGTTATTTCTTTTTGCTGTTCCATTCTTTGTTGTACCTTTCCACAACAAGCTTTGTGATATCAGCAGTGTCGGAATTATAAAGGACGCCGGATTCTCTTTTTTCAAAGATTACACTATAGCCCAGTTCCTTACCCAGCTTTTCCACCACATCCCTTAATTCACCAGCTATCTTGGCCACTAAGTTTTGCTCTTTTTTCTTAAACTCATCATTGGCGTCTTTTATTATCCTCTGAAGATCTTTAAGCTTTTTCTGGTATTCATCCATTTTGGATTGTTTGGCGTCATCGCTTAGAATAGCACTCTGGGCATTTATTTCATCCTGCATCTTTTTTAGTTCAAGACTTTTTGTATCAATGTCTTTCTGCAGTTCCTGGTACTCCTTTTTCATACTTTCAACAGCGGCCTTACCAGCATCGCTGTCATCGAGAGCTTTTTGCATATCAAACACAGCTATCTTTGAATTAGCAAAGGCAAGCCCACCCATAAAAATTAACATTAATCCAGCTAAAAATAATTTTTTCATATATTCCTCCATTTTTTTTTAAAATAATCCACCTATTGAAAAATCCCATCTACCCGATGATTCCCCAGGTTCTCTATCAAGCTTATGACCATATTCTATACGCAAAGGCCCTATTGGGGAAAACCATCTAAAACCATAACCTATCGATTTTCTTAGAGATCTTGACATATACCCCTCATTCTCATCATACACCTGACCAGCATCGAAAAAGAAAACACCTTTAAACTTATTCTCTTTGGATATATCAAATGACAACTCTGCATTAAAGAGAACGTATTTATCTCCACCATAATCATATCCGTTTTTATCTTTTGGGGAAATATCTCCATATTTATACCCCCTAACACTGTACATACCACCCAATCTGTATCTCTCATCTATGGGAAGCTTCTTATCTCCAATCTTTGTAAGATAACCGGTTTCTCCATGCAACATCCCCACAAATGACCAGAATAATGGGAAATATTGGGCGCTCTCTACACCTGTTTTTACAAAATCGTTGTCTCCACCAAGTACTGTACCAGCTAATTTTACAAAAAGTGTGGATTTATTACCTTTAGATGGATCGAAGGGGTGATTTAGCGTATTCCATACCAGGCTTGGGGTAAAGCTTACGATGGTGGTTTCCCCTTCCTGATCCCTTACGTAATCCGAAGCATCCCACTCAAGATCGTATATTCTAATCTTATCATAGGCCAACTTATAGTTTACATATAGCTTCCTTTTTATTATAGGATGTCCAAGCCTAATGGCAATACCCTCTGATTTTTTAGTATATTCATAGTAGCTTCTTTTAAGATTGTATAAGTCAACACCGAAAGTTACAGGTCTATCGAAGAGCCATGGGTTTGTGAAACTCAGGGTGTAATCTGTCCTCTTGCTAGAAAACTCCGCCTTTAACCCTAAGTTATAACCTAATCCGAAGAGGTTTTGTTGATTAACAGAAGCCATACCAGTCACACCATCCAGACTCGAATATCCAGCCCCTATTGTAAACATCCCCGTAGGCTTCTCTTTTACACTAAGTTTCAAATCCATCAATCCTTCAGATAATACATCCTCCTTAAGGTTCACCTCTTCAAAATAGTTGGTGAACTCCACGTGCTGTTTTGATTCCTTTATCTTTGAGGAGTTGTATTTCTCTCCTTCCACTATCTCAAATTCCCTCCTTATAACCCTATCCCTGGTCTTGTTGTTACCTGTTATGATTATCCGATTTATATAATAAAGGATGTTTTCTTCTATATTATATGTAATATTCACAATCTTTTCATTATCTTTAATATCGTTTTGAGGATCCACGTTGGCAAAGGCATAACCTATTTCTGTAAATGCATCTGTAAGAGATTTTATATCATTTTGAAACTTTTCAGCACTGAAAATATCGCCAGGTTTCAGTGTAAGTCTATTAAAAAGAGTTTTATCGTCCAGATGTACATTACCCTTAAAAGCAATCTCACCTATTTTATATTTTTCCCCTTCCTCAATCCTGAATACCAGCGTTACCTTTTTCTTATTATCAGAATAGATTAATTCCGGCTCAGCAACCTTCACCCGCATATAACCATTATTAAGGTAATGCTGTCTTAATCTTTCTCTATCATACTCAAGATTCTCCCTCTTGATTTTTCCACTGCTAGTAAGCCATGAGAAAATCCCTTTCTCGTTTGTTTCAATCAGCTTTTTTAGTTCCTTTGTTTTAAACTGTTTGTTTCCATAGAATTCGATTTTGTAGATCTTCGATTCTACCCCTTCTTCAATGCTAAATACGATGTCTACGGCGTTATTCCCCCGCTCTTCTATATCGTAAGATATCTTCACGTTATAAAAATTGTTATCTTCATATTTCTTCCTGATATCCTTTATGGCATCCTCGATTAAATTTTTATCAAAAGGTGAATTCTCTTTTATCTTTAATTCTTCTTTGAGCTTGTCTTCTTTTAACTCTTTGTTACCTTCAAAGTAAACTTTATTGATAAATGGCTTTTCTTTAACAATGTAGACTAAAATCATCCTGTCATCTTCAAATTTCAGATCCACCTTAATATCCAGAAATAGACCTGATTCATATAGTTTTTTAACCGAATCATCTATCTTTTTAAGATCAAACTCATCCCCAGCTTTTAAAATATATGATTGTATCTTGGATGTTGAAACCCTTTTATTCCCCTGTACCAGAACCTGATCTATAGTACTGGCAAAAAGATTAAAACTAATCAAGAAAAACAGAATTACGAATATCTTTTTCATCCTCTCAACATCTCCAATATACTTTTTATTTTATGATACTTTGTTCTCACCAAATTCTTATTACCTATTAGCCTTGCGGTGGAATCCATGATATTTTCAATTATGTGAAGCCCGTTCTTTTTCAATGTTTCCCCTGTGGATACAAGATCCACAATAATATCCGAAAGTCCAAGTATCGGGGCAATCTCAATGGAACCGTAGAGCTTTATCGTTTCCACAAAAAACCCTTTTTTTATAAAAAAATCTTTGGTAATGTTTACGAACTTCGTAGCCACCTTTATATCATGCCTATATTTAAAATTGGGATCCGCCGCAGCCACACACATTCTACAAAAACCAAACCCCAGATCTAAAAACTCATACACATCGGCTTTTGTTTCGCAAATGATATCTTTCCCCACCACACCCAGATCGCATGCTCCATATTCAACATAAGTTGGTACATCCATATTCCTCACAAGTAAAAATCTAAATTTTTCTTCATCATCATTGAAGACAAGCTTCCTTGATTTAAAGTCAATACAATTGTTTTTTAAGATCCCTTTTTTCAAAAAAAGTTCTATAGTGTCTTCCGCAAGTCTCCCCTTTGGAAGAGCAATTGTAATAGTATCATTCATCTTTCACCCTTTGAATATCAGCACCTAATAAATTCATTTTTTTATCAAACTCTTCATAACCTCTATCCAGATGGTATATACGGTGGATGTTGGATTCCCCATCCGCCATTAGTGCAGCGATCACAAGCCCTGCACTTGCCCTGAGATCTGACGCCATAATATCAGCACCTGTAAGTTTTTCCACCCCTTTGATGACAGCAGACCTATCCTTGAGCCTGATATCAGCCCCCATCCTCTTCAATTCCGCCACATGCATAAATCGGTTTTCGAATATATTCTCCGTTATAACCGATAGACCTGAAGCTGTTGTCATAATAGCCATAAACTGAGCCTGCATATCTGTGGCAAATCCAGGATAAGGCTGTGTAACCACATCTGCTGACTTTAACCTGCCATCCGATACTATTCTTAGTGTATTACTGTTGATTATTTTTATATCACATCCCACTTCCAGAAGCTTATCGATCGTTGCCTTCATGCACTCCACGGGGGCATCTTCCACCACCACATCCCCACCTGTTCCGGCAACGGCACACAAAATCGTCCCCGCCTCTATTCGATCGGTCATAACAGTATAATCCGCAGGGTTTAACTCACTGACACCTTTTATCTTTATTACATTTGTACCTTCACCGGATATATTAGCCCCCATTCTCTTTAAAAATCGGGCAAGATCCACCACCTCAGGCTCCTGTGCAGCATTGTATAAAATAGTCTCCCCTTCAGCCAGAGTAGCAGCCATCATAATATTTTCAGTACCGGTAACTGTTACAAGATCGAAATATATCTCACATCCTTTCAATTTTTGAGCTTCGGCAATGATATAACCATGCTCTATATCTATTTTTGCACCCATTTGAGCCAGAGCTTTTATATGCTGATCCACAGGCCTTTCACCTATGGCGCATCCACCCGGGAGAGAAACCTTGGCTTTACCTTTTTTGGCCACCAGCGGTCCCAGCACGAGTACACTTGCCCGCATCGTTTTAACGAGATCGTACGGGGCTGTCCACAAATCATTGTCATCTGAGTTTGTCAAGAATACACGATTATCCTGAAACTCGTAATTTATCCCCATCCCTTTCAATAGTTTAAGCATTGTCCTTACATCCATAAGATTTGGGGTATTGTCAATTAAATATTCACCAGAAGCGAGAAGCGTTGCAGCGAGAATAGGTAAGCATGAATTCTTTGCACCGCTTACTTTTACTTTACCGTTTAATCTATTGCCACCTATTACTTTGAATTTATCCATTTAAGCACCCTTTTTTTACCAGTAAAATCCTCTATAAAGCTTATCTCTTTGCCAGAAAATATCTTTTTTAGCTCTTCAGACATTCCATCACCAATTTCAAAAAATATAATAGTATCTTCTTTACACGATTTATATATTATTCTCAACAGTTTTTTATAGAAATAATACCCATTATCCTCCGCAAATAATGCTTGGTGGGGCTCATAGAGTACCGAATTGGGTAATTTTTCATTGTTTGAAATATATGGAGGATTGCATAATATGATATCAAATTCTGATATATTCACTGACTCCAGATTTCTCACTGCATCAAGACATACGAGGTAAGATCTATCTATAAGATTATGCTTACGAAGATTTATCATTGCCACTTCCAGAGCTGGCAGACTGATGTCAACTCCCACACCTGTCGCATCAACCTTTTGCAGGAGATAAGTTGCTAAAATAACCCCTGAACCTGTGCAGATATCTAAAACCTTTGGCTTTTTGATATCTATTTTAAGTGCCTCTTCCACTAAAATTTCCGTTTCATGCCTTGGTATAAGTACCCTTTCATCCACATAAAATTCGTAACCAAAAAACTCTCTACTTTTCGTTACGTATGAAACGGGATACCCTTCAAAGACTTTTTTAACGATAAACTTTTTGTATCCTAGCAATTCTATTTTTCTGGAAAGATGGTTATGAAGATCTTTATAATCAACGCCTAAAAGATACGAAACAAATTCTCTAGCCTGATATGATGGAAGAAATCCACTCAACGCACTTAAAATCTCAGATGCTAATACTTCCCCATCAAAACTTTTCAATCATTACCCTTCAAATATCATAGTCCAATATTTTTCAATTTTTCAGCCTGATCGTAAGTGATAAGTGCATCGATAATCTCATCTAATTCCCCTTCCATGACCATATCAAGATTGTATACGGTGAGGTTTATCCTGTGGTCAGTCAACCTATTCTGAGGGAAATTGTATGTCCTTATCCTTTCACTTCTATCACCGGATCCCACCTGTTGTTTTCTATTTTCCGCCTGCTCCATCCTCTGCCTTTCCAATTCCATCTCAAAAACCTTAGACTTGAGAAGCTTCATGGCCTTTTCCTTATTTTTTATCTGGCTTCTCTCATCCTGACAGGAAACCACAATACCAGTTGGAATATGCGTTATCCTTACAGCGGAATCTGTGGTATTCACATGCTGTCCACCGGCACCGGATGACCTGTATACATCGATCCTCAAATCCTTGGGATCTATATGCACATCCACGTCATCTGCCTCCGGAATTACAGCAACCGTACAGGCGGATGTATGTATCCTTCCACTTGATTCCGTTTCAGGTATTCTTTGAACCCTATGTCCACCAGCTTCATATTTCAACTTACTATAAGCATTCTTACCTTTAACCAGAAGAATAACCTCTTTATAACCACCCATGCCAGTTTCATTGGCATCTATTATCTCAGTTTTCCACCCACATTTCTCGGCATATCTTATATACATCCTTAAAAGGTCAGCTGCAAAAAGAGCAGACTCTTCGCCACCAGTACCTGCTCTTATCTCAATATATATGTTTTTCTCGTCAAACGGGTCTTTAGGTAAAAGTAATATTTTGAGCTCCTCAGAAATCTTCTCTAATTTCTCCCTACCCTCAGCCAATTCCGTCTCTGCAAGCTCGATAAGATCTTTATCCCCACCATCCTTCAATATGGCTTCTGCCTCTTTTATAGATCTTTGAACATCTTTGTATTCAATATACTTCTCTACTATCGGTTTTAGATCGGAGTGCTCTTTACTGAGCTGTTGATAGACTTTTATATCACTCATTACGTTTGGATCTGCAAGCTTTTCAGTCAATTCATTATATTTTTCTAAAACCTCTTCCAGATGATCAAACATATATTAAACCTTCCTTATTTTCATTTATTTCTAAAGCTTCTTTGATTGAAATTAGAGCCACTTCAAGCTGGCTGTCATCCGGCTCTTTAGTGGTAAGCTTTTGCAACCACAATCCAGGAGCTATCAATATTTTTACCAATATATTATTCTGAAATTTAGCGCTAAGCTTTAGTATCTCATATGAGATACCAGCGATGACAGGAACAAAAACAATCCTCGACAAAAATTTAATTAAAAAATGGGAGTCTTTTGGTATAAGTGTAAAAACAAATATGGATACTATCATAACGATCAGCAAAAAGCTTGTCCCACAGCGGGGATGAAACCTGCTCATCTGTCTTGCATTCTCTACGGTCAATTCTTTACCGCTTTCAAAGGTAAAGATAGATTTATGCTCCGCCCCATGATACTGAAAAACCCTTTTTACATCTTTAAAAAAAGAGATAATGTATATGTATAAAATAAAAAAGATCACTCTTATTATTCCATCCACCAGATTATAAACGAGAAACGATCTTTCTATCAACGGAAATATTAGCTTTAAAAGATCTGTAAGTAGTAAAGGTAGAAAGAGAAAAAGACCAATACCAAGACCAAAGCCAAAGAGCAGGGTAAAAAAGATCTCTTTAAAGCTCAGCTTCTCCTCACCTTCACCTAAAGCATGATGAGCGCTGAAATTAAGCGCCTGAATTCCAAGTATCAATGCGTCATAAAGACCTATTAAGCCTCTTATAAAAGGCTTTTTAAAAAATTTATTTGCATCTATTTTTATATCTTTTTTTTGTACCACAATCTGATTATCCGGCCGCCTGACAGCGATGACAAATTTCGAGGGTGCCCTCATCATAACACCTTCAATGACCGCCTGGCCACCGATATTTATATTACATTTACCCATATTTTCACCTGAAAGTTTTTAATTTAGACGATTGTATTTCTTTAGAAGTTCTATATATTTTTTGCGGACATCCTCCGCCTGCCCACATGTAAACTCCCCTTCTGGGCATTTTTCGGTAACACATCCAGGGCCAGCATGTCTGAAGATGGAAGGTGCCACCTCAAGGCAAAGTTTTAGCATCTCTTCCGCCATTAGACGGATCTCCCACTGGGCACGGTTGCAACATCTTATTTTAAAAAAATGAAGTAGCTCCCTTGCATTCATAGTCACAATAATCTTTGTTTCACAGGCATTTGGCAAAATATACCTGGCATCCTCTGCCGGAATATCCTGTGATATCATTTCAGAGTATAGATCGGAAATCTCCGCCATCAACGCTTCAAACCGCTTTCTATACCTTTCATTATTTTTTATGGTAAGCGGCATTATGTAATCAAAATTTTCAGTGTACTTGACATATCTCTGGGATTTCTGGGAATAGCTGGCGATACGATGCCTCACCAATTGATGAGTCAATGCCCGTGATACACCTTCAATCCCAAATGTGAAAGATATATGCTCCAATACAGAATGATGACCAATCTTTACGATCTTTTCGATAAAGCCCTGCTGGTCTCTTTTGGATATAACTTCTTTGAGATCCTCAATATTTGCATCAGAATAACACAATTTAGCAGCTAAAGCCACAACACCTTCAGGATCTGGCGTGTGGCTTAAAAGTTTTACAGAAAGATTATATTCCATAACGGGCCAAATTTACTTTTTAGATTTAGCCTCGCTGTATTTTTTCATGAATTTTTCTACTCTACCAGCAGCATCTACAAATTTCTGCTTTCCGGTAAAAAATGGGTGACAGTTGGAGCATATTGCTATCCCTGTTTTTTTAGCGGTAGATAACGTCTTTATCTCATTCCCACATGCACATTTAAAAACAACCTCTTTAATCTCGGGATGAATACCTTTTTTCATCTTTCTACACCTCACACAATTTTAAGAGATATTGTATAACATATTATATTTTAATTTTCAAGCAAATTATCATAACTTCTTTATAAAAAGATATTATTTATTCATAGAGTTTAAAAATTCTTTATTTGTCTTTGTATCCTTAATCTTTTCAAGTAAAAATTCCATAGCATCCACAGAATTCATTCCACTTAAAAATCTTCTTAATATCCACACCTTGTTAATTTCATCCTTAGCCAGAAGCAGCTCCTCCCTTCTGGTGCCAGATCTATTTATATCAATAGCAGGGAAAATCCTCTTTTCCACAAGTTTTCTATCCAGGTGGAGCTCCATATTACCGGTACCTTTAAATTCTTCAAAAATAACCTCATCCATTCTGGAACCTGTATCGATGAGGGCAGTGGCTATTATAGTAAGACTGCCACCCTCTTCAATATTTCTGGCAGCTCCAAAAAACCTTTTGGGCTTGTGTAACGCATTAGAATCTACTCCACCTGAAAGGACCTTACCACTGGAAGGCTCTATAGAGTTATAAGCCCTTGCAAGGCGAGTAATACTGTCAAGGAGTATACATACATCTCTTTTGTGCTCCACAAGCCTTTTTGCTTTATTAAGAACCATCTCTGCCACCTGTACATGTCGAAATGCCGGCTCATCAAAAGTGGAGCTAACCACTTCTGCTTTGACAGACCTCTGCATGTCCGTAACCTCTTCAGGTCTCTCATCTATGAGAAGGATAATTAGGTATATTTCAGGATGGTTTTTAGTAATACTGTTGGCGATAGATTTTAAAAGCATCGTCTTACCCGTTTTAGGTGGAGCCACAATAAGCCCCCTCTGACCTTTTCCAACTGGCGCAATAAGGTTCATAATTCTTGTATCGTAATGTGTTGGAAAAGCTTCAAGATCAATTCTTTCATCCGGAAAAAGGGGGGTAAGGTTTTCAAAAAGGTTCCTATGAAGTTTTACCTCATCAAAATTGATAGTCTCAATCTTGAGCAGTGCAAAATACTTTTCATTATCCCTTGGAGGTCTTATCTCACCTGATATTGTATCACCATTTCTAAGACCAAATTTTCTAATCTGTGCAGGGGAGACATAGATATCATCAGGCCCTGGCAGATAGTTATAATCAGGAGATCTTAAAAAACCAAAGCCATCAGGAAGTATCTCCAGAACCCCTTGACCATATATCTGACCATTTCTCTGACTTGTGGCCTTTAATATTTCAAAAATTAGCTCCTGTCTTAGCAGATTGGGAGCATTTTCAATGTTTATCCCCTCAGCAATAGACAATAATTCTTCCACAGATTTTTTCTTTAAATCGTCCAGATTCACCAAACACCTCGAAAATTATTATTCTTTATTTTCAAACGATTTTCTCTGATTTTACAAACATTACAGCCAAAAGAAGAGCCAAAAAAACAAAAAGCCAAACAATTCCATTTGATTGTGATTGGATATATATTACAATATCACACATTCTTTTCTTGTCAAGAGATTTCTAAACATTTTTCAGTAATGTAAATTAACAAAAACACATCTTATTGCTAAATATAATTTAAATATGAACTATCCTAAGAAACCAACAAAATGGTGTAAAACATTTTACCATGTTGTAACATCCATTTTAAAAAAGTTTACATCTTTTTTATATATTAAATCTAACCTTTTTAATATCAAGGTGTGAATTCATCTATATTCATCTGTTTTGATTTCATCTCTTCCATCTCCCTTAGTTCAGTCCTGCGGATCTTACCGCTAACTGTCTTTGGAAGTGACTTCACAAACTCTATCTTTCTCGGGTATTTATATGGGGCGGTTTCCTTCTTCACATGATCCTGCAATTCACTCACAAGCATATCAGACGGTTCAAAGCCTGGGGCAAGTACAACAAAAGCCTTGATTATTGTGCCTCTTAACTCATCCGGCACACCGATAACAGCGTTTTCCGCCACAGCTGGGTGGGATTGAAGAGCACTCTCCACCTCAAAAGGTCCAACACGGTACCCACTGGTTTTTATAACGTCGTCAGCCCTCCCCACAAACCAGAGATACCCATCTTTATCTTTATGAGCTTTGTCACCGGTGTAATACCAATCACCATGAATAGAGTTTTTAGTTGCCTCTTCATCTTTATAATAACCTATAAAAAATCCAATAGGTTTATTAGGCTTCACCTTTAGGGCTATATGCCCGATTTCACCAATCTCCACCGGATTACCATCGTCATCAAGAATATTCACTTCAAATCCGAATGCAGGTCTACCCATTGAACCTGGCTTAACCTCCATATCTTTAGTTGTGGCTATTATATTTACAGTTTCCGTTTGACCATATCCGTCATAAATCTTGTTACCTGTATATTCCAACCATTTTTCATATACAGAGGGATTGAGGGGCTCTCCGGCACTAACTGAATGGCGAAGGTGGTCAAAGTTGTACTTACTCAAATCTTGAAGTATCATCATTCTATAAGCAGTGGGTGGAGCACAAAAAGTGGTAATTTTAAAGTTTTGGATAATATCCAGATGAATCTTGGGATCAAAAGCATCTGCTGCATTATACATCACTACAGTTGTACCTATAAACCACTGACCAAATAGCTTCCCCCATACGGCCTTCCCCCAACCTGTATCGCTTAAAGTCCAGTGTATATCATCCTTTTTAAGATCCTGCCAGAATCTTGCAGTGATCTGATGCCCAATTGCATATCCCCCATCATGCAGAACCATTTTCGGAAAATCTGTGGTGCCACTTGTAAAATAGATAATCAAAGGATCTGATGTTTTGGTTTTTTCTATCTTATCCATAAATATTTCATCTGGAACATCATTCATAGCTTTTTCAAAATTTTCCCAACCATTAGCCTCTGCCCCTATAACCATTTTATGTAATAGTTTAGAAGTATCAACCTCCATCATCTTATCCAGTACATTGTAATATACCACAGCACCTTTGGCACCAGATTTCTCCAGTCTATAATAAATATCTTTTGGTCTTAATATCTTTGGTGCGGGCATCGGCACCACCCCAACTTTGAAGCAGCCAAGCATCACGGCATACCATTCCGGAACCCTTGGTACCATTACGTAAAGCATATCCCCCTTTTTGTATCCTCTATCAACCAATATATTGGCAAATCTGTTGGACCTCCGCTTTAAATCTGAAAATCTAAACGTTTTATAACTTTTACCATCTGTATCTATCCAGATTAGAGCTATTTTATCATCCAACTCCGCCCATTTATCCACAACATCAAATCCGAAATTGAAATATTCAGGAACTACCATTTTAAAATCCTCTTTCCTTACATCCCCAAGCATAATACCCCCTAAAGTATACCTTTTTCTTTTAAAATCTTATTCCCCATCTCCGACAATTTGTATTTTTGAATCTTTCCACTTGCCGTCATTGGGTATTCTTTCACAAACATAAAATATTTTGGAATTTTAAAATCAGCAATCTTCCCTTTGGCATAATTTCTCAATTCCTCTTCGGTGAGGGATTCCCCTTCTTTGACAATTACAAAAGCCATAGCCTCTTCCCCATATTTTTTATCCTCAACTCTTGCCACCTGAATATCATGAACCTTTGGGTGAGTATAATAAAATTCTTCTATCTCCTTAGGGTAAATATTTTCTCCACCCCTGATGATCATATCTTTAATCCTGCCGGTGATCTTATAATACCCATCTTCAGTTTTTACGGCAAGATCACCTGTCTTAAGCCATCCATCCTTGCTAAAAGCATGCTTTGTAGCCTCTTCCATCTTGTAATAACCACGCATTATATTATATCCACGTGCCCACAACTCCCCCTGAACGTTAGCCGGACACTCCTCCTCGGTATTTGGATTTACTATTTTTATTTCAGCACCAGGCATCTCTTTTCCCACGGTTTCCACCCTCTTCTCAATAGGGTCATCTATTTTTGTCATGGTAAGCCCCGGTGAGGCTTCCGTAAGTCCGTAAACAATCGTAATCTCCTTCATATTCATCTTTGTCATTACAGCTTTCATAACCTCTACAGGACATAATGCCCCAGCCATTATACCCGTACGGAGGGAAGAAAGATCGTACTTTTCCTTTTCCAATAGATTCAATTCGGAAATAAACATCGTAGGTACACCATGCAATGCTGTGCATCTCTCCATTTCTACTGTTTTTAATACATCCACCGGATTAAAACTTTCCACAGGAACCATAGTGGCCCCGGCAGTCAAACAAACCAGAATACTGAGCACCAAACCAAAACAATGGAAGAAAGGAACAGGTATACATAGCCTATCCTTTTCGGTAAAATTCATTCCACATGCTATAGCATAGGCATTGTTTAATACATTAAAATGTGACAGCATTACACCCTTTGGGAATCCTGTGGTGCCAGAAGTGTACTGCATATTAATTACGTCATGCATATCAAGGGATTTCTTTACATTATCTAAAACCTCATCTGATACAGAATCAGCCATTTCAAACAACACATTGTAGTTAAGCATACCATTAGGGGTATTTTCCCCAATAAAATATATCTTTTCTAATAAAGGTAGATTCTCACTCTCTATTTTATGAGTATTTCTACTTCTCAATTCGGGCAAAATTTCATAAATCGTTTCAACGTAATCCGTCTTTAAACCTTTTACCATAAAAAGCGATTTACTATCTGACTGATGCAAAAGGTATTTTAGTTCATGTGCCCTATAAAGGGTATTTACAGTGACGGTAACCACACCTATTTTAGCCGTGGCAAAAAGGAGATATATCCACTCCGGTATATTATGTGCCCAGATAGCCACATGATCCCCTTTTTTAAGTCCACTTGCAAGTAGACCTTTGGCAAGTCTATCCGTAAGCGCATCAAACTCTTTGTATGATAACCTTATACCACGTAAAGGGTATACAACTGCATCATTATCCGGATACTTTGATGCTATTTCTTCTAAATATTCACCAATAGTCTTATTAATAATTTCAAACATTTCAACTCCTCTTAAACTATTAAAGTGATACTAAACAGGAAAAATAGATAGCACAAATAGTTTATGATTACAATAAAAAGTTTAACACCACTACCCACCATGACAAACAAATTCTTGATATATAAAATATAAAATGATATAATCTACCTGATAAATAGAGAGGAGGATTATATGAAGTTAGGTTTTTTAGGATTTGGTAATCTTGGTAAGGCAATAGCCACAAGACTTTCAGAATGTGGTTATGATTTGTATGTATGGAATAGAACTCCATCAAAAATAGGATCTATAAAGGCTAATACGCTGTCCTCCCCAGAGGCCGTTGTAAATGAATGTTCCATGACATTTCTATGTCTTTTCGACAGTGATGCAGTGGAAACTCTCCTCCTCGGAGAAAAAGGGATACTAAAAACAAACTGCACCGATAAGATAATAATTGACTTTACCACCAATAGCTATAAAAAGGTTTTGAATTTTCATGAAGAATGCAATAAAAGAAACCTGTATTATCTGGAATCACCAGTCTTGGGTAGTGTTGTTCCGGCGAGGCAGGGGAACTTAACGATTTTAGTAAGTGGAAAAAGCGAAGCTTTTGAAAAAGTAAAACCTGTTCTTGAATCTTTAGGAAAACATATCTTTTATTTAGAAAAACCTGGAAAAGCCACACAGATGAAATTGGTGAATAACCTTGTACTGGGAAGTTTTATGGCAACAATTGCAGAATCTATAGCTACTGCCGAAAAATTAGGTATAAGTAAGGAACAGGCCATTGAAATTTTATCTGTAGGTGGGGGCGATTCATTGGTACTCAGAGCCAAAAAAGAGAAGATTTTAAACGAAGATTTCTCAACACATTTTTCAAATGCCCTGATATACAAAGATATCAACTGTCTTCAAGAGATAGCCTATGACAATAAAATCCCAATATTTACTGCATCCTTGATAAAGGAACTCTACGCTTCCACCTTCACTCAAAACTTCCATGAGGAGGATTTTTCATCAATATATAAGTTATTTAAAAACAATTTAAGATAATTCCGGCAAGAATCGGTTTTGATGTTTTTATTAAATGTTTTCAATAAGTTAAACTTATGGAGTCTGCCCTGGTCAAAACCTTGAAATTTTAGGTATCTTAGGTATCTTGGCAAAGGTCTTAAATGGGCTGTAAATTATCGGGGTGAGAGGATTTGAACCTCCGGCCTCTTCGTCCCGAACGAAGCGCGCTACCAAACTGTGCTACACCCCGAGTATAAATTTCATTATACCAAACTCTGTGATTTATCAAGATTTTTTTCTTCATCATAGCATTCTTAAATAAAAAATCTTATTATGAATCGCCATTATCCCGGCATGAGATAAGCTACCATGACAGGTATCGTAAATATCGATACAATTGTACTGATTATTACGGCAATTGCTGCCTTTTCGGGGTTTGATTTTAAAAGAGTAGCTATTGCCACAACATTACCCGCCATTGGTGGCACTCCAAATAGAAAAAGAACCTTATAAAATTCACTGTTGAAAAATTGAAAAAACAGTTTGTCCATATAGATTACGGCTAAAATTACCAATGGAAACAGGATAAACTTTATAATAAGGGCAACGGATATAAAAACTTTATCGATCAACATTCGATTAAGCCCATGAAGACTCATACCTATCATCATCATACCCAGCACCGCATATGCTCCTTTAAAATAATCCAGATAATTTAAAATATCCGCAGGTAGCTTGATCTTTAAAAAATTAAAACATAGCCCCAGAACCATAGCATATATGGCTGGCAATTTCAAAACCCTTATCAGGCTGTCTTTAACGCTATAGCTACCCTTTGCAATGATGAAAAAACCAATCGTGCTCTCATACAGAAGAGAACCTAAAACTGAAAATACATACACATTTGCCAGTCTCTCATCAAAAAGCATGAAGGCAAGAGGTATCCCAAAATACCCCGTATTACCTGTACCAGCAGAAAAAGCTAAGATATTTAACGTATTATCTTTAAAAACCTTTTTACCTAAAAAATATGTTCCAAACGAAAGAATCCCCCCTATAAAAAGTACTATCATTGGAATAGCTACCATAGAAATATCAAACTTTACACGATATGATGCGGTGAAAAACACTACCGGACCTATTATGTATATTAGAATGGCTGCAATGGTATCTTTTTTAACAGTCAGAAACCTACTCGAGATAAAACCCAAAAGTAGATTGATATATAGTGGAACTATCTTAAAACCTATATATGAAGCTAAGGTTATGGTATAATAAAATTTTTCTATAATCTCACCTAATATGTAACAATAAAATCTTTCGTATTGAGAGTCTGATTAATCCTTTCGATTTCAACCTTTTCCACACGACTCATAGAAGGGCCAATTTTTACATACTCAATTAGCTTATTCAATACTTCCTCTTCCCCCTGAGCATCTATAAAAACCGTCCCATCAGGCATATTCTTCACAAAGCCAGAAAGACCAAGCTCCCTTGCCTTATTCAAAACGTAGGCCCTAAAACCTACCCCTTGAACTCTCCCATATACCTTTAAGTTTAACCTCTGCATATCTACTCCTTAAACATAGATTGTTTAAAGTAAAATGCAAGGTTTTTCACTTTAGAAATAAGCTACCAACCTTGCATTAATAATATCTTCTTACAACTTTACAACCTGATTAAAACCCACCTCAAGAGCTTTTTTATTAATATCAAGTAAATTGTGATATTTTTCCGGAATAGCGTATTTGAGTGCTTCCTCAGCCACCTTAAGGTCAAAAAGCTGTGATACTTTCAACAGAGCACCTATCATAATGACATTTGCCACTTTCACATTTCCAAGCTTTTCTGCCTGCTCTGTGGCATTTATACCATAAAAATTTAAGTCATCTCTGTTTATATATTCTGCAGATACAAGAGAACTGTCAATAACAACATTTGCACCACTTCTAAACCTCGGCTGAAACTTAACAAGAGAAGGGTAATTCATAATAAACCCATTATGCGGTTTTGTGATAACCGGAGAGCCAATCTCATCATCTGACACAACCACCATACAGTTTGCTGTACCACCTCTTTGCTCAGCACCATAAGAAGGAAACCATGTGGCATTTAAATTCTGACTCACCGCCATATGAGATAGCATCATACCTGCACTTAATATCCCCTGACCACCAAATCCAGCCATTATACAATCGAAATACATTATTTACCCCCGTCTATATCTTTAAATGTACCAAGAGGATAATAGCTCTCCATAACCTCATCCACCCATTTAAGAGATTTTACAGGATCCATACCCCAGTTTGTGGGGCATGTGGAGAGCACCTCAACAAAAGAAAAACCTTTTTCTTCAATCTGATTTTGAAAAGCCTTTTTGATAGCCTTACCTGCGGCTATTACATGTTTTGGGGATGTGACTTTGACCCTTGTGGAGTAAGCCACCGCCGGAAGATTCCCTATGATTTCAGCCATCCTGAACGGGAAACCGTCATGTTTTGTATCTCTACCAAATGGTGTTGTGGTTGTTTTTTGACCAGGCAGTGTTGTGGGGGCCATCTGACCACCAGTCATACCGTAGTTTGCATTATTGACAAATACCACTGTAACATTCTCACCCCGATTAGCGGCATGGATAATCTCCGCCATACCAATTGAAGCAAGATCACCATCCCCCTGGTATGTAAACACCACAAGATCCGGTCTAACCCTTTTTATACCGGTTGCAAGAGCCGGTGCCCTTCCGTGGGGAGCCTCCACAATATCAAAATTAAAATAATCATACAGCAAAACTGCACAACCCACAGGTGCCACACCTACTGTTTTTTCTCTAAGGCAGAGAGCATCTATAGCCTCAGCCACCAATCTATGGATTAATCCATGATTGCAACCAGGACAATATATAGATTTATTCGAAGTAAGACTTTGAGGTTTTTCATAAACTGTTTTCATAATTTACCCCTTTATGGATAAGATTTTTTCTAATATCTCATCAGGATCCACCACTTCGCCGCCGGGTTTACCCAGGAATTCGATTTTGTTATCATCCTTTAGCGCTAACATCACATCAAAAAGCATCTGTCCATTATTCATTTCCACAACTAATACCTTCTTTGCCTTTTTTGCAGCTTCAGTTAGCTGAGCATATGGATAAGGCCATATGAGAATAGGCCTGAACATTCCAACCTTTACACCATGTTTGGCAGCCTCTTTTATAGCGCTTTTTGAAACCCTTGCGGCAGTACCAAATGCAACAATAAGTATATCGTAATCATCTCCTATCAATTCGTATTCAATCTCACTTCTCTTTACCTGATCAAACTTTTCCTTTAAGTGAAAATTATGCAGTTTGAGCATCCCTTCAGACAATCTCAGGGATTTTACCGATCTTGGTTCTCTGCCCTTACATCCATTAAGCTCCCAGCCCTTATCCTTAGTATCCACCTCTTTAAATGGTGGTAGCACAACCGTCTCAGCCATCTGACCCAGAGCACCATCCCCAAGTATCAAAACTGGGTTTCTGTACCTATTTGCAACGTCAAAAGCTCTATACGTTATATCAACCGCCTCCTGAACTGTACTGGGGGTATACACGATGAGAAAATAATCACCATTACCACCACCCCTTGTGGATTGATTGTAATCCCCCTGACTTGGCCCAATATTCCCAAGCCCCGGGCCACCCCTTGACATATTTACAATTACCGCAGGAACTTCAGCACCACACATATATGAAATACCTTCCTGCATCAATGCAATTCCAGGGCTTGAGGAAGTTGTCATTGCAAGCTCACCGGTGGACGCAGCACCATAAACCATATTTATAGCAGCCACCTCGCTTTCAGCCTGTACGAATGCCCTACCCAACTCAACCATCCTTTTGGACATATATGCAGTAACCTCATTCTGGGGGGTTATCGGATATCCAAAATACCCTTTAACACCAGCCCTTACAGCAGCCTCCGCAATAGCCTCATTACCTTTCATCAATATCTTTTCTGACATTTTATGCTCCTTATTCCTCTTTTTTTAGGGTAAAGATAACATCCGGGCACATTAAAGCACAACTTTTACAGAGAATACATAAAGATTCATCTATGCACTCCACATAATTATATCCGGAGGTATTAAATTTTCCTGAAAATCTCAGTATCTTTTTTGGGCAGTAGACGATGCATATACCGCATCCCTTACACTTATCGGTATCAATGATTACCTTTGGCATCAATTCCTCCATTTGTTTAATTATACTTTATAATATACTACATTCAAATCACTTTTTCAATGGATTTTTACAAAATATTCTATTTTAGTATAACTAAACTTTTTTCCTTTATAATATCCAGCTCAACCACAAACTACCTGTCAAAATCGTTATAATCGTAACTATACTACCCACCTTAAAAAACTGTATAAAGCTAATCTTTATACCATTTTTTGCGGCTATTTCAACTACTATTATGTTGGCAACAGAACCAATTATAGTAAAATTACCCGCAAAAGTTGATGACATTGCAGCAGTAATCCAATATTCATAGCTATTTCCCAGAGATTTTATAAAGGGTGCAAAAAGCATCACTGCTGGCACATTAGACACTATATTACTAAAGACCCCCATGGCAAATGAAAAAGAAAATATATTTAAAAATATAAAATTTTTAAATAATAGATAGAGTTTTTCCCCAATACCGGTTGTTTCCACCGCAGATGTCACCACAAATAAAGACGAAAAGAATACAAGCAAAGACCAGTCAATCTCCCTGAATACCCTTGATGGTTTTATTCTTCTAGTAAAGAGTAATATTGATGCAGCTATTAAAGAGGAATAAGATACGGGAAAATGTAGAAGAAATAGAATAATCATTACAATGGTTGAAGCCAAAGTTTTAAAAAGCAATGGTCTATAAACCCTAAACTCCGGTATATCTGCTGATGATATCCTGGTATCCTTAAACTCCTCTTTAAAAAATAACAGCAATATCATGTACAGAAAAACCAGTGAACCTATCGATACAAAAAAAAGTGGAGTAATAAACTTAATAAAGGTAAGCCCCGAAAAACTTGCAATAAGCATATTCTGTGGGTTACCAACTGGCGTCATAGCAGATCCAATGTTCGAAGCCATACCAAGCCCCAACAGATAAGGGACAGGATCCCTTTTTAGATTTAATAAAACCATTATCGCAATTGGGGTAAACATAATTGCAATTGTATCGTTTAGCAAAATGGATGACAGAAGCCCTGATGTGAATATAATGACAAACAGTAACTTTTTTGGTGTATCTGCAAACTTTATAATTTTCTGAGAAACAATCCCAAAAAATCCGGAAATACCGAAATTAGCATTTATTATCATCATGGAAAATAAAAGTACTATAGTGTCAAGATTAATCGATCGTAATGCAGCATCATAACCAATCCCACCGGAAACGATCAAAAAAACACCACCCACAAGGGCAATTGTGGTCCTGTTCATCTTGAATCTGGGTATATACCCCACAGCAATTGCAACGAGAGTCAGAAATAAAATTATCTTAGGTAACATTATAGTATCTTTTAGAAATATATTTCTCGAAAAACGATAAATATCCCATTATAAAATATATCATTCTATAAGTCTATTGTCTGCCGTTCTGTAATAGGTATTGTTGAGAAGGGCGACTATACTCTTTGACTTCTCATTTAAAGCCAAAATATCATCTTTTTTAAGCATTATAGGTGGTGCCACAAAACTTAAAGGGTTTACATATTTTTGACCGATCTGAATCCTGTAATCCACATGAGGACCGGTGGCGTATCCTGTTGCTCCAACGTATCCTATTATCTCCCCCTGGGATACTCGGCTGCCAACCTTAAGTCCTGGCTTGAATTTTGACATATGCATATAGGTGGTGATAATATTATTGGGGTGTTTTATTTTCACAAAATTTCCAGCACCAACCTGAAAACCCTTTTGCATAACAACACCTGATCCGGTGGCATATATCGGTGTTCCTGTAGGAGCAGCATAATCCACACCAAAATGCGGCAGATATCTACCTAATACTGGATGAAGTCTACTGGAAGTAAATTTAGAACTCACCCTTCCAAATTTTAATGGTGCCCTCAAAAAACCTTTTTTCAAGTGTTTTCCATCAGGGGTAAAATAACCAGACAACTTACCATTATCGTAGTAGATAGCCCTGATAAGCCTTCCACGATTATAAAAATCCGCAGCAAGTATTTTACCATACCCTATGAATATCCCCTTGGCAAACATCTTCTCCACTACGATACTGAAGCTATCACCCGGATGAACCTCTTTGAAAAAATCCACCTCCCACTGATATATATCAGCAAACTTTATTGCTAATTCATCATTCTCACCAATATTATTGATGGTTTCAAACAAAGATCCATTGATGGTCCCCTTCACAACTGTATTAATGGTATACACAGGATGTTCCACAAGGTTTATTTCATAACCTTCATCTTTTTTAAAGATCTTCACCTCTTTGGTAACATCAAGAGGTATGTGAACATAATTTTTCCCAAAAATAATTTTTTGCCCTTCCCTTAAAACAAACCCAGGAATCTTCCCCTTTAAATCACTATACAAACGGATAACAACATTATAGTCAAATATCTTCGTAAAAATTCCTGCAAAAGTATCGCCAGGCTTAACTGTAATCTCTTCCGCAAAGAGACTAATAGTAATAAAAATCAAAAAAATAGCAGATAAACTAATCTTTTTTATCATAGTTTCTCCACCTTAAATATTTTTTATATACAAATATGTATACCATCACTAAAACCGCCAATGTGGGCAAAATCACAATGGTTATTTTATTCAGATGTTCTTTAATCAGATCAAGATTTGTTCCCACAAGATAGCCTGTATAGGCAAGCACTATAGACCATATCCCCGCCCCCAAAGCAGTAAAGAGGCAGAATCTAAAAAGATTCATCCGGGCAAGACCAGCGGGAAAGGAAATATATTGTCTGATACCAGGCAAAAGCCTACCAACGAATGTAGTAATCTCCCCATGGTTTTTAAAAAACTTCTCCACTTTTTGAAACTTCGACTCCCCCAGAAAAAAATATTTTCCGTATTTTAAAATAAAAGGCCTACCAAATCTCACAGCTAAGTAATAATTTACAAGTCCACCAGCCACACTACCTATCAAAGATGACAACACCACCAGATACATATTCATCTTCCCCTGGGACACAAGGTATCCGGCAGGGGGCACCACCACCTCACTTGGAAAAGGGATAAAGCTACTTTCTATCATCATAAAAAAAGCTATACCCAGATAACCCGTTTTATGGATTATATTTACAACAAAGATAGCAATCTGCTGAATCATCTTTTAAGAAGCTCCTCCGCCTGTTTTAAAGAATTCTCCGTGATCTCCCCTGCAATCATCGAAGCGAGCACATATTTCCTCTCTTCTTCATCTAAAGACCTGATCGTCGTTTTAGTTTTGCTACCTTCGTCAATCTTGGTGAGATGAAAATGTTTATCCCCCATCGCCGCAACCACCGGAAGGTGGGTAATCACAATCACCTGCTTACTCTCAGATATCTTTTTGAGCTTTTCTGCCACTTTTTTTGCCGTTATACCACTAATCCCGGTATCGATCTCATCAAAAATGAGCGTATCCACTATATCCACTTCCGCAAAGGCCTCCTTTAGAGCTAACATCACCCTTGAAATCTCCCCACCGGAAGCTATCTTTGAAAGTGGCCCCGGTTCAAAGCCGATATTGGTGGAGATAAAAAATTCAAGATCCACACCACCTTTTTCATCAAACTGTTTTAAATCTTCTATTTTAATTTCAAAAACAGCATTTTTAAGCTCAAGCTCTTTTAATATCTTCGTTATCTTTTCCTCAAGAAGATTAGAAAGTTTTCTTCTTTCGTTGTTGAGATTACCCCTCAAAGTCTCAAGCTCCTCTTTCAACAAAGATAGCTCTTTTGTCAGCTTTTCTATCCTCTCATCTCTTAAATCGATATCCTCAAGTCTTCTCTTAATCTCTGATAGATAATCCGGCAGTTCCTCCATCTTTTTATTATATTTTTTACACACCCTATCTATCTTATCCTTTCTATCGATAAGCGTATTCATCTCAGATTCATCCAATTCATATTTTTCTATCATCCCCTCTATAGTTCCTGCTATATCCTGGATTTCGTAAAAGATGGAGTCAACTTTATCTCCTATTGCTTTAAGTTCATCGCTGTACTTTACGATAGAAGATATCTCTTTTGACACAACCGTAAAAAGGTTTTCAATATTTATTTCATCACCACTAAGACAGTTTAAAGATCTCGTAAGGGCATTTTTTATTTTATCTATGTTTGTCAAAACCGAAATCCTGCTTTCAAGCTCCTTATCCTTTTCAGGATCTACCTTTAGTGACTCGATCTCTTCTATATGAAATTTGAGATACTCCCTTTCCCTCTCCATCTCCTGAATATTTTCCGTAAGTCTTTTGATATCATTTTCTATCTGCTTGTATCTTCTATATTTTTCGAGGTAATCCATTTTAAATTTATGATCTATAAGCATATCAACAAAAGATAAATGGTTTTTGGGGTTTAAAAGCAGTTGGTGTTCATGTTGGCCGTGAATATCCAGAAAGTTTTGTGTCAATGTCTGAAGCTGTTTTTGTGTGGCCACATTTCCATTCACAAGGATTCTATTCTTCCCCTGTAAATCAAACTCCCTTCTGATTATCACTTCGTCATCTATTTCAAACTCACTTAAAAGATCCTCTCCTATCACCTCCCTTTTGATAGAAAAGATCCCCTGAATCTTTATCGGCTTTGTTTCATCACGGAAAAAAGTTTTGCTAAGTTTCTCCCCCACAAGTATTTTTACAGCATTTATAATAACGGTTTTTCCAGCACCGGTTTCACCGGTGAAAATATTTAATCCATCTGAAAATTCGATCTCAATATCTTCTATGACGGAAAAATTTTGAACAGACAGAAACCTGATCATTTAGTTTCCACCCCAGCCCAATTTTTCTCTTAAAACAGAAAAATAGTTCCTATCCTTTGGAACAACAAGATTTATATAATAAGATGACCTTTTTATTTTAATAATCTCATCCTTATCAAGCCGCTTACCTATCTGCCCATCATACGTAATAAATACCTTTTCATCATTATTCAGTACCTTCATGGTTATACAAACATCCGCATCCAGTACAATCGGTCGATTTGAAAGGGAATGGGGACAGATTGGTGTTATGATGATGTTATTCAACGTTGGATATATTATAGGCCCCCCAGCCGCCAGATTGTAGGCGGTGGAACCTGTTGGCGTTGATATGATGAGGCCATCAGCCCTGTATCTATTTACAAAGCAATCATTCACAAACAGCTCTATATCTATAATACGGGCCAAAGCCCCTTTGTTGATCACCACATCATTGATGACAGATGCATGAAAGGTCACATCACCATTTAAATAAATTTCACTACAGAGTTTTAGCCTTTTCTCAATAGTATACTCACCAGATATCATATTTTTTAAAGCAGTAGATATTTCATCTATCCTTGTTTCCGTAAGAAATCCAAGTCTTCCCAGATTCACACCAAGAATCGGTATCTCTTTTTCATCAAAGATCCTTATTGCGGAGATGAGAGTACCATCCCCACCCAGTACAATTGCAGCATCCGATAGTTCTCTTACTTTATCTATACTTACAGGTTCTACACCCATGACAGATGCAGCCCTATCTTCTAAGAGATAATCAATCCCATGTTTTGTTAAAAAATCTATTACCGATTTAATAAGCCCCTTTATGTTGTCAGCATGAGGTTTTGCAACAATAGCTATATTCTTCATCCACAACCTTATCGATTATATTTTGTATATCATCTCTATGTACAACATTATTTTTATATACCAAAAAAACTAAATATTCAACATTACCTTTTGCACCTTTTATCGGCGAGGAGGTGAGACCACAAAATTCAAACTTTTCACAGTACTTACTAATCACCTCAAAAATAACTCGTTTGTGCACATTATTCTCCTTCACCACTCCACCTTTTTCAACCTCTTTCGGATTTGCTTCAAATTGAGGTTTTATGAGAAATACCACTTCAGTACCATCTTTGCAAAACTTTAATAATGGAGCGAAAATCGTTTTCAGCGATATAAAAGAAAGATCCCCTAAAATTATATCCGGATAACAGCCCACATCTTCAAAGGTAAGGTATCGAAAATTTACCCCTTCCACTACAATGACTCTATCGTCATTACGTAAACTGTAATCTAAGACACCTTTACCCACATCTATGGCAAAAACCTTTTTTGCCCCATGTTTCAGAGCAAAATCGGTAAAACCACCGGTGGAACAACCGATATCCATCACAATCTTTTCTTTAAAATCTATAGAAAATAGTTCAAAAGCCTTTTTCAGCTTTAGTGCCCCCCTACTTACGTACCCATGATATTGTTGCAATGAAATTTCCATTTCAGGACTTACAAGGATACCAGGTTTATCCAGAACCTGAACCCCCATTCTGACGCGACCGGAAAGGATAACACCGGTTGCTTCTTTAATATCTTTTACTAACCCTTTTCTGATAAGATATTCATCCAATCTTACCTTTTTCAAAAATGTTCCCGTTTAACTTATTGTTTTAAAAGGTTAAGAAGTTTTTCAGCCATCTGCTCCGCCTTGAGTCCCACAAGAGATCTCAAGCTCTCCAGATCACCATGCTCCACAAAGATATCAGGGATACCAAACTTGATAAATCTAACAGAAATATCCACATCATTCACAATCGACTGAATATATTCCCCCACACCACCGTGTAGGCTGTTCTCCTCTATCGTAACAACAAACCTTTTCCCTTTTAGATAGTTTAAAATAAGATCTTTATTTAATGGTTTGATAAACCTCAGATTTATCAATGTGGTATTGATCCCTTTTTCTTTCAATAAATTATAAAGCCTGTAACTCTCTTTGAAGATATGCCCCACAGATATTATGGCTATATCCCCACCATCAAAAACCACCTCAGGTTCGGCAATATTCACAATATTATGGGGTAGATCATACCTATCCACCTCCCCTCTTGGATATCTAATGGCAACAGGAAGGTTGATATTTTCCGACAATCTAAGCATCTCCGAAAGCTCTTCACCATCCTTTGGGGCCATGATGACCATATTTGGTACCACTCTTAAAAACGATAGGTCAAAAGCACCGTGATGAGTGGGACCATCATCCCCAACAAAACCAGCCCTGTCAATACAAAATACCACAGGCAATTTCTGTAATGCCACATCGTGAATTATCTGATCGTATCCCCTTTGTAAAAATGTGGAATAAATGGCCACATATGGTTTTAATCCACCTGCGGCAAGACCAGCAGCAAACGTAACGGCATGTTGTTCCGCAATACCCACATCAAATACCCTATCCGGATACGCTTCTTTTAGTATAGAAATCCCCGTCCCATCAGGCATTGCCGCAGTTATACCTACTATTTTATCATTTTTCGATGCCATCTCTGTAATTGTCTCACCAAATACCTGTGTATAAGTTTTTTCACCGCTGAACTTTATCGGTACACCGGTGGATCTATCAAATTTTGATACACCATGAAACTTTGAAGGGCTTTTCTCAGCAGGCTCGTACCCTTTCCCTTTCTTTGTGTTTATGTGAATAAGAACTGGAGATGTTTGAATAAAGGCATTGTGTAAAGCCTCCTCCAGATCTTTTATATTGTGCCCATCCACGGGACCTATATACTTAAAACCCAACTCTTCAAAAATTATACCTGGTGTAAAAAAACCCTTTATCCCCTCTTCCAGTTTTTTTGCGAAATGCAAAAGTGGTCCCCCCAGAATAGGTGATTTTTCCATAAAATGCTGGAAATCCTTTCTAAATTTTGTGTAAATCTCCCCCGTCATAGCCTTGGATAAATAATTGGATAGGGCACCGACATTGGGACTTATGGACATCTCGTTGTCGTTTAAAATCACCACCAGATTTTTCTTCAGGTGCCCAGCATTGTTGAGCCCCTCAAAGGCAAGACCTGCCGTCATGGAACCATCCCCAATGACAGCAATTGTTTTTATATCCTTCTGTTGTAATATACTAGCTACTTTTAACCCTAAACCAGCAGAAATAGATGTACTCGAATGCCCCACACCAAAAGCATCATAGGGGCTTTCAGAAATTTTATTAAACCCACTTATCCCTTTAAACTGCCTCAAGGTAGTAAACCTGTCCCTTCTATCTGTAAGGATTTTGTATGCATAGCTTTGGTGTCCCACATCCCATACTATCCTATCTCTGATGGGATCCGTCATCCTCAAAAGAGCAATCGTCAGCTCCACCACACCCAGACTTGGCGCCAGATGACCACCATTTTTCGACACCACATCAATAATATATTCCCGAACCTCAGATGCAAGAGTAGTAAGCTCACCATAGGTTAATCTTTTTATATCTTCTGGCAATTTTAAATTAAACAGCAAACTCATAATTTATCCTTAATTTTTTCTTTCCACAACAAATGAAGCAAGCTCCCTTAGAGGAACTGCCGCCTCACCATATTTATCCAGTATCCCAAAAGCCGAAAAGATAAGGTCATCCGCAATCTTTCTGGATTTTTCTATACCAAAAATTGCTGGATAAGTCGCCTTTTCTTTTTTCAGATCGCTTTTTGCGTTTTTCCCTAATTCTTCCGTCGTACAGGTAAGGTCAAGAATATCATCTATGATTTGGAAAGCAAGCCCTATCTTTTTCCCAAATTGTGACATATCCTTTTTTTCACCATCACTGGCATACCCCAGGATAGCTCCAAGCTCACAGCAGTAAGATATTAAAGCCGCAGTCTTGTTCAAGTGGATAAAAGAGACTGTCCCCTCATCAAAAAAACCACCTTCAGCTTTAAGGTCAGCGTACTGCCCCCCCACCATCCCTTTTTCACCTGTTGCAATTGCTAGTTTATTGGCGGCTTCAAGCATCATGGCGGGCTCCACATCTGGATTTAAACTGCTGCTTGTCATAACCTCAAAAGCCTTCGTCAAAAGCGCATCCCCCGCCAGAATAGCCACACCTTCACCGTAGACGACATGATTCGTAGGCTTACCCCTTCTTAAGTCGTCATCATCCATAGCTGGTAGATCGTCATGGATGAGGGAATAGGTATGAAGCATCTCAACAGCTGCGGCAAAAGGGGTCACCTTATCAAAATAACCATCAAATATACCGAAAGATGAATATATCAAAGCCGGTCTAAGTCTTTTCCCCCCGGCAAAAAGGCTATACCTCATTGCATCCACAAGCCCATCGATATACTGACTATTTGAGATCACATTCTGATCAAGCCAGCTATCAACCTTTTTTGCCCAAAATTTTATATAGTTATTTATGTCAAGCTTCATCAAAAGGCTCCTTTTTTATCTCACCATCTTCAGCTGATAATATCTTTTCCACCTTCAATTCTATCTCAGATAATGTTTTTTTACACTCTTTCACCAGATTCATCCCCTCCTGAAACAGGCCAAGGGTATCTTCAATACCATACTCCTCAGATTCTAAAATTGCAATTATCTCTTCCAACCTTTTCAATTTATCCTCGAATTTCACACCAAACCTCTTCCAATTTTATTTAAAAAGCTACTATGACAGGATTTAATATTCTAAAGTTTATCGTAAACCATTTCACAGTGCCCGTCAACTTTTACATTGTAAAATGCCTCTTTTATAACCCCATCTTCAATCACAAAGGTGGAGCGAATTATTCCAAAAGTTTTCTTACCGTACATCACCTTTTCACCATAGGCACCATAGCTTTCCGCCACCTTTTTATCCGGATCGGATAAGAGAAGTATTTTGAGATTATGTTTTTCTATAAACTTCTTATGACTACTTATACTATCGGGACTTATCCCGACAATTTTGTACCCTTTTTCTGCAAATTTATCAGCGAGTTGAGAAAAGCCTATGGCCTCTTTTGTGCAACCAGAAGTATTGTCCTTGGGATAGAAATATAACACCACTTTACCACCAAGATCCCTGATGGTGTATACCTTACCATCATCCCCCTGAAGGGAGAAATCGGGTGCTTTATCTCCATTTTTCAATCTAATAGCCATATTGTACCCCCTTGTTGTATTTTGCATAAAGCTGCCCGCAGGCACCTTCTATATTTTTCCCCAGACTTTTTCTGATAAATGCTGTAATATGCTTATCCAGTAGATATTTTTGAAAACTCAACACTGTTTGTTCATCAGGGGCACGGTAATTTTCATTCCCTCCATCGTTATAAACTATTAAGTTTAGCTTTATAGGTAACCCGTTTAACAATCTTACAAGTCTTTTTGCATCATCTAAGGTATCATTTACCCCTTTAATCATTACGTATTCTATGGTAATCCTCTTTCTTTTTTGAATGGGCAAGCTTTTGAGTTTTTTCATCAACTTTTCTATGTTAAACTTTTTATTAATAGGCATTATCGCACTTCTTATATCGTCAGTGGTGGCATTAAGAGATACCGCAAGGTTCACCTGTTTTTTCAGCTTAAAAAGCTCATCTATCCTATCTATGACTCCTGATGTGGATACAGTCACTTTTCTGTGTGAATAGCCAAGCCCCATCTCGTCTGTTATTATCTCTATAGCTTTTACCACATTATGATAATTATCCAGCGGCTCACCCATTCCCATAAATACAATATTGGTGACCTTTTCGCTATTCGTGGCAAGATGTTCGTTCACCTCTATTACCTGTCTCACTATCTCACCTGCGGTAAGATCCCTAATAAATCCGATCTTTGCGGTGGCACAAAAGGCACACCCCATACGGCAACCCACCTGGGTGGAGACACATAGCGTAATTCTATCCTGATCTTTAAGAGCCACAGACTCTATCTTATTTTTATCTTCCAGTTCAAAAAGGAATTTTTGTGATCCGTCATATTCGTCCCTTTTTATCTCGATCGGTTTTAGATAGGTAAATGAAGCAGTATTTTGAAGCTTCCTTCTTAATTCCACAGATAAGTCGGTCATATGAGAAAAGTCTTTTACACCTTTTTGGAAGATCCACTTGTAAACCTGTTCCCCTCTGAACGATTTCTCCCCCTGAACAACCATAAATTCCTTCAACTCTTCCAAAGTCATGGTATCGACTTTTATCATTCATCACCATTAAGATATATTCTTGTTAAATAATGACTCATAAAGATTTTTATAGGTAAAATATAGATCTGCATTTCCAATATCTTTTGCAATATTTATAAGCAGCAATATATCTTTCTCCTTTTTAAATATACTGATCTTCTTTAGTAGCATATCTATAAGTTCTTCCATATCACCAGTTCTGCGGCAGATTTCAAGATATAAATCTATATCATCTTCATTATATTCACTACTGATCAAAACAAGATATTGCCACTTCTTAGCTTCATTAAATCTTTCTTTATTTATATTTAATGTAACCAAACGACGCAGAATTTCAACATTAAAGTTATCTTTGAGATCATTCTCGTAACCGATCAATACCTCATCATCCGTTTGTTCGTCGTTATCCGACAGAAGATAGAGATCTCTCAGATCTTTTTCAATAATATGTGAAATATTTTTCTTTTTAAAGAGTACCAGCTCATCAGAAATATTTACCAACCCCGGCATCATTACAAAATTAGATTTTTCTTCATGGGTGGTAAAGATATAACCATCATATTCTAAAAGATTGCAAAATTGCTTTATTATATTTTTTTTATAATTATCTGTAAGATATATCATAACGTTATTACAGAATATGACATCAACCTTCTGTCTGATATATTTTTCAAGGGGTTCTTTAAGGCAATTTATATGTAAAAACTCAACATTTTCCTTTAACTCCTCCCTAATGCGGATATATTCACCATCCACACTGAAGGCCCATGTATATTTTTCATCAAAATTCCTCAGGTCAAATGGAGTATAAATCCCCGTTTTGGCTTTATTTATGGCAATCTCATCCAGATCCACAGCATATATTTTGTGCTTTATCCCTTTATCCGTCAGAACGATCGATATGGAATAAGGCTCCTGCCCCTCTGCACAACCAAAACTAAGCACTCTGACCAGATCCCTCTTAGCTATCTCTACAAGCTCTTCTAGTTGGGCTTTGTTTCTAAAAAAATAGGATTCATTATTCCACAGGCAATCCCTTAGATAAAATTTTACAAAAAAATCCAGATCCTCCTCGGTTTCCGGATACCTGTTGAATATACTATAAAGTATTTTAAGAAGGTAATCAGAATTTGTTTCGGTGATCTTTATGCCATAATTGACCTCTATAAATCTACAGATCAGCTCAACAAATGTAGTTGCCCTATAAAGATCTTTTAGCGTCTTCATCTGTGGGGTAGATGGAGAAGATCTTGATTAGATTTGTATTCGCAAAAATCTTTTTGATACTGTCGGATATAAATGTGATGTACAATTTCTTCCCTTTGTCCTGCAAAAGTTTCAAAATTTGAATCAGCTCCCTCAAACCGCTGCTATTGAGGTAGGTGACCCTCGAAAAATTGATAATCACCGCCGAAACCTCATCGGCAATTTTTGAAATATAGTCCTTCATCTCAGATCCATTCACAGCATCCACATCACTAACAGGAAAGAGGATTTCCACCTTCCCATCTCTCTCTTTATAAAAAGCCATAAACACCCCCGCTATGACAGTTTTTTATTTTCTATCTGTCTTTTAAAAACATACTTTATGATTTGATCCCTGTCCCTTTCCTTAATCATAATAAATTCCACACCATATTCAAACTTTTTTTCCAGCCTTGAGTACTCTTTTACTATGCTACCAAAGATCTCGTTTACCCCTGGAAATATCTCAGTTAAATCGAATATAAAAATATCCCCTTCCTCAAATTGAATTTCGGATACTATCCTTACACCACCACCGGAAATATCTTTTATCATTACGTCATAGCTATACAGCCTGGCCAGGATATCCCCATTCTGTTTATCAAAAAAAATCTTATTAATCTTTGTTTTTATCCTTGTCTCTACTCTGAAATATTTTCTGAGCTCCGAACGATATATATACTCAGGTTTTTTAATCTGCAAAAGTATGATACCTTCCGCAACCCTACCTTCCACCACCGAACTAAAACTAAATCTACCCTCATTAGAAATAAACGAAATATCCACCTCCGTCCCTGGTCTTATGGGGAATGGGACACCCTTCATCGTAGGTAGAGATATGAGGATATGTTTCTGAGTTATATCCTCGATACGGGAGTCATATATACCGGCATAATCCCCTTTTGAGACCCCAACGTTTATCTTAGTATTAATCTGCAGGATATTTTTATAATCTTTTATCTTTTCCATAATTTTCCGTTTCTTTTAGTTTTGGAAAATATAATACAAATTTTGTACCATCTTTAGATGTAAAATATTCCACTTTGCCGTTATGTTTGTTTACAATATGTTTTACAATAGACAGACCCAAACCTGTGGACTTTTCATTATTTTTTGTGGTGAAAAATGGTTCAAACATACTCTTTTGAACTTCCAGTGGAATGCCTGCCCCATTATCTTCGACCTCTACCATCACAAAATCATCACTTGACCCTGTGCGGATGATAATTTTTGGATTTTCTCTCCCCTGAAGAGCATCACTGGCATTAAGAAGTAGATTTAATATGGCATGTTCTATCTCTGATTTACATCCCCTAATAAGCTGTAGATCTTCAGCAAGTTGAAGTTCCACATTCACCCCATCCCTTCTGATATCATACTGTGAAAAGGAAAGGATCTCTTTGATAAGGCTATTGATATTTATATTAATATCCTTTTCGCCACTTCTTCTTGCAAAAAAAGCAAGGTTTGAAATCAGGTGCATTATACTATCAAAGGAAGCCCTCAACTTCGTAACAAAATCATTTATCACCTGTTCCTTATCATCTGATTTGGCAATCTTCTGAGGATAGATATCTAAGTATGCTTTCATAGCTGAAAGGGGATTGTTTAGTTCATGCACCACCCCGGATGCAATCCTGCCAATTGTGGAGATCTTGTCTAATTCTTTTTGCTTTTCTATGAGATTCTGAATTTCGGTTATATCCTTAAGTGTAATAAGAATATCTTTATCCAGCATGACAAAATTACCAATAAACGTAAAATTCCCCTCTTTAAAAAGATAATTTTTTACATAACCAACCTTCTGAAATTTACTCAATGTATCTTCATCATTCTTGAAAAAGAACGATAAATCCACATACTTTTTATACAAATTGCGTATAAAATGATAGTTATTTGCAGAGTTATTTAGATAGATGGCAATATTGTTTGGATCCAGAAGAATGATAGGATCCATTATCGACTCAACTATAGCATTAAATCTCCTCTCTACTTTTGAAAGCTCCTTTCCGATCTGGACAATCTTTTTGGCTTTGTCTTCCAATGACCTGGAAAGCTCAATAGTAAGGGGATCATCTATAGATTTACTCTCTTTGTTTTCAATTATCTTTTTGATATCTTCACCGAATGACAATGGGTCTATTGGCTTTGTGAAGTAGCCCACACATCCTATCTTTTTAGCTATTTCTCGATATTCAGAGCCATAAGCAGCTGTCAAAAATGCGATGGGGATATCTTTAGTAATTTGATTAGACTTAAGCAATGTGGCCGCCTCAAAACCTTTGAGATTTGGCAAATTAATATCCATCAGGATAAGATCTGGCCTATAAGATTCAGCCTTTTCAATGGCATCCAGACCATCGACAGCATTCATTACGTTAAATCCCTGTTTGGTCAGAATAAACTCCACCAGCTTATAATTATCAAAATTATCTTCCACGTATAAAATTCTAGCCATACTCCACCAGTATACAGTAATCCTATTTGTTCTTTACAGGATAATACCAATTTCTAAATTTGTAAAGAGATTTTGGCTGACAAAACATGAGAAATAAATTCCGCTTTACAAATTGTATAAATAGTCTAAAATGATAATTAATAATACCATAGGGAGCAGATATGCTTGCTAAAAGGATAATCCCCTGCCTTGATGTGAAAGATGGTAGAGTGGTGAAGGGGACTCAATTTTTAAATCTTATAGATGCCGGTGATCCGGTGCAGGTGGCAGAAGAATATGATAGACAGGGGGCAGATGAACTCACTTTCCTTGACATAACCGCCAGCCATGAAAATAGAGGTATTATATTGGATGTTGTGGCTAAAACTGCAGAAAAAGTTTTCATGCCCCTCACAGTGGGGGGTGGTATTAGAACCATAGAAGATATAAGAAAGCTTCTCAATTCTGGAGCTGATAAAGTATCCATAAACACAGCAGCCGTCAAAAATCCAGATTTTGTAAAAGATGCGGCTTTAAGATTCGGATCCCAATGTATAGTAGTCGCAATAGATGCCAAAAGGAAAACTAATGGATCAGGTTGGGAGGTATACACCCATGGGGGAAGAAATCCCACCGGCATAGATGTCTTAGAATGGGCCATAAAGATGGAGAGCTTTGGTGCTGGAGAAATTCTTCTTACCAGTATGGACAAAGACGGCACAAAGGATGGCTATGATCTTGAATTAACCGCAGCTGTTTCAGATGCCTTAAGGATACCGGTTATTGCCTCCGGAGGAGTGGGAACAAAAGAGGATATCCTTGATGGATTCACAAAAGGGAAAGCTGATGCAGCCCTTGCAGCATCAATTTTCCACTTTGGTATTTATAAAATCTTTGAGATAAAACAATTTTTAAAAGAAAATGGCGTACAGGTAAGATTATAAAAAGAGGTATCCCATGAAATTACATGTAATAGAGCATATCACCAATGTGATCAGAGATAGAAAGATTAACCCAAAAGAAGGCTCCTACACAAATCTTTTACTTAGTGGTGGGGACAACAAAATCATAAAAAAATTGGGTGAGGAAAATGCCGAATTTTTAAAAGCCTTCCTAACCGAAACGGATGATAGGATAGCATCAGAAGCTGCTGACATCATCTACCATCTCATCGTAGCACTTGAATATAAAGGTGTCGGATTTGAAAAGGTCTTAGATGAGCTTGAAAGTAGGATAAAGTAGTACTATGAATCTATTGATAAAAGATATTTTTGAAGAAGCCTCAGATAAATTAAAAGATCTCACTATATTGGATTACGTCATCGGATTAGGATACACCCTTGTGGAGACAGAAGCAGGTGCAGGTGTGGCATATACTTTCAGGAATTCAATCCCGGGGGGCTGTAATGCCACCGACAATTTTTTTATAGGTAAAAATGCATTAGAAGTTGCTAAGTGGGTATTTTCCAATGGCCTCCTGGAGTCCGCAATAGGTTTAGCCACGATAAACTCAGTACTGGACAACGGCTATCCCTCATATGAAGATATAAGTGAGATTATCGATTTTAATGGTAAAACTGTATCGATGGTGGGATATTTTAAGCCAGTAGAGAACCAGATTAAACCGATTGTAAAAGAGCTGTACGTTTTCGAACTGAAAAATTATCCCGATACGTTTAACCCTGGATATGCAAAATTAATTATACCAAAATCAGATATCGTAATTATCAGTGGTACAACCTTTATAAACAAAACTACAGAAGATTTTTTAAGCTTTGTGGATGATTACAAAAAGGTTATTTTTTTGGGTGCTTCCACCCCACTATCCATATCCCTCTCAAAATACGGCACCATTGCAGGTTCGAAGGTAATAGATGTAAACTATACAAAATCTGCCCTTTCAAAGGGGGGTGGCATGAAATTGATGAAGAAAGGGCTTGAGAGGAGAATAATAATAGCAAATTAAGCTTTATAAATCATCGCTGCAAAATTTAACCAGGAGGAATTATGGGTTACCTTATACTTGTCTTTGCCGTGGTTATGCAACTCTGTTTAGGTGCCACATATTCTTGGTCGGTATACGTTAAGGATATCAAAGCAATACTCAATATATCACAGGCACAGGCACAGTTACCTTTTTCCGTATTTTACTTCATCTTTCCTGCTACCATGATAATATCCGGAAAGATCTTAAAAAAACTTGGACCCCAAATCTCCACCATCGTGGGTGGTACACTTTTCGGTGCAGGATGGATTATTTCATCCTTCGGTGGCAACAATTTTATCTTTACCATTCTGGGAAATGGCTTAATAGCTGGTCTGGGGGCAGGTATAGCCTATATCGTTCCCATTTCCACATGTATAAAATGGTTTCCAAATAAAAAAGGATTCATTACTGGGATTGCTGTTGCAGGGTTTGGGGGCGGTGCTGCTTTGGTGAGCTTTTTAGGGGGCACACTCATCGCTAATGGATGGACACCGTTTCAGGTTTTCAGAGTCTTAGGTTTTATTTTTCTGATTTTAATCATCTTAGCCGGTTTTTTCATGAAAAATCCCCCCACAAACGACACTCAGGCTATCAATTTACCAATAAAATACAGAGAACTCTTAATAGACAAAAAATTTCTCACTCTTTATTTTGCAATGTTTGTTGGACTTGCTGCGGGATTTGCAGTAAATGCCAATATCAAAGAGCTATCTAAAACAGCTTCGATGACAGCTGGTGTAAGTGCTGTTGCTTTTTTTGCAATATTCAATGCTTTGGGAAGGGTATCCTGGGGGGCTTTATTTGATAGATTTGATTATATTAGATCACTTCAGCTAAACCTTTTTTTTCAGGCAATAATACTGTTTCTTTCCCCAATTATGTTGAATGGCGCCACAGGGTTACAGATTTTTGCAATACTTACAGGGTTAAACTATGGGGGTGTACTTGTGATGTACGCCGGAACTGTGGCTAAAATCTGGGGTGCTGAAAATGTTGGAATAGTTTACGGTTTACTTTTTTCTTCAAATATCCCAGGAGCCCTTGCACCTATCTTTGCAGGGTATGTGTATGATAAAACAGGTAATTTCACAATAGCTCTTTACACCATAGCCATTTTACTTATAGTTGGGATAATTATTTTAAATAGATTAAGGAGATTATAGATATGGAAAAGTTGATCGAACAAGCTTCCGTACTGATTGAGGCCCTGCCGTATATCAGAAGATTTTACGGTAAAACCATTGTAATTAAATACGGTGGGCATGCAATGGCAGATGAGGATCTTAAAAATAACTTTGCAAGGGATATAGTTCTTTTAAAATACGTTGGCATAAACCCAATTATAGTGCACGGTGGGGGGCCTCAGATCGGTGAAATGCTAAAAAAATTAAATATACAAAGCACATTCGTATCTGGTATGAGGGTCACCGATAAAGAAACGATGAATGTAGTTGAAATGGTACTTGTGGGGCTGGTGAATAAGAATATCGTAAGTCTCATAAATAGAAATGGGGGAAAAGCAATAGGCTTATCCGGAAAAGATGGAAATTTAATACTGGCTGAAAAACTCTACATAGAAGAGGAGTCCTTCTACAAAACACCAGAAATAATCGATTTAGGTCACGTAGGAAAGGTTAAATATGTCAATTCAGATGTTCTAAGCCTTATTTCAAATGAGTATATACCAGTAATCGCACCGGTGGGGATTGGGGAAGATTTTGAGCCTTATAATATCAATGCAGATCTTGTGGCTGGTGCCGTGGCTTCGGCTGTGGGTGCAGAAAAACTGATACTTTTGACAGACGTAAAAGGGGTGCTGGATAAAGATGGTAATCTGATTTCATCTTTAAGCGTATCAGAGATAGAAGATTTAAAAAATAACAATATCATATACGGAGGAATGTTACCAAAAATGGATTCTGTAAAATCTGCACTTTTAGGTGGGGTAAAAAAGGTACATATAATAGATGGAAGGATTCTGCATTCTGTTTTACTTGAAATTTTTACAGACAAAGGGATAGGAACCCAGATAGTACTCTGATGAAGATACCAGAAAAGTATATTAAAGAGATCGTCGGCCCAAATTGCAATTTTGATGAAAGGATCATAGAGGCCTTTTTAAACTGCCCCAGAAGCAGATTCGTCGATGAGGCTTTCCAGAGGATTGCATTTGAGGACAATGCCCTGCCGATAGGTTATGGCCAAACGATATCAAAACCCTCCACAGTTGCTTATATGACATATCTCCTCAAGCCATCAGAAAATGACAAAGTGCTGGAAATAGGCACTGGATCTGGATTTCAATGTGGGATATTATCTTTTCTATCAGAAATGGTTTATACAGTGGAAAGGATTCCACAGCTTAGCTATAAGGCATCCCTGACACTGAAGAGATTGCATAGAAAAAATATAAAATTTAAGGTGGATAATGGGCATATCGGTTGGAATGAGTACGCCCCTTATGATAAAATAATAGTTACAGCCTCAGGAGACTCTATACCTGAAGATCTTCTAAATCAGTTAGCAATAGGAGGAAGGATGGTAATCCCTGTAAAAGACAGGATAAAAATCGTCGAAAAAGATGAACAGGGAATAAAGACTACCGATGGATACAATTGCCGATTTGTGGAATTTGTAAAATAAAAAAAGGGGGATATCCCCCTTTTTTAATATCTAAGCTTCAGCTGATTACTTAGCAGCGTTGTCAGCTGGTGCAGTTTTTTTAGCTGGCTTTTTAGCTGCCTTTTTAGCTGGCTTTTTAGCTGGTGCAGCGTTATCAGCTGGAGCAGCATTGTCAGCTGGAGCAGCAACTTCAGCTTTTTTAGCAGCTTTTTTAGCTGGTTTTTTTGCTGGTGCATTATCAGCAGCCATAGCAAAAGAAGCAAAAAGAAGTGTTGCAAGAATAGCAGATACTAATTTTTTCATTGTAAATCCTCCATTATTATATTATGCTTTTTTAAGCTATTTAAATCATGCAAAATGGATGCCAATATAACATTTCAGATAATCTATTGTAAAATATATTTTTTCTATTTTACACCATAACACAACTACACCAAATGGTGTAAAACCACACCAAAAAGTTAACCAATTAAACCACACACAACACCACAAATTGCAACTTCCCCACCCCCATACTACTTAACAATCATCCAACGTTGAACCTTAAACATTGAACTCACTTTTTTATTCCATATTTCCCAATTCTATATTGCAGCGTTCTAAAAGTTAAACCCAACTTTTTCGCCGCTTTAGTTATATTACCTCCAGTTTCCCTCAAGGCATTCTCAATTAGCTCCTTTTCGATATCTTCAAGGCTTTTACTTTCATTATTCACATATTCACTTTTTGGTCTGGAATTAATGGATGAATTATCATAATCTAAAAATTGTTTCACATCGTTCTCTGATATCTCCGCCCCTTCAGACATAATAATCACCTTCTGGATAAAAGACTCCAATTCCCTCACATTCCCATACCATGGACAGTCCAGGATGACTTTTATAGCATTTTTACTAAAATACTTTTCTTCACCTTTAGAAAGATATTTATACTTTTGCAAAAAATAATTGGCGAGAAGCGGAATATCACTGGTCCTTTCCCTGAGAGAAGGCATCCTGATTGTAAAAACATTCAGTCTATAAAATAGATCCTGCCTAAAATTTCCCAGTCTAACCTGTTCTTCAAGGTTTTTGTTTGTGGCGGCAACAATTCTGACATCTATCTTTATGGGGCTACTGCTACCAAGGGGTAAAATCTCCTTATTTTGAATTAATCTCAAAAGTTTGGCCTGTACCATAGGTGATATTTCAGAGATCTCATCCAAAAATATGGTCCCACCAGAGGCTGACTCAAATATCCCCTTCTTTCTTGCTACAGCACCTGTAAATGCCCCCTTCTCATATCCAAAAAGTTCACTTTCTATAAGCGTCTCCGGAATGGCTGCGCAGTTCACAGGGATGAATGGTTTATCCTTTCGATTGCTCAATTTATGAATATATTGAGCTGCAATATCCTTACCCGTCCCACTTTCTCCTGTGATTAAAACATTCGTGTCAACATCAGCTATTTTAATAATTGCACCGATTGCCTGTTTGAATAAAGGATGCTCCCCGACAAAGTCCCCGAAAGCCTCCTTATGCTTTAATTGACTGTACAAAAGTTTTCTCTCTTTTAATAACCGTGTCCGTTCTAACCCTTTTTTTACAGTAAGTAAAACTACCTCTTTACTGAGAGGCTTTTGAATGTAGTCAAATGCCCCTTTTTTGATCGATGTCACAGCTGTATCAATGCTACCATGCCCAGTTATTATTACTATCGTCGTATCTGGAAATCTTTTTAAAGCTTCTTCCAAAAAATCGATACCATTTTTCCCGGGTAGTAAAAGATCTGTGATCACCATGTCAGGCTCTTCATTCATCAGTTCAAGGGCTGTTTCAGTATCAGCAGAGGTTAAGACGGTGTACCCCTCTTTTGTAAGTATATAGGATAAGATCTCCCTCTGCTTAGGCTCATCATCCACTATTAAAATTTTGTGTTCACTCATAAGGCAACTCTATAACAAATTTTGCTCCATCTTTATAACTATCATCTAAATATATCTTCCCCCCATGCTCTTCAATAATTCTTCTGGTGAAGGCAAGACCAAGACCCATCCCTGTAGATTTTGTGGATACATAAGGTTCAAAGATCCTCTCCTTTATACTTTGAGGTATACCCTTGCCATTATCTAAAACTTCTATAAAAACAGAATTCCCTTCACGATGGGCCCTTACTTTTATTTCCCCTTTCTTACCTATAGACTCTACAGAATTTATCAAAAGGTTGAGTAACCCCCCCATAATCTTTTCTTTATCACAATTAAATATAAAATCTTCAGGTATATCAAACAGTAGTTTGATTTCGCTATCTTTCATTTTTAAGTATACAATTTTATAAAGCGAATCCATAATCTCTTTAATTGAACATCTCTGCCATTCAAGCCTAATAGGTTTTCCATATTCTAGGAAGTTCACCAGGAGGTCTGAGATCCTTTTTACTTCGTCCTCCACCATTTTAAGCATATTTATCAAATTTGGGTCGTAATTTTTCTCTTTTAGTTCATCTTTTACCTGATTAATTGCAAGATTGATGAAATTCAGAGGATTTTTTATCTCGTGTGCAATTGCAGATGAAAGCTGCCCCACCTTGTACAGATGAGACATCTCCTCCAGCTGCTTCTCCAATTCAAAACGCTCCTTTATTTTTACAATCATATCATTGAAATTATTGACCAATAGCCTTATCTCCGGAGTGGCATTTAACCCACTTATTTGTATAGGAACAAGCTCCCCATTGGATACTTTTATGGTGGATTCCACCAATTTATTTATAGGTTTTACATACTGGGTAGCAAGAATAACGATCAGGATGGTACCCACGAAGAATATGCCCAGAGTGATAATCAGTCTCATTTTAAAATGTTTTTTCTGTATCTCTGTATAAGTATCCAGATGCAAGACAAGATTCACATATCCGTACTTTTCATCACCAATAATTATAGGAAGATTGATCTCTTTAATCTTTTCATTTAAACTTTTAGATCCAAGCTCAGCTTTTATGAGAAAATCTGTGTTTATATTTTTATTGATATGTTTGCCCACCTTTTTAGGATCAGAGCTGGCTAATATCTCCCTTTCATCCGAAAGAATAGACACCTCAGTAACACCTTTTTTACGAAACTTTTTTACAAGCTCCTCCACCTGATTCTGGGAATCAAGATTTTCTGATGTCAAATTCTGGACACTAATCTGGATGGCCTTTGTAAGGTCCTCTATATTATCATTAATCTCATCTATCAGAGCTTTTTGGGATTGTTGACTTATTACAAAAAGAGAAATGGCAATTAGAACGTATAAAAACAGCATCAGAAAAATAAGTCTGCCTCTTAAGGTAAACATGACTTTTAATAAACCTTTATTAAGCAAAAATCAAGTGAAGTTGATATAACTATATGCAAAAACCTGGGTCACACATTTAAAAATTCTATACGTCAAACTTTTTAAGCGTCTTTTCAATATCTGACACGGAATAACCTTCTGAAAAACATCCCATACCCGCTTCACTATTAAAATATTCCACTTTTTCTATCAGCTCATCAATCAAAAGGTAATCCCCAGCTTTGATATTCAGAATCTTTTCAAGGACATAGTCAGGTAGTTCATTCTCCTTATTTTTCAGTTTAGCGATTTTGTGTAATCTCTCTATATTTGACATGGTCTACCTCTTCTGGTATATATGTAAAAAGATAGGGTAATTCTTATTGTTTTTAGATACCACATATGGCACTGAGATATGATGTAAATAAAACCCAGCATCCAATGCAGATTTAATCAGAAATACCTGATCTATACCAAAATGAGGGGGCTGTTCACCGGGATGATAGCTACCATCTTCAATATCAAGATCTGAAATTGCAAGATAAAAACCTTGTTTGATCATAAAAGCAAGTTTCATTAGTGCTTCAGGGATACTTTTTATGTGATGAAAAGCCATCAACGTAACTATCAGATTATATTTCTCCGCAGGTAATCTATCAGCAAGGATGTCCATCCTTACAGGATAAACATCCTTGAAACCTTGATTTTGTATCTTATCTGATAAAAACTTAAGCATATTTTCGGATGTATCTATCATATCAATACATTTCACCTGCTCTATAAAATTGATCCCCAAGAGCCCTGTCCCACAGCCAAAATCCGCAATTACCCAATCTCTACCGATATCAAGGGACTGTTTTATCTTTTCTGCAATAGCTTTACCCCTTTCAACATGCATAGGGTTTTCATCATACGTAAATGCATCCAGATCAAACTTATTCATTCAAATACCGCATATTTTTCAAACTACCAAAGATTCACTGTCCATACAAAAGCTATACATATCTTCTTATCAGATTGTCAAGATGTTTTTTAAGTAAAGCTAATGGTTCCTCCATCTCTTTAACTGTATTAAATGCATTATCAAATCTACCATTTTTTATAAATTCCATAGCTTTTTTACCAAGGTCATGAACCTTAATATGATATGGCTCCAAAGCTTTGAAATCGAAATCTGATCCAAACTCTTTTATACCATCAGAATAATAAAAGACACCAAAATTACAATGTCTATGATCTACAACATCATATGGTTTTTTAAACACTATTGCATCATATAGTTTATTCATAAACTCCAAGTGAGCAAGCTTTGCCCTCACAAAAACGACTCCTTTAGCACTATACTTATATGAATTGAGCATCCCGATCACTGATGAAGCCTCACCAAGGATAGTTTGTATCTTTGTGGTGAGATCCTTCATGTTTTCCATAGAGCTGGATGTAGACTCCGAAATATTAGTCATACTCTGGGCAATCTCCGCAGTGGCCTTAGTCTGCTCTTCCAGAGCAGTGGCAATTGTATTGATAGTTTGATTAAGCTCATCTATTGAAGATAGAATTACGTTAAACCCCTCCTGAGTTTTTTGGGCTATTTCATACTGTTTTTGAACTGAGCTGGAGGATTCCTCCACCCCTTTCCCCACATTCTTCACCTTAAACTGCATCTCCCGGATCATATGCTCGATCTCTTTTGTAGATTTCTGGGTTTTCTCCGCAAGCTTCCTCACCTCATCGGCAACCACTGCAAACCCTCTACCGTGCTCTCCTGCCCTTGCCGCCTCAATGGCAGCATTAAGTGCCAGTAGGTTTGTCTGCTCTGATATGTCGTTTATGACCCCCACCACTGCCCCTATTCTATTGGCATTTTCGATAAGCTCATTTATATTACTTTTAAGATTACTAAATGCATTCTGTACATCGTCGGAATAGGTTGTGGATTCCGCCACAAGACTGCTACCTTCTATAGCAAGATGTTGTGTTTCATTTGATTTGTTTCGCATCTCATCCACACCGTTTGATATCTCAGCAATTGTACTCGACATCTCTTCACCGGCGGTGGCTGTTTGCATGGCCATCTGGGAGTTTTTCTCATTCTTATCCGTAAGGTTGTAAGCCGATTGCCACATAAGCGGGGCATTTTCCACCAGTCCGGTTACTCTTCTCATGATTTTCATAAAAGACCTTTCAGTTACTTCTATAAAAATGTTAAACCATGTAGCCATCTGGCATATCTCATCTGTGCACCGACTGTTGAAAACCTTACACTCCTCACAGGATCTAACCTGACTATTCCTTAGAAGGGGACATACCCTCTCCTCAGCATAATCACCTATCATTACCCAGCAGGGTCTATCTTTCACCTTTTGGGCCAAAGAATCATCTGTAATACCAGTCATTGCGGAAAAATCTGGGACTTTTTGGGGTATCCTTTTGGAGAAATCCCCATCACCTTGGGCAAGCTCTTTAGCAATATTTACAAACTCTTTGATGGGTCTCATTACCCTATTTATTACAATAAGCAACGAAACAACCACAGCAAGAGAAAGTAACGATGATATAAGAATAGCATTATATATTTGATTGTTACTTTTATTAATGACATCAGTATAATCTTTCGCCACAATGATATGACCTATATTCTGACCTGCAAAATCCACAAGTGGTATAGTAGAAAGATAATATTTCCTGTCAGCTATTTTGTAGAGTTTCTCACCAGAAAATAGGTTTATGGCATCCTTGATTCTATCCCCATGGAAAGTATAATATACTATACCATCTTTTTTAACATCCTTATCGGAATCCTTTCTCCCGGCAGATTTAAATACTTCATCCTTAATACCAACAGCATATTCTATACCAAACTGTTTTTGAATCTTTGACAATATCTCATCCGGCTTGGAACCAAACTCCACACTCCCCACATGATCACCATTGTAAAAAACCGGATAAACCACCCTCATCCCAAAACCTGATTTACCCACTTCAAGACCAATGACAGGATGTTTTTCCTGATTAGCCTTTACAACCGTTCTTCTAAACTTACTCAAGTCATCACCATATTGTTCAGGATGATGAAATCGTAATATCGTCTTGGCATCGGGGGTATGAAACTGAAACTGATCTATATCAGCTTTTATGCTCTTATAATAATTTCCTAAAGCTTTTAAAAGAGCTTCCCTATCTCGATCAGCTGTATATTTGGCATACTCATGGTTTAAAGATATTACCTCCACAGCTTTTTTAATACTGCTTAGATTCTCCTCCAAAAGGGTATTGAAGGCAAGATTTACCTGCATAGATTCATTTTTTATATTGCTCATAAGTTTTTCAATACTGGTTGTGTATCTACTATATAAATTTAAAACAACAATTAATAGAATACCAGTTATTACTGGAAACAAAATTTTAAACTTCAAACCAAGCTTAAATCTACCCATAAAACCTCCACCATCTATTGTACACATTTGATTATAACCATTAAACAGAAATTTTTCAACCAAAATTTGTTTAGAATACAAACAATTTTTAATTCGGGAAAAAATCAAATATCTTTAACTAAAATTTAAGGTGGGGTAAACCCACATCTTAAAATTACCTATTTACATCTACCACCTTTCACGGCATCATCATACTTTTTACACTGCCCCAATTCACATACGTTTTTCAAATCATCACAACCCTTAGCGGAATTATCTAAAAATAGATATGCTGACCCTCTACTCTCCAGCGAGTATTGATCCTGAGGGTTTAAAGATAATGCCTGATTGTAATATTTTATAGCCTCTTTGTAATTTGCAGTATTGTAATAAATATCCCCTACATAACCAATAGCAGTAGAATGATCAGGATTTAGTTCCAATGTTTTCTTAAAATCGATCAGTGCAGAAGGATACTGTTTCATATTGAAGTATAAAATAGCTCTATTATAGTAACCAAGATAGTAATCCGGTGATATCTCTATGGCTTTTGTATAGTCGAATTTTGCCATTTCAAAATCATTAGAATATTCATAGCTAAGCCCCCTATTGATATAGGCTTCAGTATAATTATTCTTACTACTTACTGCATTTGAAAACTCCTTTATGGCATTGGCATAATCTTTTATATCCATCAGCACATTACCTTTTTCGAAATACCCCCAATAATCAGAAGGATTTATTGCAATAGCTTTATTAAAATAATTTAATGCATCATCATAAAACTTCTTCTCACGCATTATCTTACCAAGATAGATATGGGCATCAAGGTGATCAGGCTTTGCTCTTATCGTATCTAATAGATCTCTTGCGGCAAGATCATATTTTACCTGTTTGTACAATACTACACCTCTATTGAACAAAGCAAGATAGTCACCAGGTACTATTGACAATGCTTTGTTGTAATTTGCCATTGCCTGATTATAATCTTCTGAAAATTCGTATGCCATACCAATGTTTATATAAGCATCGATGTAGTTTGGATTCTCCCTTAAAACTTTCGAAAATTCTAAAATAGCAGTGCCATATTCACCTTTTTGCAACAGTTCTTTCCCCTTATCAAAATATTGTTTACCCGTTTTGGATATTGAAAAAGGATCCTGACCTCTTGTTTCATTCCCCTTGTTTAGATTTGTATCACTCAAAAGTTCTGCATAAGAACCCAAATTATAATTCGGCTCTATTTCTAAAGTTTTTCTAAAGTCATTTTTTGCAAGATCTAATTTGTTTTGATTGTAGTATAATATCCCTCTATCAAAATATGCTATATGGTTATTGGGATCGAGCTCGATTGCTTTACTGTAATCTGCTAAAGCTTTGCTGTAATCGTTAATCATATAATAATCAAGTCCTCTTCCAACATAAGCATTAGCATAATCAGTCTTAAGATTTATAGCAGTGGAATAGTCATTTATAGATCCGTAGTAATCTTTAAGAAAATACTTTGTAAGTCCTCTGCTATAATAAACAGGTGTATAATTGGGATTAAGCTCAATAGATTTATTAAAATCTTCAAGTGATGATTTGTAATCTCCTATTTCATAATATAAAAGCCCACGGTTGTTATACGCAAGGGCATAGTTTGGGTCATAATTTATGGCTTTTGAGTAATCATATTTTGCTGCATTATAATTTTTTAGATAAAAATAGACAAGAGCTCTATTATTATAAGCATAAGCATATGTCGGATTGATAGAAATCGCTTTATTGTAAGCCTTAAGTGCATTGGTATAATCTTTCATTCCATAGTAGACAAGCCCTTTACCCAAATAAGCAACATCAGATTCAGGATTTAGCTCAATAGCCTTATCGAAGTAATACATAGCAAGTTTTTTATCCGAATAATCATTCCCATCCCACAAAGCATTTGCTTTTTCCGCCCACGAATCCGATTCAAGTTTGTTGGCCACCATTTTAAATTCAACATTTACTTTGTCCTGCTCTTTTTTGATGCTATCTATTTTTTTCTTTTCACTATTAGTTGCATAATTATTTGAAGTTTTTATACTTTTCTGGGCAGTAATTATCTTCATCTCACTTTCCAGTTGCTGGTTCTTTTTTTCGAGTTCTTTGAATTTATTCAGCAGTTCACTCATATTTTTCTGAAATTGTTGATACTGCGCTAAAGTGGATTTATCTGACTTAACAGCATTTATTTTATCTTTTAAAGAATTAACATCCACTTCTGATCTCACAGTGACCTCTATAAATATTGCATCACCTTCCATCCCTTTTTTTACGGAGATAATCTCCGTTTTCATGACACCCAGAGCCATTGCAGATATCTCATCTTTTTTGAGTTCCCCATCCTGCACAATGGTCAAAGACTCTATATAGGTGCCAGCCTTTTCAATAATCTCCCTTTTAGCATCCGCCACCGCAGCAACCTTAGCATCATCAAAAGATTGACTGGATCCAAGGATCTTTTTTACCGAATGGGTATAACTCTGAGCTTCTGCAAAGGCATTTGTAAACATCGTTATTATTATTAACACCATCATAAATGGATTTTTCATAATCAACTCCTTATCATTTGTTATACTTATAGTATAATACAAAACAAAAATTTCTGTAGTATATTTTTTTTATAATTTATTTCATTATAAAAAATCAATAATATTAATAAAAAAAAGCGGGGGAACCCCCGCTAAAATCTTTTTCTAAGCCTTACTAATCGAATTTAAAACCTTTTTAGCATTTTGTATCTGCTCAACCACAGCACTTTTAGCTGTACCACCATAGCTTTTTCGTTTTTCTATACAACTCTCCACGTTAACAATACTATAAATACTTTCATCCACTTTATCGGTAAACTGCCTGAATTCATCAACCGTAAGCTCCGAAAGGTCTTTACCCGCTTTGATAGCGTAAACCACCGTCTCCCCCACAATATGATGGGCATCCCTGAATGGAACACCTTTTGTCACGAGATAATCAGCATAATCGGTAGCTGTGGAATACCCCAGTTGGGCAGATCTGTACATCTTCTCTTTATTTAAAGTGACCTTTGATATCATCGGAGCAAATATCCTAAGGGAGGTTAATAATGTATTGACTGTATCAAAAACAGGCTCTTTATCCTCCTGCATATCTTTATTGTAGGCAAGGGGTAACCCTTTCATCGTTGTTAGAAGAGAGATTAGATTACCATATACTCTACCCGTTTTCCCCCTTATCAACTCTGCCATATCCGGATTTTTTTTCTGTGGCATGATACTGCTCCCGGTGCAGAAATCATCGGAAAATTCTATAAATTTAAATTCTGACGATGAAAAAATTATAAGCTCCTCCGCCCACCTGGAGAGGTGCATCTGGCAGATGGAAGCCGCCGACATAAATTCAAGAGCAAAATCTCTATCACTCACAGAGTCTATACTATTTTCAGTAGGAGCGGTAAATCCAAGCTCTCTGGCTGTAAAATCTCTATCTATAGGAAATGTAGTTCCGGCAAGTGCACCTGATCCCAGTGGGGAGTAGTTTAACCTTTTTCCACAATCGTCAAACCTTGTATAGTCTCTATAAAGCATATGAAAATAAGCCATAATCCAATGGGAAAAAAGTATCGGCTGAGCCGTCTGAAGGTGGGTATAGCCGGGCATAATCAGATCTATGTTGTCCTCTGCTTTTGCAATTATAACACCTAGCAAATCCAGTATAGCCTTTTTTATATTATCTATCTGATCTCTTACGTATAGTCTAAAATCTGTCGCCACCTGATCGTTTCTACTTCTGGCAGTATGGAGCTTCCCAGCAACAGGTCCAATTATCTTACTTAATCTTTTCTCCACCGCCATATGTATATCTTCATCTTCAGTTTTAAATACAAACTCACCTTTATCTATCTCATCCTTTACCTGCTTCAAACCTTTTATAATTAATTCACACTCCCTCTGCTCTATTATCCCCTGTTTTGCAAGCATTTTTGCGTGGACAATACTACCCTCTATATCATAACTATACAGATTTTTATCAAAATGTATAGATGCATTAAACTCTTCCGCAAGCTTATCTGTGGAAAGCTCAAACCTGCCCCCCCATGGTTTTTCCTTTGCCATTACTACACCTCTAAGTCGTATTCTTTTATTTTGTTATGCAGGGTTCTTCTGGATATACCCAGGATTTCCGCCGCTTTTGTCTTATTATACCTTGCCTCTTCAAGCGCTTTTAATATAAGCTGTTTTTCATTATTTTTGATATCAAGATCTGTATCCCCCACCAGCTTCTCATTAAATTCAGGTAGGTCATAACCCTCCAGAATATCCCCACGGGCAAGGATAACAGCCCTCTCTATGATATTTTCAAGCTCCCGGACGTTCCCCGGAAAAGTATAACTTTTGAGTTTGTTTAAAAATGTATCGGAATACCCCTTGACACTTTTACCAATCTTCTCCGAAAATCGCTTTATGAAATAATCCAAAAGGAGTGGTATCTCACTTTTTCTCTCCCTCAAAGGTGGCAATTTTATAGGAAATACGTTTAACCTAAAAAAAAGATCCTCTCTAAAATCCCCACTTTCCACCATCCTTTTCAGGTCTCTGTTGGTGGCTGCGATTATTCTGACATCCACCTTTATACTCTTCTCTCCACCCACCCTCTCAATACTCTTCTCCTGTATCACCCTGAGAAGCTTCACCTGAGTTTTTAGGGGCATCTCCCCTATCTCATCCAGAAAAATTGTACCTTTATCCGCCAACTCAAATTTCCCTTTTTTTTGGGCAATAGCGCCGGTAAAAGCACCTTTTTCATGTCCAAAAAGCTCACTCTCGATGATATTTTCATTTAAAGCTGCACAATTTACCGCCACAAATGGATGTTTGCACCTTGGAGAGTTTTCATGAATGGATCTTGCAATCAGCTCTTTACCAGTACCGGATTCCCCCATGATGAGTACAGTTGCATCTGTTGGGGCAACCATTTTAAGTAGCGTTATAATACGCCCCAGTCCATCTTCAGAGTATATACCAGAAAATTTGTATTCATTGTCAATTAAGACAGGTTTAACCTCATCTTTATGCCCGATATTATCTAATAGATTTAGAAGTTGAGCGATATCCACAGGTTTTGTAAGATAGTCCGTTGCACCCAGTCTCAATGCCTTTACGGCATATCCGGCGCTATCAAATGCTGATATCATTATGACCGGAGTATCTATCCCCATACCCCTTATTTTTGAAAGGAACGTGAGACCATCCATGATCTCCATTTTTATATCTAAAAGGATCGCAACAAAATTGGTATTATCATTAATAATGGAAAGGGCTTCAAATCCATTTGCTGCCTCCACCACATCATACCCTTTACCAGACAGATTGATCTTCAGCATCAAGCGGTGATTCTCTTCATCATCAACCACCAGAATACTCTTTAAATCACGATCCTTTTTCATTATTAACCTACAAAAGTATATTTATTTTTAGCTAAAAAACTCTTTTATCCTATCAAGAATAGACTTATGTTTTTTATACGTATCCTCGTCGGAGTTTTTTGCAAATTCTTCCAGCAGTTCCCTCTGTTTTTTATTGATATTAGTGGGTAAAACCACTTTAAGCGTGATCACCATATTTCCCAGCCCATAACCATTTACATCCTGAAAACCTTTCCCCTTGAGAACAATCGTATCATCCGGCTGAGAGCCCGGCTTAATCTTAATGGTTTCACTACCATCAAGGGTTGGGATATTTATCTCTTTGCCAAGTATTGCATCAACAAACGATATAGGTAAATCAAGGTGTAGATCTCTACCTTTTCTGACGAAAAATTTATGTTTCTTTACTTTTATTTTCACAAAAAGATCACCATTAGGGCCACCATTTATACCGCTGTTACCTTCCCCGGTAACCCTCAAAATCATTTCATCTTCTATCCCCGCAGGAATCTTTATCTCAAGACTTTTCCTCTCCCTGACAGAGCCCTCACCTTTGCACTCATTACAAAGCTCTTTCACAAACTTTCCAGTACCTCTACAATCCGGACATGGGGTAGCCATTGTGAAAAACCCCTGCCTTTGAACAAATTGACCGGTACCGTTGCATCTTGGACAGGTGATTATGGCACCCGGCTCAGCACCAGTACCACCGCATCGTTTACAAACAACCGTCTTGGGAACAACGATCTGCTTTTTGGTACCTTTTGCCGATTCTTCAAACTCGATTTCAACTTCCATCTCTATATTGGAGCCCTTTCTGGGCTTATTCTTATTTCTGGTGGAACCTCCAAAAAATGAACCAAAAGTATCCCCAAAAAACTCCTCAAAAATGGAAAAACCAAAGTCATCTCCAGCAAACCCCTGATTGCTATCCAGAACTCTTCCATATTGATCGTATTGGGCTCTTTTCTGGGGATCACTCAATACACTGTACGCCTCATTTATCTCTCTGAATTTCTCTTCCGCCTCTTTATTTCCAGGGTTTCTATCCGGATGGTATTTCAGTGCAAGCTGTCTAAAAGCTTTTTTTATCTCTGCATCTGAAGCATTTCTACTCACACCCAATATCTCATAGTAATCCTTTGCCAAACTAACCTCCTAAAGATATCCCAAAACAATTATACAAAATGTAGCGCCTAATACAACATAAAAATTTACAAAAAGCAACTGATAACGTAGACAAAAGAAAAAAACACACCCACGTCGATACTGTTTTAAAATAAAAAAGAGGTGGTCACCCACCTCTTTTTATTACTTTTTATCATCTTTGACTTCTTCAAATTCTGCGTCGTACACGTTATCTTTCTTCGGCTGTTCTCCACCTGGATTTGACTCACCACCTGTAGCACCACCAGCTGAGGTTTTGTAGATCTCTTCCGCCAGTTTTTGAGATACTTGAGCAAGTTTTTCAATAGAACTCTTGATAAGAGCAGCATCATTGCTCGTCTGATTCCTCTTAAGCTCATCCAAAGCCTCATTTATCTGCCGTTTTGTGGTATCATCTATTTTAGAACCATGCTCACTTAGAGATTTTTCTGTGGTGTATATCAAAGTATCCGCCTGATTCCTAAGTTCGGCAAGCTCTTTTTTCTTTCTATCCTCTTCAGCGTTTAATTCCGCCTCTTTTACCATTCTCTTGATCTCTTCCTCGGTCAAACCACTACTTGGGGTAATTCTGATAGACTGCTCCTTACCAGTACCAAGATCCTTTGCGGTAACACTCAAGATACCATTTGCGTCTATATCAAATGTAACCTCAATCTGAGGAACACCCCTTGGGGCAGGTGGAATCCCCACAAGATCAAATCTACCTATAGATTTGTTGTCTGAAGCCATCTCCCTCTCACCCTGAAGAACATGGATAGTAACGGATGGCTGATTATCCGCAGCAGTGGTAAATATCTGGCTTTTCTTTGTGGGAATGGTGGTGTTTCTCTCTATAATTTTTGTCATTACTCCACCAAGGGTTTCAATACCCAATGACAGAGGAGTAACATCCAGCAGAAGAACATCTTTCACTTCACCCTTCAATACACCAGCCTGAATTGCGGCACCGATAGCCACCACCTCATCAGGATTGATACCTTTGTGTGGTTCTTTACCAAAAAATTCCCTTACTTTCTGTTGTACAAGAGGCATCCTGGTCATACCACCCACAAGAATGACCTCATCGATATCCTTTACAGTTAGACCAGCATCGTTTAGAGCTTTTCTGCATGGCTCAAGTGTTTTTTCCACAAGATCCATTACAAGGGACTCCAATTTAGCCCTGGTAAGCTTCTTCACAAGATGTTTTGGTCCAGTCTGATCTGCAGTAATAAATGGCAGATTTATCTCAGTTTCAAGAGCTGTGGAAAGCTCATGTTTTGCCTTTTCAGCAGCTTCCTTCAATCTCTGCAAAGACATCTTGTCATTCTTTAGATTTATACCTGTCTCTTTCAAAAATTCATCCACAAGCCACTCTATTATCCTCTGATCAAAATCATCCCCACCAAGGAACGTATCTCCGTTTGTGGATTTTACCTCAAACACACCATCCCCAAGCTCCAGAATTGAGATATCAAATGTACCACCTCCAAGGTCGTACACGGCAATCTTTTCATCTTTTTTCTTATCCAGACCATACGCAAGGGCAGCAGCTGTTGGCTCATTAATAATTCTTAATACATTAAGCCCGGCGATTCTACCGGCATCCTTGGTGGCCTGCCTCTGTGCATCATTGAAATAAGCTGGGACAGTGATAACTGCTTCGGTAACAGTTTCCCCTAAGTAATCCTCAGCAGTCTTCTTAAGCTTCTGAAGGATCATAGCAGATATCTCTTGAGGTGAATACTTCTTACCTCTTACCTCCACCCAGGCATCATTATTATCTGATGGAACTATCTTGTATGGCAGAAGCGATTTTGCTTTTGCCACTTCGGCAGAATCATATTTTCTACCAATCAATCGTTTGATACTAAAAATTGTGTTTTCATGGTTGGTTATAGCCTGTCTTTTTGCAAGCATCCCCACCAATCTTTCTCCACTATCTGTAAAAGCGACCACAGATGGTGTAGTAGTCATACCCTCAGCATTGATGATTACCTTCGGTTGACCATTTTCCATTACAGCAACTACTGAGTTTGTAGTTCCCAAATCGATACCTATGACTTTTCCCATAGTTCATCACTCCTTTATCTTTATTTTTTATTTACCTTTACTTTTGTGGGCCTTACCACCCTATCATTTAGAGTGTACCCTTTTTGAAGTACCATTGTGATGGTATTATTCTCCATATCCTCTCTCGAATCCAGCATGAGAGCCTCATGCTTATTGGGGTCAAATTGCTCCCCAACCTCACAGCAGATCTCTTTCATACCATGCTTGGCAAGGATATCTTTAAACTGTTTTAAAATAAGCTCAAAACCCTCTTTTATCTTATCAATAGAAGACTCTTCCGCCCCCTGAAGATGTGCTAAGGCTATATCAATATTATCCGCAAAGGTTATAAAATCCATTAATAGTGATTGATTTGAATATTTAAGTTTCTCTTCAAAATCTTTTGTAATCCTTTTTCTAAAATTATCAGCATCAGCCTTTACCCTTAAAAGGTTGTCGTTTGCTTCCGCCAATGCCCTTCTTAAATCTTCTATCTCTTTATCCTTAGGATCGATAACCTCTTCTGAACTTATCTCATCCTGATTACTATTTTCTGCCTGTGAGCTCTCATCAGATCTCTTCTCAGTATCTGTGAGATCTTCACATCGTTCTTTATTCATCATCGCCTCCTATCTCAGTTAAAATGTTTGTTATCAATTTTGATGTATAGTCAACAATAGGTAATACCTGTGGGTATCTCATCCTCTTGGGACCAATTACCCCCAGCATACCAACTATATTGTCACCTCTTTTATAATCAGTCAAAACAACCCCAAGCTCCTCCGCGACCTTTTCACCAATTTCTGAACCTATAAATATCTTTATGCCGTCCCTTGATACAAGATTGTTTAAAATCTTTAACATCTTTTTCTTACTCTCAAAAATATCAAGAAGCTCTTTTAAAGTATCAAGATCTCTCTTAAATTCCGGTTGGGCAATTATATTGTTTATTCCATGCAATACGATTTCATAATCGTAATCCACCACTTCAAAAGTGGCTCTACCTATGTTGAGCATCTTATTGTATATATCACTTATTCTATCTTTATCTTCTATCATCTCCCGATAGATAGCTTCTTTTAGCTCGATCAGACTTTTATTAACAAAATTTTGATTCAAAAAGTTGCTCATCTTTACAAGTTCATTATCTCTGATATCCCCATCCGTTTCGACGATAACGTTGTGCACAATACCGGCCCTTGTGACGATAATGGCAAGCACACTCTCTTTGTTTAACCTTATAAATTCTATATGCTTTAAATATGAGCTATTCAACTTTGGAGATACCACAAAACCCACAGAATTTGTAAGCTTACCCAACTTTTGGGTAACAGTATCAAATACAGATTTAATATTGAGTTTTCTCTGATCAATTGCACTTTTTAATTCTTCCACGTCAAAAGGCTGTATAGAAATAAGCCTATCAACGTAATACCTCAGCCCAAGGTCTGATGGGACCCTTCCGGATGAGACATACGTCTGCTTTATCATATCCTTTTCTTCCAGATCGCTCATCACATTTCTAATGGAAGCGGGACTCAACCCCAGAGGGCTGTACTTTGATACAAAACGAGACCCCACAGGCTCACTCGTCCTGATATACTCTTCAACGATCATCTTTAAAACTATCTTTTCCCTTTCATTAAGGATATCATCCATTCCGCTTCACCTTGCTAGCAGTCTCAATTATTAAGTGCTAATCAAAAATATAGTCAACAATCAATGATTGTCAAGTGTTTTTCTTGTTTGAGTTATTGAAGTGAATTATAAGCTATTTTATATTGTAAAACAGTATCCCCATATACTCTTTCAACACCTTCGAAACAGTATTCAGATTGGACGCAGATGGCAAAAAATCGTATATTGAATAAATTCCATCAAACCTGAAATCTGTGGCGGCAGCACAGATATTATCAAAGCCATATTTTTTAAAGATAAGTGCCCCTCTTTTCATATGATATGCAGAAGTTATAAGGATAACATCCCCATTTATACCCTTTTCTTCCATAATTTTTTTAGTAAATTTAGCATTTTCAACCGTATCTTTACTATCTTTATCCATAATTATCTGCTTTTCAGGTATTCCAAGCCCCACCAGGACAGTTTTCATCACCTCAGCTTCGTAGGGATATCTTTCACTTACTCTACCGCCTGATACAATAATAATTTTGTCCCCGCCTCGTCCCTTTTCATACCCTTTTAAAACTCTTTTAAAAGCATCCTCAGAAAGCTCACCATTTCCATAAACACCTCCCCCAAGGACAACGATAATATCCCCATCACATTTCAGATTGATATAATCCTTTTCGATGGGGTAGATCAGCATATCCTTCACTGGTGAAATAGAAAAAAGATACAGCATTACGGCAAAAAATATCATAAGATACCTTTTCCACCCCTTCAAAAGACATGCACCAATAAAAAATCCTACGATAAATATCCCTGGAGGGATAATGAAGTAGTATAAAAGTTTTTTTAAAAAAATCATCCTACTTCTTCCCCTTGCTCCAGCTATCCTTCAACCCAACAGTTTTATTGAAAACAGGTTTTTCTTTTGTGGAATCTTCATCCTTTCTAAAATACCCATTTCTTAAAAACTGATAATACTCTTCATTGCAATCTTTTATAAAAGGCTCCCCTTTTGCTGTGCATATTTTAAGGGAATCTGGATTTATATAATCAGTAAAATTCTTACCTTCCTCCACATCATCAGGGTTTTCTTTTGTAAAGAGATGACTATATATCCTAACCTCAATATCTATGGCATCTTCTGCGGAAACCCAATGGATGGTGCCCTTTACTTTTCTACCATCTTTTGTCCAACCACCTCTGCTATCCGGATCATACGTACAATATATCTCTTCGATCTTTCCATCATCACCTTTTTTAAATCCTGTGCAGGTTACGTAATACCCGTGCTGAAGTCTAACCTCTTTACCTGGTGCCAACCTGAAAAACTTCGGATCAGCCTCTTCTGAAAAATCCTCCCGTTCCACATACAAAACCTTTGAAAAAGGCACAAGCCTCTTCCCCATCGATTCATCCTCAGGGTTATTCACAGCCTCCATCATCTCCTTCTTACCATCCGGATAATTTGTAATGATAAGTTTCACCGGATTGATGACCACCATCACCCTCTGGGCTCTTTTATTAAGATCCTCCCTGATACAGAACTCAAGCATACCATAATCCACCACGCTATTACTCTTTGCTACACCTATCATTTCGGCAAATTTTCGTATAGATTCCGGAGTGTATCCTCTTCTTCTAAGCCCGCTTATTGTGGGCATCCTGGGGTCATCCCAGCCGGAAACGTAGCCATCCTCCACCAGTTTTAACAATTTTCTCTTACTCATAACGGTATAAGTAAGGTTTAACCTTGCAAACTCTATCTGTTGGGGATGGTAAACTTCAAGCTCCTCTAAAAACCAATCGTAGAGAGGCCTATGATCCTCAAACTCAAGGGTACATATTGAATGGGTAACCCCTTCAATTGAATCCTCCAGACCATGTGCCCAGTCATAAGATGGGTAGATACACCATTTATTACCGGTTCGGTGGTGGGGCTTTTTGATTATACGATACATCACAGGATCTCTTAAATTTATATTTGGGGATGACATATCTATCTTAGCTCTTAAAACCGCTTCCTCTTCTTCAAACTCACCCCTTCTCATCTTTTCAAAAAGCTCCAGATTCTCTTCAACACTTCTATCTCTGTAGGGGCTGTTGATTCCGGGCTCTGTCAACGTCCCCCTGTATCTTTTCATCTCTTCAGGTGAAAGGTGACAAACGTATGCCTTACCCTTTTTAATGAGCTTTATTGCCATTTCATACATAAAATCGAAATAATCAGAAGCATAAAACTCCTTTTCACCCCAGTCAAACCCAAGCCATTTCACATCTCTCTTTATCGACTCCACATACTCTGTGTCCTCTTTTTCCGGGTTGGTATCATCAAATCTAAGATTACATCTACCATCAAATTTCAATGCAAGCCCAAAATTGAGGCATATAGATTTTGCATGCCCAATATGAAGATACCCGTTGGGCTCCGGAGGAAATCTTGTAATGACGCTTTTTACCTTACCAGATTTTAAATCTCCCACAATAATCTCTTCTATAAAATTAGATGGTACGATTTCCATAATTTTCCCCTTTATACAACAAAATATTTTGCTTTATCACTGTGAACGATGATGGCAGAAGTAGTAAACTCCGGCACCATCTGAAACGTTTCTGTAATAGATACTCCAATCTTTGATGCATCTAAAAGTTCAATGATCTTTTCGTTCCCTTCAAGGTCTGGACATGAAGGGTAACCAAAACTATACCTTAGCCCCCGATAGCGATTCGCCAGGATACCATCCACCGACTGAGGCTCATTTTCGGTAATCCCAAGCTCATATCTGATATGCCTGTGCCAGTACTCCGCAAGTGCTTCCGTAAACTCCGTAAAAAATCCATGGTATAGAAAATACTCTTTGTAATTACTGTCCTTTAATTTTTTCAAAAATTCAACAGGCCTGTCCCCAAGGGTAACTATCTGTAAAGGTAGGATATCCACAATCCCTTTACTTAGAGGCTTAAAATAATCGGCCAAACATAGGTAGGGTTCAACCTTCTGCCTGGGGAATGTTAACCTTTCCACCTCATTCTCATTTTCATCCAGGATAATAACAGCATCCCCAACACTCACCACCCTTAAATATCCATACGTTAGCTTCATATCCACGAGCTTTAAAAGTTTTACTTTCTCCAAAATCGCATTATATTCAGGTTTCACAACCTCTTCAAGCAACCTTTCGTATTCAGTATTCGACTGCTCCTTGAGTTTTTTATAACCCCACCTGTTTGTCCATAGGGTTCTTTTATTCAAAAATTTTTCAACATCGTCAAAATTGATAGATTCCACAACCTTTACCCCGATAAATGGAGGCTGAGGAACGATAGTAGATGATAGGTCATTTTTCACTAAAGGTTTCAAACTATCCTTTTCATTTTTCGAATCTACCTTTACATCTAAATTATCTTGGAGGCATGGTTCAACAGCCTTATCCTCTTGCAGATATGTAATGGCATCAAAGGCATCTTTACAATAATAAACCTCACCGTTGTAAACAGAGGCACATTCATTTTTTACATACCCCTCCGTAAGGGCTGCACCCCCTAACAGTACCTTCACCTTGAGCCCCCTACGTTTAATCTCTTCGAGATTCTCCTTCATAATTATGGTAGATTTCACCAAAAGTCCGCTCATCCCTATTGCATCTGCCCCCACCTCGATTGCCTTTTCTATCATCTCCTCCACAGGTACTTTGATTCCAAGGTTATACACCCTATATCCATTATTGGATAGTATTATATCCACTAAATTCTTCCCAATATCGTGTACATCCCCCTTCACTGTGGCCAGCACTATCTTCCCTTTAGGCTCGGTATCTTTCTTTTCCATAAACTTTTCCAGATAAGAAACCGATTTCTTCATCACCTCTGCAGACTGAAGAACAAAAGGTAAAAGCATTTTCCCCTGACCAAAAAGTTCCCCTATCTCCTGCATCCCATTCATCAGGATACTGTTTATAATGTCATAAGGGGAATATCTCTTTAGCAATCTATCCAGTAATGTTTCTATATCGGTCTTATCCCCTTTTTTCAGTTTTACTATCAACATCTCTTCATCAGAGATATCATTTTTACTAGTCAATATATCCTCATCTTTCTTTGTACTATAAAAATTTATAAATTTTTCCAGGGCACCTTCTTCTCCATTTATCAAGTTAAGAGCAAGCTTATACTCTTCGGTGGGGATAGATGCCTCCGGAAGAATCTTGGATGCATGTACAATAGCCATATCAAGTCCAGCTTCCACAGCTTTTTTCAAAAAGACAGAATTTAAAATAACACGACTTTTAGGAGACAACCCAAACGAAACATTACTGAGACCCAGCAATGTTTTAACCCCCGGCAGCTCCTCCTTTATCATCTTTATGGCCTCAAGTGTTTCAAGCGCAGCATATCTTAGCGTCTCATCTCCACTACCGATGGAGAAAGTAAGGGGATCGATGATGAGGTCCTCCGGATCAAACCCATACTCATCCGTAAAAACAGTATATATTCTTTTGGCAATCTCAAACTTTTTTGCCGCAGTCATCGCCATACCATCTTCATCTATCGTAAGCCCTATAACGGCACAAGGAAAATCCTTTACCAGATCTAATACCCTGTGTAACTTTTTCCCGCCATCTTCGAAGTTGATCGAATTTATTACTGGTTTACCTGAATAACGTTTTAAAGCCTCCTCCAAAACATCCGGCTCAGTGGTATCTATTACCGCCGGAAGTAAAGACATTCTATTCACCATCGATATAAATCTTGCCATGTCTCTTTTTTCATCTCTGCCGGCGTAAGCAACACAAATATCCACAAAATGAGCAGCTTCCTCCTCTTGATCTTTTACTATCTTAAGCATCCCATCAAAATCTTCTTTAATGAGAAGCTCCCTGAAGGCTTTGCTACCATTCGCATTGGCCCTTTCCCCTATCAGAGCGGGCGGTGGTTCCTGATTTAAGCTTGTGGATGTGTATATGCTTGCCGCCATCCCCTTCACCTGAAACCTCACCGGAAGGGGTGCTTTATGTTTATCACATACTTTTCTCATCTCCCTAATATGTTCGAATGAGGTGCCACAACATCCCCCAACTATGCTAATTGGAAAATGATTCAGAATATCATCGATTATTTCAGCCATCCTGTTAGGTTCCATATTATAGACAAACTTACCATTGATGTTCATCGGAAGACCAGCATTGGGGATACAGGATATCCTACCACCCCAACTGTTTGATAAGGTGGTCAAAGGATCATACATCAGATCAGGGCCCAGAGCGCAATTAATTCCAAGCGAATATATCGGGTATCCTGCCATAGTTACGGCAACGGCACTGAGATCTGATCCTGTAAGCATAGTCCCATTTGTTTCCACCGTCACTGAGACCATTATGGGTAGATTTACCTTTTTCTCCTCCATACCACTTCTAATACCATTAATTGCAGCCTTGATCTGCAACATATCCTGACATGTTTCTATGATAAAAAGATCCACCCCACCATCCATCAAAGCTAAAGACTGCTCTCTGTACATATAGAAAAGATCATCGTATGAAATATGCCCAAGACTGACAAGTTTTGTACCAGGGCCTATAGATCCAGCCACAAATCTTCCATACTTATCAGCCACCCTTCTTGCTATCTTTGCCGCTTGTAGGTTTATCTCGTAAACAGCGTCTTCCAGACCGTATTCCGACAATACCAGCCTTGTGCCTCCAAAACTATTCGTTTCCAGCACATCGGCACCCGCTTCTAAAAAATTTCCATGTATCTCCTCGATTATATGAGGTGCCACGATATTTAGATATTCGTTGCAACCATTTTTCCCCTGCCAGATTGCATCAGGTATGCTGTATTTCTGTATATTTGTCCCCATCGCACCATCGAAAAGTATAACCCTATCTTTGGCAAATTTTACAAAATCACCCATTATTACATCTCATTTTTCTGAAGTATATCAAAAGCCCACCTATCAGGATCAATACAAAACTTACAATATGTGGGGCTCTAAAATAACCTACCATCAGATCATCCGCCCTGAATGTAGTGACAAATCCCCTTATAACCCCATAAAATATCAGATAAAGACCGGTGATAACCCCTTTACCAATCTGATCATCTTTTTTCCAAAAATATATCAATACGGCAGCCCCTATAAAATTTAGTATCATCTCGTAAAAAAAAGTAGGATGTACAGGTAAATAACCAAATTCAAGGTATGCCGGTGGATTATACTTAGGAGGAAACCGTATCCCAAAAGGCACATACTCCTTCAATTCATATACCCTATTTTGAAACTCCACTATTAGCACTTTTTTTTGTTCCAGCATACTGTTTAAAAGATTCATCCCCTCTACCCCATCTGGTAGATTAAATGTGGACTTCACAACCCTCCAGAATTCTGGAAAGATATTTTTAAATCTAAAAATAATATCAGGTGGAGTGATGGTGGGTACCCCATGAGCCTCCCCATTAGCAAAGTTTCCAAACCTCCCTATCCCCTGCCCCAGTAGTAGAAAAGGCAGGATCAAGTCAGATAGAAACAGGAAATTATACTTTTTACGAGCATAAAGATATCCGGTTAGAATCCCCCCAATAAGCCCCCCATGTATTGCCAGCCCTCCGTGCCAGAAGGCTATAATTTCATATGGGTAAGTGGAATAGAAATCCCATCTGAGCAAAACATAATAAAGCCTCGCCCCTACCATGCCACCAAAAAATGATACAATTATAATATTTTCTATAATACCTGGATCCTGATGGAGGGACTTAGCTCTTTTTTTAATAAAAAATAGACCAATAAATATCGCGATGATATACATCAAACTGTAAATTCTAAGTTCAAAATTTCCAATTTTGAAAAGATATGGAAACATTTACAAACTCCTCCTTTTACCCTTTAGCTCCCTTTTTAGATGCTATGATTATCGATATGAAAATCAAACATATCCCTATAGTCTTATAGATATCTATCGTCTCATTGAAGATAAAATATGCAAGAATAGTGGCACCTATAGGCTCCCCCAGTATACCTATTGCCACCATCGATGGTTTAAGATGTTTAAGGGACCAATTTACTGCTGTATGACCTATAAGCTGTGGAAAAATCGCAAGCATCAACATACTTACGTACGAGCTTACCTTATAACCGGTAAACGGAATCCCTAAAAGTAAAGCATATATGATGAGAAATACTGCGCTTGCTGTATAAGCCAGTGTAACATAGGTTACAATATCAAGCCTCTCTCTTACTTTACTCCCCACCAGGAGATAGCAACTGGCACATATCGCCCCAAACAATGCCAGAAGATCACCATAAAGAGCATTACTATCTTTGATTGAGAGCCCTTTTAGTCCACTATCACCTATCGCAAGAATCGTACTACCAATGATGGATAGTATAATACCTATCAAAATCTCTTTGTGCAGTTTTTCTTTCAAAAAAATTACAGAAAATAGCCCCACAAATAGTGGGTTTGTGGTTACAAGCACAACACTGCTTGCCACAGATGTAAGCTTCAAAGAAGCAAACCACGATACAAAATGTAATGCAAGTATAAATCCACTTAAAATGGAAAGGTAAAACTCTTTTTTACCAATGTTGGTAAATGTGTATCCTCTGATCTTGTATAGTATTATCAGGAATATGGATGATATGGTAAGTCGATAAACAGCTATCATGGCAGAAGGGACATCAGTGCAAAACTTGACTAAAATAGAAGCCATTGCAAGTGAAATAATCCCCACAGTAAAAATAGCTATATTTTTATACATCTTTATTTATCCTCTCATTTCCTTTTAACTCTATTATTAGCATAGAAATAAATATTAGAAAAGCCCCAAAATATTGGGAAATTTTAAGCAATTCACCCCCAATCAGATACCCAAAAAATGCAGATGAAAGCGGCTCAAATGTAAAAATAACTGCTGCCTTAGTGGGTGTGGTATATTTTTGGGCATATGTCTGAATCATAAAAGCCACAACGGTGGCAAACACTCCGGTAATCAAAAAAGCAACCATGATATCGACGTTTAATGCAATCTTGAAACTCCATCCTTCAAAAATAGTAGCGTAAATAAATGATAAAAGAGTTAAAACAAAAATCTGTATCGACGTCAGGGCAAAAACGTCATCTCTTCTTCCATAATAATCCACCAAAAGGATGTGAAAAGCCACAAAGAGTGCGTTAAGTAGCACTAATAACTCCCCAAAACCCACGTTAACCTTTCCGGTAAAACTTATAAGGGATAACCCAATAAAAGCAATAATCACTGCAACTATGGTATTAATATCGATCTTTTTACCTAAAAATACCATCGATATGATTGGAACAAATATCAGATAAAGACCGGTAATAAAACCGGTTTCTGATGCGGTAACAAACTTTAGACCAATTGTCTGGCAGGTAAATGTCAAAAAAAGAACCAGCCCCAAAACAGATCCATCCATAAGCACCTGTTTGTTAATTTTTTTGGGTCGATATAGAAATATTACCATCAAAACAAGAGATGCTATCACAAACCTTATCGTATTAAATGCTATGGGGGGTATACTTTCTATACTTTTTTTTACAATTATAAACGTAGAACCCCATATTATAGCAGTAAATAGTAGTAATAAATCCGCCACAATCGGAGAAATCTTTTTAGACATTAACTCCTCTTTTTAATATTTTTCAAATTTGGTAACACAATACCTAATATTATCATAAACATTCCCATTACCTGCTGAATCACAATGTTATCACCCAATAAAAAATAAGAGGCACTAACCGTAACTATTGGCTCTACAGTAGAAAAAATAGCTGTGTTGACAGAACCTATCTTTTCAATAGCGATAAACTGCAACGTAACAGCTAAAAAAGTGGGGATAATGCCTATTAAAATCACTAAAATTAACTGTTTGCTATTAAGATGTAATATACCCAACGGGTTATTAGAGATTGAAAATGATATCCCTGCGGTAAAAATCACGTAGAAGCTAAAAGTTATCGGTTTTATATTACTTATCGTTTTTTGAACATAAATCAAATAAAAGGAAAATACTAACATCGCTAAAACTGCAAAGAGTACACCTCTTAAATCGAGTGATCTATTGAAGGCGTCATAAAAAATTAGAATACACCCAGAAGCAATCAATATTAACGATATTAATAGGCTTCTACTGATTTTTATCTTGAAAAAGAACATAGACAGTATAGAAACCGTAAAGGGATAGATGTAAAGTATAAGTGAAGTGGTGGAGGCTGGAACGTACTCCAGAGCTTTAAAAAAGAAATAGCTCATTAGAAGGTAAAATATACCCCCCGCAACACAGGCTCGAATAAAATTTTCAAAATCTATTCTAAAAAGTTTTCTATCCTTAAGCAGAAAAAAGAGTATGAAAAATAAACTACCTATAATAAATCTATACGTCAAAAGCTCTGTGGCTGATATTTTTAATATTGTACCATATTTCCCAAATATTGCGAGAAAACCAAAACAAGTGGCGGAAAATAATGAATAAAAGATCCCAGTTATCATACAAAACTCTATGAAATATATAAAACAAAAACAATACTAATAATCCCAAACAATACAATCATGAATGTCACTTTAAATAAAACGGATCCAAGGGCTCTGCTCCCCACATACGTCGCTATACAACATTTCACCAACGTATTAACAATCACCGCCAGAAATATACCGATCACTGAGGTGATTTTGAAAACATTATCTATTGAAAGTTTAGAAAGATAAACCGTTATGGCATCCACATCACTAATACCTGAAAATACTGAGATAACTAAAACTCCAACCTTTCCAAATTCCTCTTTCCCTTTTTCAGCTAAAAAAATTATGGCGGACAGCAATAAGGCAAATTTAATAGAAGACAGAATCTCTATAGGATTTTTTATCTCCATTTTAATTTCAGATGTATTGTCCAGATCCTTTTTTATGATGTATAGGTAAATCAATACCCCCATCACCATAGAAAGGATTATCGGTATGACCATAATCAACAGTTCCCAATTAAAGATCCATGTCAAAATAACCACTCTAAAAAACATCACCACCCATGATAGCAATATACCAAATGTATAAACATTCGGAGAACCATTGTTTTGTCTGAAATAGTTTGAGAGATTTATCGTAACAGCTGTGGATGACACTAATCCACCCATAAGTGATGAAAGAATTACACCTTTTTTAGGACCAGCTATCTTTACCGCAACATACCCTAAAAATGATATAGCAGATAATATAATTACAATCTTAAAAATATCTGTATAAGTAATCGACGTCCATCCACCTATCGTCGTATTCGGAAGGATGGGGTAGATTATAGAAATAAGAACTAAAAACTTGAGTAAAGCGATTAATTCATCGAAGGCTATCCTTTTAACAAAAGAATGTATCTGCGGCTTCAAACTGAGAAGAATCACCATCAATACTGCCGAAGCTGAAGCTATATATCTATACCCATACGCCGCAAGAGTGGAGATTATAAATGTCGTTAAAAGAGATATCTCTGTGGTAATTCCTCTGTCTTCTTCATTTCTTGTTCTAAATATGAGAATAGACACTACAATTGATACCCCCCCAAAGGCAACCATTATAAAATATGGTGCCACTTCCTTAGAAAAAAATGACGAAAGGGATGCAAATATCCCCACCACTGTAAATGTCCGGATACCTGCAATTCTTTTTCCTTCATCTTCATCCTTTAGATGCCAGCCCCTCTCAAGCCCAACCAGAAGAGCAAGGGCTATGGCAAGAGCTATGTCTATATAATTTTCCATATTCTCCATATAAAAAAGGTGGGATAGTTAAATAATATCCCACCTGATGAATTCTAAAACAAAATTTACTTAAGAAGTGGAGCAATTATCAATGCTACTATGCTCATAAGCTTAATTAAAATATTAAGAGCCGGTCCACTTGTATCCTTGAATGGATCCCCCACTGTATCCCCTGTAACAGCCGCTTTGTGGGCATCACCACCCTTCTTTTCACCTTCCAACTCACCTTTTTCGATATATTTCTTGGCATTATCCCATGCACCACCAGCATTTGCCATCAAAAGCGCAAGCAATACACCAGATACTGTAGCACCAGCAAGGGTACCCCCCAGTGCCTCTTTTCCGAATACAAATCCAATAACTATAGGAGCAATTACCGCTAGAAGTCCTGGCAATATCATCTCCTTTAATGCTGCTGAAGTGGAAATATCCACGCAAGTTTTTGGGTCAGGCTTTACACCAGGCTTACCTTCCAGCAATCCAGGTATCTCCCTAAACTGCCTTCTAATCTCCTCCACCATCTGACCTGCAGCTTTACCAACAGAAGTCATTGTAAGAGCGGCAATTAAAAATGGCAAAAAGCCACCGATAAAAAGCCCCACCACCGTATATGGGCTCACAAGGTTTATCATTTTTAATCCTGCAGCGCTTGAGTAAGCTGCAAAAAGAGCCAGAGCAGTAAGAGCAGCAGACCCAATAGCAAAACCTTTACCCATTGCAGCGGTAGTATTACCAAGAGCATCCAGACTATCGGTAATTTTTCTTACTTCAGGTCCAAGTTCAGCCATTTCGGATATACCTCCGGCATTATCAGCTATAGGACCATATGCGTCAACAGTCATTGTTACACCCACTGTAGCAAGCATACCCACAGCCGCCAGTGCTATACCATAAAGTCCAGCATAATGATTTGCCACCAATACCGCGATTGAGATTGCAATGATTGGTAACACTGTACTTTCAAGCCCAACAGCAAAACCCTGAATTATGTTTGTGGCTGGACCGGTTTTTGAAGCAAGAGCTATTTTTCTTACAGGGGAAGCCGATGTATAGTATTCAGTAATAAGCCCTATAACTATCCCCGCAATGGTACCAAAGAATACTGCAAGAAATACTCCATTGCTTATAGCCTGGGATGAGATTGTAAAATAAGATCCTATAAGAAAGAGAATGGCACCTATAAATGTCGAATATCTTAACGCATTCTGTGGAGGAAGATTTTTAAGAACCATCATAGAGAATATCCCTATTATAGATGAAATAGCGCCTATTACCGAAAGAAGTATCGGTAAGTACATAAGTTGAAACCTGAGCTGCTCCCCACCAAGCATTGAAAGCTGATCCGTAGAAGCTGTGGCGGCAATTGCAATCGTAGCAACGATTGACCCGACATAGGATTCAAATATATCCGCCCCCATACCAGCAATATCTCCCACGTTATCACCAACATTATCTGCAATAACACCAGGGTTCCTTGGGTCATCTTCAGGTATACCTGCTTCCACTTTACCCACAAGGTCAGCCCCCACATCGGCAGCCTTTGTGTATATACCACCACCAACTCTTGCAAAAAGTGCAATAGATGAAGCACCCATAGCAAATCCATTTATATATTTTGCAGTGGAGGGATCACCAAATATAGCAAACAAAACCCCCACACCTATAAGACCAAGACTAGCCACAGAAAGTCCCATAACTGATCCCCCCATATAGGAGACAAATAGAGCCTTTGCTATACCACCACTTCTTGCAGCTTCACTGGTTCTCACATTTGCTCTCGTAGCAGCTTTCATACCGATAAAACCCGCAAGAATAGAAGCTATTGCACCAAAAACGAAAGAAATGGCAGTTTTAATACCAAGATCCGAAGAAATAGATATAAGTATAAAAACGACGATGATAAAAAATACAAGGATCTTGTACTCTCTGAAAAGAAACGCCATTGCACCTTCATGGATCATTTCAGAGATCTCTTTCATCTTTTCATTACCCGCCGGCTGGCTCTTAATATAGTTATAGAGCACAATTGCCAGCACAATTCCTGCTAAACCAACTATTGGAGCCAAATACATTAAGCTGGACATCTTTCATTAACCTCCTTAGTTATTATTTTTTTGTTGTATAAATTCATTGCATATCTTACATCTTTTTCTAAAATAGCAATTGTTGCATTACATCCAAGCTCCACAAAATCCCGTAAAACCTTCTTCTCATCTGCACTGAATTCAGAGAGAACAAACCCACTCACATCCTTCGACTTAGGCTTATCTATCCCCATCTTAACCCTTGTAAAATCTGCAAAAGAAAGGGAGGCTATTATAGAATTAATACCATTATGACCACCAGATGAACCCCCAACCTTTATTTTGATTCTACCAAAAGAAAGATCAAGATCATCATGTACCACGATAATATTTTCTTTGGGAATATCAAAATATCTCGAAATCTCAAAAATAGACTTCCCACTTAAATTCATATAAGTTTGAGGTTTTACAACATAACATCTTTTAGCAAATATGTCAGCAACAGCATAATCTGCTTCAAAACCACCTTTAAACGACAGATTAAACCTATCTGCCATCATATCCATCACCATAAATCCTATGTTATGCCTTGTAAGTCGGTATTTATCTCCAGGATTACCCAACCCTGCCACAAGCCATCTATTCATATTATATATTTACAAAAAGTGAACTGATACTCTCTTTTTTATAAATCCGGTTTATAGCTTCGGCAAAAAGGTCAGCTGTTGATAATATTTTGAGCTTTGAAATAGAAAGCTTTTCTTTGCTGGCCTCAATTGTATCTGTAATTACCACCTCTTCCAGTTCACTCTTTAATATCCTTTCTATAGCTGGCCCGCTCAAAATACCATGGGATGCACCGGCAACTACTTTCGTTGCTCCATGTTCTAAAATGGCATGGGCTGCTTCCACAAGCGTACCGGCGGTATCTATCATATCATCTATTATTATTACACCTTTACCCTTTACATCACCTATCACATTCATAGCTTTTGCCACATTGGGACCGGATCTTCTTTTATCAATAATCGCAAGGGATGTATCTAAAGCTTTTGCAAACCCCCTTGCCCTCGTAACGCCACCAGCATCCGGAGAAACCACAACATAGTCTTCACCACACATCCCTTTATCCCTGAAGTACTTAGCAATTATCGGCACTGAATAGAGGTTATCCACCGGGATATCAAAAAAACCCTGTATCTGCCCTGCATGCAAATCCATCGTAACAATCCTGTCAATCCCAGATTTTGTAAGGAGATTTGCCACAAGCTTTGCCGTGATGGGCACCCTCGGCTCCACAGTTCTATCCTGTCTGGCATAACCAAAATAAGGCATAACAGCCGTCACAGACTTGGCTGAAGCTCTTTTAAGAGCATCCACCATTATCATGAGCTCCATCAGATGAACTTCTGCAGGGTTATTAGTGGATTGCACCACAAAAACATCCCTACCTCTAACCGATTCATTTATTCTAACAAATATCTCACCATCACTGAATTTACTCACAGTGGCATCCCCAAGCCTCAACCCAAGCTTGGCAACAATCCCCTGAGCCAATGTTTTATTAGAATTACCCGAAAAAACCAAAAAATCCATAGCACCACCTATAATATCGTTGTTTTTAATGTCCAATATATATTTAATTTTCTAAAAAATCTTTCCGCTTCGTTCATCTTATTTTCATTGGAAAATACACCATACACTGTAGAACCACTGCCACTCATTAAAGCACCATCAGCACCAAACTTGATCAACATATTTTTTATCCAGCTAAGTTCTGGATATTTTTCAAATATTGTATATTCAAAATCGTTTTCCTGCATTTTTATCATATCGCCGTATCCCACGAAACTTTTTATTTTATCTTCATTGTAATTATTTGTCAATCTTAATTTTACACCTGCATATGCTTCCTTTGTTGAAACAGAAAAAGGTGGTTTTACCAGTAATATCTTAGCCTTAGGAAGTAATGGCCCTTTTGATACAATCTCACCCCGACCTTCAGCATAGGCAACACCATCTTTAACCAAAAAAAATGCCGTATCCGATCCAACAGATTTTAAAATATCCATCTTTTCCTGATAACCCATATTTAGACCAAAATAAACATCCAAAAGAGTCAAACCAGCTTCCGCATTACTGCTCCCACCACCTAAACCCGCTCCAGCTGGAATATTTTTAAATATCTTAAATCGCACCGGTGGAATATCGTAGATCTCTTTTACCTTTTGATAAACCTTATAAACGATATTATTTTCATCCGTAGGCAACCATCTAACGTTTGAATCTATTTCAAAACGATCAGACTTTTCAACAAAAACAGTATCGTATAGCCCTATCTTCGCCATTAAAGAAAAGATATCGTGATAACCATCACCTCTTTTATTTATAATATGTAGAAATATGTTAATCTTAGCATAGCTTCTAATAAAATCCATAATTAATTAAAAATGATCCTTAAATATCTATTTTTATCTTCCTGTATCAAAGTAATCTCTTTTATTTTCCCTTTTTCCACATTGTAGACCACAGTGATCCTGCCAAAAACAATCTTTTTAATATTAAAGTCTTCTGTAAATATGCTTACATTATCCTTATGAAACAATATCTTATCCCCTTCTTCCCTGAAAGCATAGGTCTCATCCGGCAAAATTCCAGGGTAGTTCAAAAGATGAATATATCGAATCATTTCTGAAACCTTATTTTGAGTTTTCTCGTTTACAATGAGTGTATCATTATCCTTAGAGATCTCAAGGACGCCATTTTTATATTTTGCATTGTATAGTACAACCCCAAATGGCCCCAGAACCACAACTTCACCATTGTTATCGCAATCTTTATTAACAAGTCCTTTCATTTTGACTTTTGTCTTTTCATCCTGATAATCGAAGATAACACTACTTTTGTAACTACAAATAATGGGATTTTTCTCCGCCAATTTTGTTATCAATTTCTTAAGATGCTCCTCATACTCTGTCTTGTTGTCCACAGGGGCAACAGGAATTGACACCTCTTTGGTTGCACACCCGTAAATCAAATAAATAGATAAACCAAAAGAAAAAAATAGTTTCAGTATAAATTTCATTTTACCTCTTTCAAAATATCCTCAATGCTTTTATTGATCCCAAGAGCATTAAGAATCTCCTTCAGATGATCAATCATCTCTTTTTCTTCCGGAGATCTTTTCAAAGCTTTCTTCTGGTATTCAAACGCCTCCTGGTACCTTTTCAATCTATAAAGCACCCACGCCATACTATCAAGATATGCGGAATTTTCTGGCTCAAGCTTCAGGGCTTTTTCTATCATATTATAAGCTTCAACAAGATTTTTATTCTGTTCAGCATAGAGATACCCAAGGTAGTTTAACGCAGACGCATTATTGGGATTTATCGATAGAAGCTTTTTCAGGTAATACTCCACCTTGTCGTACTGTTTTACCTTTTCGTAATAGTCGGCAATATCAAATAAAAGATCTTCGCTGTTTGGATTTTTGGAAAGGCCATCAATCAGTGTTGCCAGCTGATTTTGAGTATCTTTCTTTTCCGCATATATCAATGCTTTAATTCTAAAATAGTCCACATCCCTTTCATCTTTATCTATCGATTCAATAGCAGATAGTGCATTGGGATAATCTTTAATTTTCATATAAGCATAGGCAAGTCTTTTTTTCCCAAAAGTATGACGGGGATCCATAAGGGTAAGCTCTTTGTAATATTTTACAGCTTGCTGAAAATCTTTTTTTAGCTCACTTATGACCCCAAGGTAATAATACGATAATTGATCATTCTTATCAACCTCATTTAAACGGCTAAACCATACAAAAGCTGAATCGTAATCTTTTAATTCAAAATAGATACCAGCGATTTGTTTGTATACATAAAGTTTTTCCCGGTCACTAACTTTATCAGCTATCATTTCAAAATACTTCACCGATTTCTGGAAATCCCCTTTTACCCTGTAAAGCTCCGCCAGTCTATATTCAGGTATCACCAGCCCTGCCTTTTCCTTCACAGCATCTTCCAGATATTTAATAGCCAGATCCGTGTTATTATCCTGTATATATATCTCAGATATCATCAGCATAGGCATAAAATTCTTTTCCAACTTCAAAGAGGCTTCAAAATCCCTAAGGGCATTCGGCTTCAACTCGAGATTGTAGTAATAAAGACCTCTTTTATAATAATTCTCTGCAGTGGGTTCTTTTTCAATAATCTTGTTCATTGCACTTATGGCACAGGAAAAATCTTTTTTGGTCTCACAAAGTTTTGTAAGCAGAAGAAGGTTTTCCGTAGATGGATCTATCTCCACAAGCTTCTTCATCTGATTAATGGCTTCATCGGTTTTATTGAATACAGTGGCTAATGTATTAGCATAAAATCTTCGTATGGTCGAGCTTTTACTAAACACCTCTTTTTTCAGGCTTTTATCCATGAGTCTATCAAATTCATCTTTTTTACCCAATGCGATGTAAACTTCCGCCAGTTTTATGACTATCGCCTCATCATCAACATTCTTGTTGATCTTTTCAAGTATGGGTAAAGCATCCTTTATGTTCCCATCATTTATAAGCATATTAGCCTTTAAAAATTCTTTTATATAGTTAACATCCTCTTCAGCAAACCCAAAAAATGGTATAATCAGTAAACATATTCCAATTAATATCTTTCTCAACTTATACCCCTATCATTTAAAGTGCTTATCTAAAAAATCCGTGGCAATATTCCCCGCAATGAAGTGGTGATTTTCAAGGATCTTTTCATGTAAAGGGATGGTGGTCTTCACCCCTTCCACCACAAATTCTTTGAGACACCTTTTACCCCTTTCTATTGCTTCAGATCTATCTCTTCCATGAACGATAAGCTTTGCCACCATTGAATCATAAAATGGAGGAATGTAATAGTCCTGGTATGCAGCAGAGTCCACCCTTACCCCAAAACCACCGGGGATGTAGTAAGCTTTTATAAGCCCTGGTGAAGGTGTAAACTTTTCAGGATCCTCTGCATTTATTCTAAACTCAATTGCATGTCCGTTTAGCTTAATATCTTCCTGATTAAAAGGGATCTCCCCTTTTGCTGCGACTATCAATTGTAGCTTTACTAAATCGATCCCCGTTATCATCTCAGTTATAGGGTGCTCCACCTGGATTCTGGTGTTCATCTCCATAAAATAGAAATTACCATGTTTGTCCAGAAGATACTCAATAGTACCAGCATTCTTATACTTAAGCTGGGCTATTGCATTTGCGGAAACTTCCCCCATTTTTTTTCTTGTGGCATCGTCAATAGCAATACTTGGAGCCTCCTCTAATAGCTTTTGATGCCTCCTTTGAATGGAACATTCCCTTTCAAAGAAATGTAACCCTTTACCCTTCCCATCACCAAATACCTGTATCTCAATATGTCTTGGATCTTCGATCAGTTTTTCTATGTAAACCTCATCGTTGCCAAATGCATTTTTTGCTTCCATCTTGGCAGTTTCAAAGTTTTTAAGGAATGTGATGTCGTTATGAGCCATCCTCATCCCCTTACCACCACCACCAGCAGAGGCCTTTATCATCACCGGAAAACCGATCTTTTTTGCAAAGTTCAAAGCTTCTTTTGCGTCCTTAATTGGGCCATCACTACCAGGCACCACCGGAACACCAAGCTTCTTCATCGTCTCCTTTGCATTCGATTTATTCCCCATAAGATCTATATGTTCCGGAGATGGACCGATGAATGTAAACCCACACTCCTCACAAATTTTGGCAAAAGTGGCATTTTCAGCCAGGAATCCATATCCAGGATGAATAGCATCTGCATCCGATATTTCCGCAGCAGCTATAATATTTTTGATATTTAAATAGCTTTGGGTTGGTGAGGCTCCACCGATACAAACTGAAGAATCTGCAAATGCCACATGGAGGGATTCCCTGTCCGCTTCAGAATATACAGCCACCGTCTCAATCCCAAGCTCTCTACATGCCCTTATGATTCTTAAAGCTATCTCCCCTCTATTGGCTATCAATACTCTTCTAAACATAAAACACCTATACTTTTTCTACTAAGAATATCGTTTCGCCAAATTCCACAGGGACACCATTTTTCCCCACTTTTTTTACTATCTTACAATCAAACTCCGCTTCTATCTCATTCATGATCTTCATAGCTTCGATGATACAGAGGGTTTTCCCTTTTTTTACGATATCACCCTCTTTTACAAATGGGTCTGCTCCTGGAGCTGGTGCCTCATAAAAGGTTCCTACAATCGGTGATTTTATCTCCACAAGGTTTGGGTTACCCGATAATTCCTCTGACTTTTTCTCCACAACATTTTCTGTAGCATTCCCTGTTGTCACAGGTTGATTAGCAGTGGTAACCATCTGAGACTGTACCTGAGGAGCAATTATCTGTCCCACCTGCACATTCTTTGAGAGGTAAACCCTTACATTATCCGTCTCATACTCAAACTCTGTAAATCCTGACTTCTCGATAAACTTTACAAGTTCTTTTAACTCTTTGATATCCATAAACACACCCCTATATTTTTTTTACCCTTCCCCAGTTTTAATCAAAAAGTGCTATATATAATTTTTTTTAAATTCAGTTAGAAATTTGGATTATTTACTCACTCTTTCTATGTATGAACCATCCCTTGTATCGATCTTTATTATATCCCCTTCATTTACAAAAAGTGGCACTGTAACGGTACCACCAGTGGAAACTTTTGCAGGCTTAGAACCACCGCTCACAGTATCACCTTTTATGCCAGGCACGGTTTCTACAACCTCTAATTCAACAAAATTTGGAATCTCCACGCCTATCGGCTTTTTGTTGAATATCTGAACCTTAACATTGATATTCTCCGGCATAAAAAGGGCAGCTTCCCCCACCTCTTCACTGGTCATGGTAATCTGCTCGTAGGTCTCATTATCCATAAAATAGTAATTTTCGCCATCATTATAAAGATACTGCATCTGTTTCTCTTCAAAATCAGGCTGCTTAATCTTCTCATCGGAAGTAAATGTTCTTTCGATTACCCTTCCGGTTATAAGACTTTTCATCTTTGTCCTTACGTTTGCTCCACCACGACCCATTTTTATATGTAGATATTCCACCACTGTATATGGTTCACCATCTACCTCTATTTTTGTGCCTCTTCTAAATTGGTTTGGAGTAACTACCATCTTTCACCTCTTTTTTCATTTTTATCACATATTTACTTATTTTATAAGCATTATCATAGTTTAAGCAGCCTATCTTTTAGCACAGAACTAATAATTTCACAACCATTTTTCTTAACCAAAACTGTCTCCTCCATCCGGATACCATACTTACCCGGAAAATAGATCCCTGGCTCCACCGTAAATATCATCCCTTCCTTTATGATTGTATCATCATATTTACTCAGAGAAGGTTTCTCATGTACATCTATACCAATTGAATGTCCAAGACCATGATTAAAATATTCATCAAGATTATATTTCTCGAGATATCTCTTACTTTTCTGATATATTTCAGAACAGATCTCCCCTGGCATGATAAGATCTATACAATAATCAACAGTTTCAGAAATAATTTTTAAATTATCCAACACCTCGCTGTCATTACCCATGTATACCATCCTGGTAATATCACTGACGTAGTTGGCTTTTGATCCATAATCTATAATAACCGGTTCAAAGATATTGATTACCTTATCCGATGCCCTACCATGTGGCATAGCCCCCCTATATCCAGATGCCACAATCGTATCAAAACTTTCCTTATCAGCACCGGATAGCTTCATATTATATTCTAAAATTGCAGCCCATTCCCTTTCGGTCTTCCCGAATACAAAACCGGATAAACTATTCATCATTGCATCCGCAGCAATCTGATAGGCATTCTTTATCATCTGTATCTCTTCGTCATCTTTTATCATTCTCATCTGCATTATTTCAGAAAAATCGTCAACTACCAGATCAACATTTTTACTCAAATCTAAATAGAGATTCAGTGGCAATTTATCCGTCACATACAGCTTGTGAAAAAGCTCTCTTAGTTTTTCAAAATATTCTTTATAAGAGCTTACGATTTCAACCCTCCAACTACCCTTCAACTCAATTTTGCATTGCTCTTCATATCTACCATCTGTGATAAAGATATTCTCCCCTTCTGTTATTAAAATATATCCAATACTTCCGGTAAACCCACTGAGGTATAGCACATCCCCCATATCCGATATAAGATATGGGATCTTACCTGAAGATTCTATCTTCTGTCTAAATTTTTCTACTCTACGTAAATCTTTCATTATTCATTCTCTGACAGATTATTTGATATTACGGGATAAATAATCGATTGCCATAAGGTAGGAGTCTCTCCCAAAACCTGTAATCACCCCTTTTGCCACATCCGAAAGATAGGAGAACTTTCTGAAAGGCTCCCTGGCATATACATTGGACAAATGCACCTCTATAAAAGGGATCCCTACGGATAAAATAGCATCCCTTATTGCTATACTGGTATGAGTGAATGCTCCAGGATTTATTATAATATATGAATACTTTCCATAAGCTTCATGAATTCTATTTATTATCTCACCCTCCAGGTTGGATTGAAAAAAATCTAATTTCAACCCTTTATTCTCTGCGTAATCTTTTAAATATGAATTTATATCATCAAGTGTTTCTTTACCGTATATTTCAGGCTCCCTTCTACCAAGCATATTTAGATTTGCCCCATTGATCACCAAAACATTCATCACAAGAGCTCCTTTATAAGTTGTTCATTCATCAAATCGAGTACATACCTTAGCTTCCCAATGATAGCATCAACGTCCATTGAAACCACTACATAGTATTCCTCAGTGATCTTTTTAAAAAGCATCTTTCTGTTTTCCCCTTCAAAAATAAAAGAATTGATACTGTTTATATCAAGATTTGCTGAAATCTTTTTTAAATATTTTAGTAACGATGAAAACTCAGCCCCTACCTCATCTGCTATATTCTCATCCCCCACATTATACACCACAAAACCATCCCCGTCAAAGATGGCCACCATTCTTACCCCTTTTACAGCTTTTAAAATAGTTTCAAGCGTTTTATTAAACACTGCGCTCCTCTTTGATCTTTTTGATATTATTCAACCATCTTTCAAGCTCTTCCACAACCTTTGAATCAGTCCTCAATTCTTCATCCCCAGAAACCTTACCTACTTCATCAGTCTTTTTGTCTAATTCAAGATTAAAGGCACCCTCCATAATTTCAAGCTGTTTTTCATCCTCAGAAATGGAAGGTTCTGAAGTTTCAAATAAATTTTCAAGGGGGTCATCTATTCTTGATTCTACGGTGGCAGTACCACCCACATTCAAATCCAATAAATCTAAATTAATATCATTGGTTAGATTACCAGGCTCATCCAGAATTTTCGATTTATCATCTTTTTTATCTATGGATAACTCATCACCTTTCTTTTGCTCTTCAATATTAATAGGGAGAGATTCCGCCAGACTATCAAAGCTTTCAAGACCAACATGTTTTTCCACATCAAAATCGCTCTTTTCGCCACCAAAATCAAATTTTTCAATCAGATCTTCATCTATTTTGATGGGTTCATCTTTTAATTTGGATGCATCACTGACCCCTTCTATCTGTTCAAGATTGCCTAAATCGAGGGTATCAAACTGAAGTTCAACATTTTCAGAACTGGATTTTTGAGCTTCTTCCATCAATTCAGTTGCTGAAACAATGCTGTCAGGGATCTCCACCACGTTTGATCTTGATTCCTCTTCATCAGAAATCAATTGCCCCATCTTACCGATTTCAGATTTGAGCTCTGACATATCTTCATCTATAGGAGCCGTTTCAACTTTTCCTATCGTCTCATCCATCGATTTTAGCTCATCATCCCTCGGGAACGCTTTACCACCAAGAGACTCCGTCAATTCTTCAATCAACACCTTCAGTTCAAAATCCTCTGGAGCAGCCACAAGGGCATTCCTGTAGTAAACTGTGGCGCCAATTATATCACCAGATTCCCTTAATATATCCCCCAACATCTTATTTGCTCTATAGTTTTCAGGTACTTTTTCCACAACATCATAAAGAAGATGCTTTGCCTCATCAAGCATCCCTTTTTCTAAAAAAGCATTTGCCAGCACAACCTTTGCAGCATGGTAATCCGGATGATTATCCAACCCTTTGCTACATACTTCTATCACCTTATCATATTTTCCCAATCTCAAATAGGCAAAAGCAAGAGGCATAAAAACTCTTGAAGTAGGATCCTCTTCTAATTTTTTTGAAAAATACTCCACATCTTTAAGATATCTTTTTATTGAGGCCTCATCCATCTGGCACCTTCAAAAAATTTTTTTATACTATCTAAATCAATCCCACTTTTAATTATACCACTTCCCACATCAGATGTCAATGCAAGCACAATGCCACTCGACATAGCCTTTTTATCAGATCCAATAGCATTGATAAAAAGTGTAAAATCCCTTACCTGATAATTTAAATCGTAATCGTATATTTCAAAAATCTTTTCAATATCATCTAACACATTTTTACCTATCATCCCTTTTTCATAGGCAAATAAAGCCTCTAAATAGATCCCTTTTGCAACGGCAATACCATGTTTTATCTCATGATCAGAATCAACCTCTATGGCATGCCCAAACGTATGCCCAAGATTCAAAAGTTTCCTGATCCCCTGCTCCGTTTCATCCTCTTCTACGACCTTTGCTTTAAGCTCACAACAACGTTTAATAATCTTGATTATAACATCTTCCCTACGTTTGACCACATCTGTTTTATTACTTATTAAAAATTCATACAAATCTTTATCAAAGAGTAACGCATATTTGATAACTTCCGCCAGACCACTTTTAAATTCATCTTCAGGCAGTGTAGTAAGAAATAATGTATCAATCAGCACCTTTTTGGGCTGATAAAAAGATCCCACAAGATTCTTCACGTCCCCCAGATTTACTCCCGTCTTCCCACCAACACTGCTATCAACCATAGACAATAAAGTGGTGGGCACCTGAATAAAGTTTATCCCCCTCATATATATCGATGCCGCAAAACCCGCAACATCTCCAACAATACCACCCCCAACCGCAAAAAGTGTATCATTTCTGAGGGCTTTTCTATTTTTCATAAAATTGAGTATCTCATAAACTGTATTTAAATTTTTATTGTGTTCTGATGAATTTAGTATAAAAATATCGCCAACAAAAAAAGAATTGTAAAGTTCACAGACATTTTTATCAACGACTAGATGGGCCCTATTATAATTTGCAATCCCCCTAAGTTCATTATCAACAAAATTATGGTCTATTAGTATATCATAGCTAAAATATTTTGAATAATTCAGATTAACATGTACCTTTTCCATTTTTCCTCTTTTCAATCTCTTTTAAAATCTCCTCCACAATCATATCCGGCTCGTCAAATGACGTATCTATGATCATATCTCCTTTAATATAAAAAGGCGCCCTCTCATACATTAATCTTTTGATCTCTTCCAAAGGATTTGGTACCTGAAGCAGTGGTCTACTCTGATCATCTTTCAACCTTTCATATATAACATCCGGAGATGCCACAAGAGTAATAATTAAGCCACTTTCTTTCATAATTTTAACATTCTCATCAATGATAACAATACCACCACCTGTGGACACCACATACCCCCTTTCTACCGCCAAATCCGTTAGAACCTCTTTTTCAAGATTTCTGAAATATTCTTCCCCATTTTCCCTAAAGATCTCCACGATGGTCTTTTTTTCCTTTTGCTGTATCATATCGTCCAGATCCACCCATTTCATATTCAGACGTTCTGCAATAAGTCTGGAAATTGTGGTCTTACCGGTACCCATAAAACCTATAAAATATATATTATTCATCAAACACCCCTATAGTTCATTTGTCCACTGATCTGTAATTCTAAATTTTACAGCTTCCATTATATGTTTGGTCTCTATCCCATCTGCATCATCCATATCTGCAATTGTTCTTGCAACTTTAAGAATCTTTGAATAACTTCTGGCGGAGAAGTGGTATTTTTTATTAACCTTCTCAAGTAAAGATATAGAATCCTGATTGAGCTGGCAATACTTTTTTATATGTTTTTCAGACATCTGGGAATTAAAATATATCTTATCTTTTTTAAATCTCTCTCTTTGAATAAGATGAACCTTCTCCACACGTTTTCTAATTGTCTCGGAACTTTCACCGTTTGGGATGCTCGAAAGCTCATCAAAATTTAAGGATGCCACATGGACATGTATATCTATTCTATCCATCAAAGGCCCTGAAAGCCTACTTCTATATCTTTTTACCTGCATTTCAGAACAGACACATTGTTTCACAGGGTCGCCATAAAAGCCACAGGGACATGGATTACAAGCCGCCACAAGCATAAACTTAGCTGGATAAGTGACAGTTCTATTAGCCCTTGATACCGTAATGACACCATCTTCCATTGGTTGCCTTAAAACCTCAAGAACGGTTCTTTTAAATTCAAGAAATTCATCCAGAAACAGCACACCATTATGGGTAATTGAGATGGCACCAGGTCTGGCATCCCTTGTTCCACCTATCAGGGCAATGTCGCTGGTGGTGTGATGAATTGAGGAAAAATATCTTTCTCTCACCAACCTACCTTTGTTTTTAAGTATACCCGCAACAGAATGTATCTTGGTAGTCTCTATCGATTCTTCAAGGCTCATAGGAGGAAGAATTGTAGGAATCCTTTTGGCTATCATCGTTTTTCCACTACCAGGGGAACCTATCATGAGCATATTGTGCATTCCGGATGCGGCAATCTCAGCAGCTCTTCTGGCAAGAAACTGCCCCTTTACATCCATAAAATCAACATCGTAAAGCAACCTGTCATCTTCATTCTGACTCTTTTCAATCTTAAACCTCTCCCCATCAATATCTCCAACTAAAAAACCCACCACTTCAGAAATATTCTTAAAACCATAAACATTGATACCGTCAACTATTGCAGCTTCCTGCCCGTTATCGTAAGGGACAATAATATTTTTTATACCAGAATTTAAAGCGCTTAGTGTCATAGGTAATACACCGTTTACCCCTCTTAAATCCCCATCCAGCGATAACTCCCCCACAAAGACAGTATTCGAAAGATCCTTTGTAATAAAACCTGCTGCAGCAATAAGTCCAATGGCAATGGGTAAATCGAAATGTGAACCATCTTTTTTGATATCTGCTGGTGCAAGATTCAACGTAATAGGTTTTGAAAAGAAATTAAAATTAAGATTTTTAAGGGCAGATTTTACCCTTTCTTTGCTCTCCTTTACAGCCCCTTCCGCCAGTCCCACAACGGTAAACGATGGAAGCCCCATTTCACGTATATCCACTTCAACATCCACCAAAACGGCATCAATACCCACCAAGTGAAATGTCAAAACCTTAGAAAACATAGTAAATATTCCTTAATTTTTATTACATCTAAAATAGTTTATATGCCAACAAATAATTGAAATCAACAAAAATTTACAGACCTCATGACTGGTCTAATTTTAAAAAATATACTTGAATTTAGATTCTCATTACGTATAATTTATAGTAGGTAGATTTATTTACAAAATATAGATGCAAGGAGGTAGCATATGAAACTACAAAAGTTTAAGTCTCTTCCTTATATCAAGTTCTTCGACTTCCACGATGACCCATATAGATCAGAGTTCCTAAACTATTCCTACTGTACCCAGTGTAAAATTACATATGTGGACAAACATTGGAAATTAAATGCCAGACCAGAAGAGATGAAAAATCCAATCCTATGCCCCGCATGTAAGAAAATAAAAGAAGAATATTTCGAAGGCATACTTTATATAAAAGGTGAATTCGCCAAAAAACACAGAGATGAAATAATGAATCTGCTAAAGAATGAAGAGCAAAAACAACGCACTAAAACCGCCCTACCAAGAATAGGCAAAATTGAAGAAAAAGATGATATGATTATCGTTTATACCACAAACGACAAATTGGCCTACAGATTAGGCAAAACCCTTTTCCAGGCTTATAAAGGGGATCTATCAATAAAATGGTCTGATGGAAATATTTTCACAAGAGTTTACTGGGAAAGATGAATTTTATGCAGATCCAGCCTTTTTTAAAATAAAGCAGGTCGATCCAGATGGTAAAAAAAAGATAGATGAAGCTGTATAACTATTTAATATTAATTAACTACAAATAACTTCTTATAATGGTGGTAATATGTTGCTATTTACTAAAAATGGATACTACAGCATTACAGGATGGTTATTGCAATAATGACGAGGTCGTAATCAGGGCAAGGGTGGAGCTGGATTTAATTGACCTTATGAAGGAAGCAGGTATTAACTACTCAATAATAAAAACCCCAAATGCAGACTATAAGTTTAGAATTATAGTAAAAAAGGAAGAGTTAAAGAAGTTTATGACAGCTATATTGACAACTTGAAAAACTCCATTATAGACAAAAAACGATCAAAGTACTGTGCAAAAATCTGGTCAATATTATATGAAATAGGGAAGATTCGAATTGATAAACATTAAAAACTAATAGTTCGATGTTCGACGTTTCAACGTTCTACGTACGTTTGCCGGTTTCCGTGTACCGGTTCTCTTTTGCCGATTTCCTGTTTCCTTTAAATCTTATATGGTTTAGATAAAACAATTTTAAAAGATGTATATTAAAAGCAACAAAATAGTCTTTAAATCCCACATGGTTTAGATAAAACTATGATCTAATCTTTTTATTTAATTTTTCTTCCACAGATTTTATCTTCCCCTCCATCCTATTTTTGGCACCTTTTCTGATATCCATCTTTATGACGGTATATATCCTATTGCAATCTGGTTCAAGCTGTTTGTAAGCAATGTTTATAATTTCCAAAGCTTCTTCCATACTATTTGCCTCAAACACCGTACCCATTGGTGTGAGTTTGTAAGGTATTCCGAGGCCATCGATCATTTTAATTATTCTGCTTACGTAATTGCTTACACTTTCCCCTTTGTCAGTGGGGAACATTGCAAATTCCACCAAAAATGACATCTTTACCTCCTACTTTTAAAATGTAAAGCTAAAACCTCCACTTCTCATCTCATCAATCGATTCATCCACTATTTTAACGATATTTTCCACATCCTGGATGGTATGCTGGGTGGAAAGGTAGCATATCCGCCGCTCCCATACGTAGACACCTTTTAAAATCATTAACAAAAATAGTATCTCAAGCTCAATTGGATCCTTCACAAAAGGGTAAGGGTCTATCGTGATGAATCTGAAAAATGATGAAAATGAATGTACCACTATCGGGACACTTTTCTGTTTAAAAAGATTATTCAGCTTTTCCACCAGGATCGATGTAAGATTATTTGTATATTCCTGTAGGTTGTTTCCATTTTTCATTATCTCTTTTAGGGAGGCAAGCGTCGCCACTATAGAGAGTGGATGCTTGTAGTATGTCCCGGCAAAAAAGATTACGTATGGATCCGGATATGTTTCATCCCCAAAGCTGTAGTATCCGCCATCCACAATCTTCATTACATCATCCCTTCCACACACTGCAGCTATGGGCATTCCTCCCCCAAGAGCTTTTCCGTAAATGACTATATCTGCTTTGATATCAAAAAGTTTCTGTATACCACCATAATGTACCCTAAAACCGGTCACCGTTTCATCAAATATAAGTAAAAACCCCTTTTCATCGGCAAGTTTTCTGATCTCTTTTAAAAACTCCACCGGCCTCAGGGAAGGGTTTCTGGTCTGCACCGGCTCAGCCATCACAGCAGCAAGGGTGTCGGCATTTTTTCTGATGTAATCAAGAGCAGTGTCCGAACCATATTCCAATACCACCAAATCCTCCACCATCCCTTCGGTGGTGCCGGGTGATACGGGAATCGTAATCTCTTCCGTCGTTTTTCCTAACACCCCGTCAAAAGTACCATGGAATGAATTGGCAAAGATTACGATCTTTTTCCTATTTGTGAAGCCTCTTGCTATCCTGAGGGCAAACATAACAGCTTCGGATCCAGTTCCGCAGAAGGTTACTCTATCTACACCTGTCAAATGATGTATTAGGTTTGCTGCTTCTCCCGCTTCCACCGTTTGGGGGCCAAGTTCAAAGCCCCTTTCAAGCCTCTCTTTTATGGCATTATACACAAATTTTGGTTTATGACCGTGAAAACATACACCGTAACCCATTGCTATGTCGATATATCTATTTCCATCTATATCTGTAAAATATGCACCTTCAGAGGAATGGGAGATGATGGGATATAGCATCTCTTTTAAGGAAAGCTTAAATCCAAGGGAGTTTATCCAGTCGCAAAGATGGTATCGATTGCCACTTACATAATTTTTTGATTTGTTTGTTTTTTCGGCAAACCTCTTTGAAAGATCATCTATAAATATTTTTTGCTTTTCAGTTAGGCTATCATGCTGGATTCTAAATCCTCTGATGTTGGACATTTATAACCATCCTCTAATTTTTTTGTATTATTCTACCCCCCAATTCAGTTTTTTTCAATAGCATTTAAAGAGATCAAGAATGTCTCATTTTATAGTTTTCTAACATCTCTTTTACCTCTTTAAGACTAAATGGTTTTGGCAGATACCCATCAAAACCGTACTCTTTAAAGTTATGTATTACAGGATCATCTGAGTAACCGCTGGACACCACGAAGAAACTATCGACCTTCATCTCTTTGAGTTTTTTTATCGTATCTTTTCCACTCATACCAGTTTTTATAGTAAGATCTAGTACAATAATGTCAAACCTCTCCTTCTGGACAGCTTTCAGAGCTTCTTCCCCATTTTGCACACTTACCACTACAGCACCGATAGCCTCCATAAGAAGCCCAAAAGAATCTCTTAGTATATTCTCATCATCCATGTATAAAACTTTAATTTTTCCATCTAACTTAGGTTTACTATCCTGACCTTCTGATTTCTTATCGCATTCAGAATCATCACTGGAAGGGATAAAAAAGAAAAACTCACACCCATCCTCATGATTCAAAAAGGATAATTCCCCTTTATGGTTTTTGATGATTGCATAGCTCGTGGTAAGCCCCAATCCTGTACCATTCGATTTTGTAGTGAAAAATGGATCGAATATCTTATTCTGTAAAGATTGAGGGACTCCAGGTCCAGAATCTTTGATCGACACCTTTATATATTCACCTTCTTCAAGATGAAATTCGTTGTCTTTGTGGAGATATACTTTTGAGATACTTATCTTAATCTTTCCATTATTACCCATAGCATCTCTGGCGTTAATCACTAAATTTGATACCACCTGACTTAAAAAACCTTCATCTATTTTAGCACAAAAACAAGAATCTGGTATATCAAACTCCTCTTTGATATTGCTACCCCTAAGGGAAAATGTTGCCACCTCTTTAACAAGCTTACCCACATCTGCAATTTTAAATACAGGTGTACCCCCCTTTGAAAAGGTAAGAAGCTGTTTGGTAAGATTCTGGCTCTTTTTTATTATTGATATGATACTTTCGGCTATGGTTTTATTATCATCGTTTAATTGGAGGAATGATACATAATTCTGGATTGCACCAAGATAGTTGTTGAAATCGTGGGCTATTCCTGCCGCAATTCTTCCAATGGTTTCAAGCTTATCAGCTTTAATCAATTCCCTTTCACGGCGTTTCTCATTGGTTACATCTCTTAAAACGATCAGTATGCCATTGATCCTGGAGGCACTGTCGTATATGGGTTGAATTTCCCCCTCAATCTCATATTTTTTATCATTTAAAACCAGATAATTATTATTTAGTCGGCAATGAGATATATTTTTGGAATCTTTGCAAACTGGGAAGTCGATTCTATTACCTTCTATATCTTCAAAGATCAATTCAGATAATCTGCCCCCTATTAAACTCTTACCAAAAAATTCAACTGTGGATCTATTTGTAAAAGTGATCTGACCGTCTGGATCTGCAAAGATAACCATCTCACTTACTGAATTCAGGATTCTATTGAGCTTATCTTTCTCTACGCTGAGTTCCATCATAGCCCTACGGTAAGCATCATTGGCCATTACCAGATCTGTCCTTTCAACAATCTGAAATAATCCGAACACTTCATTGCCTAAAACCATAGGTACCCCAAACGACTCGAAATACCTTGTGTTGCCATTTATATCAATATCGTAGAGAATGTTGGATCTATGCATATGCTCTATTACATCTTTTATATGATTTTCAAAGAGCAGTAGTTTATCTCCGGTAAAAAAATCGTATATCGATTTTCCAATTATTTGATCTTTTGGAGATAGGAGAAGGTCATCTCTGTTTGTAATCACATCCACATATCGAAAATCTTTGTTTATCACAAAAATAATGTTTGGCATAGAATTCAGTATAGCCTTTAGTTTCGATTCAGAATTCTTTAATTTCTCTATTGTGTTATGTAGCTCATATGTTTTTTGCACCACCTTTTTTCTTAATAAAACATTAAATAAGAGAAGCACAAAAACCAAAATTGCAATAAAAGCAATTATAGGTAGGAAAAACTTTTGAATATAAAAAGTTGAAATACTGTAATTATAACCCGTTTCATTTAAATAATTCAATAAATGATAGTAATAAGAGTCTTTGTCATCAATAAGTTTCTTTATCCCTTCATCAATCTGGGACTTAGTATGATTATCCAGTTTTTTGCTGTAGCCGAAATGTACTTCCAAAGGTTGAACAATTATGCTGGTGGGTTTTATATCGTTATCTTTATTAGATAGTATAAAAGATTTAGCTACCAATGCGCAATCAGCCTCATCGTTTAAGATTTTATGGAATACTTCGATGTAATTGTCTAAAAAGATAATGTTGCTATTGATTTTAAATTCTTCCAAAAGATGTCGCAAGCCAAAATCACCAGTAAAATATAAATCATTTTTCTGTATTGCGATTCTTTTACCATTCAGCTCTGATATACTGTTTAGATATTTGTCCTTTTTGCAAATGATCTGTCCCCAATTTGTAAAAAGTGGATACTTGGAAAAATCGATCTCATTAAGTCTTTTCTCCGAATACCCTATGGGCATGAAGATATCGATTTCACCATTTTTCAGTTTTGTATAGAGTTCTTCCCATCCACCTTTTACATATACGAAATCTATATCCTGGTCTTTTGATATTTTTTCAAATATGTCAGGTATAAAACCTGTAACATTATTATCAGAAATGATGGACAATGGTGGATTATTCCAGACCCCTACTTTCACAGTTTGTGAAAATGACACAGAGTATGTTAAAAGTAGAATAAGAAAAAATAATCCTCGCATAGCAAATTATAAAATTTTTTCAAAAGTAAATCAAGAAAAAATATTTTCTATCTTTTCTGATTGAAAATATATCATTATGTGGTATATTTACTGGGTAAGGGCGATTAGCTCAGGTGGATAGAGCACAGGTCTCCGGAACCTGGCGCGGGGGTTCGAGTCCCTCATCGCCCGTGATAAACTAATAAATTTGATATGAAACAAAACGTAAATCAATAATAACATAGAGAATAATGGGAGATGTATGCCAAGGCCAATCAAACGTAGGATGGTGAGTTGTGAACCAAAGGCTAATTTTTTTAAACCTGTGGGTGTGCAGCTACAGGATACTGAATTAGTCGTGATGACGCTTGACGAGATGGAAGCTATTCGCCTTGCCGATTATTTAGGTTTATATCAGGAAGATGCCGCTGCCGCCATGGGAGTATCCAGGCAAACTTTTGGCAACATCGTTTCTTCAGCAAGAAAAAAGATTGCCGATGCCATAATAAATGGTAAAGCTATTAAAATTGAAGGGGGAATGGTTAATTATGTAAGAGGTGATTTTCTGTGTAAAAGGTGTGGGTTTAAATGGTCAAATCCATCTTGGGAAGAGAGTCAAACAATTTGTCCTAATTGTAAAAAAGATAAATAGCTTATCTTTAATAATTTCTTAATTAAAATAATCTAAATATTTTTTAGTCTTGTTATAAGATTTAGAAAAACCCCTTGACAAAAAATTTTTTCATAATATATTTAGCATATGCTAAAAAACAAGGAGGTAAGTATATGAAATATGCAATACCATTAGCAAAAGATGAAGGGATAAATTCTCGAGTTTATGGGCATTTTGGTAGTGCACCATATTACGGAATCTATGACGATACCACAGAATCTCTGCAGGTTATCCATTCTAAAAATAGTCACGGGTCACATGGAAGCTGTCACTCCACCACAATATTGAAAAGGTTGGGTGTAGATGCTGTAATTTGTGGTGATATGGGGCACAATGCATTATTAAAATTTAAAAATATGGGGATAAATGTTTATTATTGCCCAGATCAGCTTACGGTAAAAGAATTAGTACAAAAGGCAAGAGAGAATCAATTAGAAAAATTTGACATCAATGATTCTTGTGCAGCTCACGGACACCACCATGACCATGATCATCATCACTATCATCCTGAACACCATCAGGGTGGCAGAAGATTTCAGCATAATCATTAATAAAAAGGGGTAGCATAGCTACCCCTTTTTATTACTTTTTAATGATTTTTTCAAGTATTTCCTCTTTGGAAAGTTTCTTTGTGCAAAAATACCAATAATAACATGTAAGATTATCTTTACCTTCCATTCTCTCTTTGGCAGTTCCACATGAACCCGCTGGTGGAAAGATTACATCATCACCAGGTCTCCAGTCAGCTGGTGTGGCAACTCCATAAGCGTCTGCAGTTTGAAGAGCTATTAGAGTTCTGTATAATTCATCAAAATTTCTCCCACAGCTCAATGGATAGTACAGAATTGTTCTTATTATTCCATTTGGATCTATAAAAACCTCAACATTTTTCATCCCTTTATATTCAATCTTTTCTTTGATATTCCTCAGTCAGGCAATATGACTGTATAAGCCATCCACTGACAGCCCCACTAATTTGCAATTAGCTTTGGCAAACTCTTCCTCCATTGATGCGAAGGTCATAAACTCTGAAGTGCACACGGGGGTAAAATCTGCTGGATGGCTAATACTTTATTTAGAATAAATTTAATTTTTTTATATATAGCAAAGTAGTTTTATATTTTCCTTGCCTATTCAATTTTTTCAAATAAAATAGTCATATGAAAAAGCTTATAACCTCTGTCAATATACTAATCGTAATTTCGGTAATTTTGCTTTTAATATTGGGGTATTATGAGATAAAAAAGTACAATGTTAATGTGAAAACCCATAAAAAAAGCCTGGTGGCACAGGGGGAGCTCAGTCTTAAAGTCCTTGAAGGGGCGCCAAAATATTTTGGAAGTATAAGAAGCATCAGCGTGGTTCAGCTTGCGGAAGAATTGGCAAAGAATGAAAATATCTTAGGGATCATAATCTTCACCGAAGATGAAGTAATATACAAGTCAACTAATATAAAAAACATAGATATAAAAATAGATTCAAAAAAAAGTTTTTACGAGACCGATAAAGAAATAGTGATCAACAGATTGTTAAACCCTGAGGATATGATCGATCCAAAACTAAAAAATAAATTATCATCCAACTTTGCCCCCCTTTACTATGCAACAGTAGTGTTATCCAAATCTGAATTCAATCATTTCGTAAGCTCTGCACAAAAAGATATCTTTATCATATTTATTTCTATTATCTTTGTAATCCTACTTTTAATCTTTATTCGAATCATGATAAAACGGTACGAAATAATGTCGATGGAGCTTACAAGATCAAAGCAGATGGAAGAGATAGCAAACTTTGCAAATATCTTAGCCCATGAAATAAAAAATCCTCTCAGCTCCATACAGGGTTTTTCAAATTATGTTTACGACAATATAAAAGATGAGGAGCTCAAAGATTACATGGACAGGTTGTTAGATGAATTGGATAGGTTGAAACTGATCGTGGATGACTTCAATCAATTTGGTAGACCAATTGATATTAAAAGATCAAATTTTTCTATAAAAAAACTGATAGATAGATGTGTGGATCTTGTAAAGTATGACGCTGAAAAGAAAAATCTTACATTTGAAATAACAGGAGAAGATTTTGAAATCTCGGCAGATCAGGATAAGATACTGCAAGTCTTACTCAATCTTTTTATCAATGCCATCAGGTATTCAAAACAGTCCAGTAAAATAGAAATAAAGCTAAATGACAAAATGATTAAAATAATAAATCAGAATGATAACAAGGAAATTGATAAAGAAAAGCTATTTACACCTTTTTACACTACTTCCTCCAAAGGCTCTGGACTTGGACTTGCAATTTGCAAAAAGATTATGACACTTCACGGCTTTGCTATCTTTGTGGATAAGATAGACCCTTTTGTCATAGTTTTGGATTTCAATGAAAGAAGATAACCTTTATTTACCAATATGTGCATTATTTTCACACATTTAGGATTCTTAATTTATAACTGATTGCCGGATATACACTTGCTAATCGGCATATTTTTTGATAAAAAGATATAAAATACTTTCTGGAGGCAAAATATGAAGGGAAGATATAAATTACTAATAATTACGATACTCTTTACCCTTTTTTCAGGTGAATTATTCGCCCAATGGCAAGGTTTTAAAGGTAGTGGTGGTTGGGGAATGAACAGCCCATTTAATAGAATGTTTGATCCCAATAAGATAGAAACTATCTATGGTGTAGTAGAGAAGATAGATACCACCTCACCACATAAAATGATGTCCAATGGCGTGTATCTGGATCTAAAAACAGATAAAGGGATTATTCGGGTAATATTGGGGCCAGTATGGTATATCGAAAGACTTGACTTTGTTATTGAGTTAGGGGACAAGCTGGAGGTTAAAGGCAGTCCTGTGATGATAAATGGTGTACAATCAATGATCGCTGCTGAGATAAAAAATGGAAAAGATCTTTTAATATTAAGAGATATCCATGGCATACCGGTATGGTCAAGATCTGGTGGTAGAAATATGAAGTAGGCCCCCTGATCTGTTTAAATAGTTTTTTTACTTGTTTTCTTATCGTGCCAAAAGATAAAAAATAAAAAGGAAAGACCCAATATTCCGTAGTACCCTGCATGTCTGAAAACGTCCTGAAAAGCATGACTTAATGCCATTGTAGACTGGGCTTTGGCTATAAGGAGCTCCAGCTTTCATTTCTGCTATAGAACCGGGGAAAATTTTGGATAAATATGGTTTCAATTGCTCTACATAATGATGAAGAAATTGATTATTCTGCATTACAGAGATCTCATCGAAATGAAAGCTAAATTTTGACTGCAATGTATTGGTGGCTATTGCTGTACCAAAAGATCCCCCCATAAATCTTATGTAATGCATCAGGCTTACCCCGAGGCTTGTTTTGGGGCCAAGATATCTCATTGCCATAGTGGTAATAGGGGCAAAAAAAGAACCGAGAGAAAAACCCAAAGGAACGGTTAAAAGCATCGTCTGAACAGAAGGGGTATAATAATTTAGATTTGGGATGAGGAATACAGATGTGGTTATATAAAGACAGGCGTTGAATAATAATACATTTTTTTCACCAATTTTATCAGCCAAAAATCCTGCCACAGGAGAAGTCAATCCTATGAATACAGCAAATGCAAGCATATGTAAACCAGTTTGAAGAGTGGTGAACTGTCTTAAATTTTCGTAGTATAGCGGTATCAGGTAGAAAAGCTGGTATATGGAAAGTCCCAAAGTAAAAAAGTATATCATCATTGCATATCGGTACTGCGGTACTTTAAATATGGAGAAGTCTATTAATGGATGCTTTGATGCAAGCTCTGAAATTACGTATAAGATAAGTGCACCAATGGCAATCAATAAAAGTAAGACGATATAGTCCGATTGCCACCAACCTTTTTGCTGACCTTTTGATAGCATTATCAGAAGGGATATGGTAAATATGGCAAGCAGTGTATAACTTATAAAATTAAAGCTAAATTTTACTTTTTCCTGTTTAAATTTTGGAAGAAGCAATAGCCCTAAAACAATAACCATCATTCCAACAGGGAGGTTTACGTAAAAAATTGCTCTCCAGCTGAGATGCTCTGTCAACCATCCACCAAGGGTTGGCCCCAAAGCTGGCGCAAAACTTACCCCCATACCGTATATCCCCATAGCAACCCCTTTTTTTTCAGGAGGGAAGATGGAAAACATTATGGTTTGGGCAGACGCCACTATGAAGGCTTCTCCGGTGCCCTGTATAACCCTTGAGATGATCATGGTGGGTAGGTCCTCCGCAATACCACACAAAGCGCTTGATATCGTAAAGACGGTTATCCCCGTGAGGAATAGCTTTTTTAATCCTAAAATTTTGTCAAGAGATTCAATCAACAAAAGGGAGGTGGCGGCGGACATCATGTAGGCAGTTATAACCCATTGAATACCGTAGAGATCTGTATTCAATGGTGCCATCATCTTGGGTACTACGACATCCACAATAGTTGTATCAAGGATTGCCATAAACGTACCTGTCATGACGATAAAAACAATTAAGAGTCTACCAATCAGGGGTATCTGTTTGTACAATGGCTGGCTGTAATCTAAATTGTCCACCACTTATTTTTCTCCAAAGTTATATTAAAATGCCCAATATTATCTTTTTATCTTTATTTCTCCACCCATACCCACTCTTAATAGTTCTAATTTACCACCAGTTATTTTTATTCTAATAGGTATCCTCTGGGCAACCTTTGTGAATTCACCTGCGGAAATATCTCTGGGAACAAGGGCATAAGTGGCTGCAGAAGCTGGATAAATAGCTTCCACTTCACCTTCAAAACGTTCTTTTGGGTAAGCATCAACTATGAATGTTGCTTTATCACCCACATCAACACCTTTTAACTTACCCTCTTCCAGCAATACATAGCCATAAAGATTTTTATCCCCCACAATCGAATAGATAAAATTTCCACTTGAAACAACTGTACCCACATCCACATATTTCATACCCACCACCCCATCAAAAGGGGCATAAAGTTTGCAATCCTCGATCATGTTATTTAGATCATCCAGTTGCTTTTTAAGGCTATTAATCTTCTCAGCAATGGAGCTCTTATTTTTTGAAATTTCTGATATAATATACCTATTATTTTTGATCAAATTCTTTTCATTTTCGGCAATATCGATCTGCTTACCCAAAGCGTCGATTTTTAGCTGTAAAGATTCCTTTTTCTTTTTCAGTGTATCAAGATTGTTTGCTATATCTTCATAGCTCTTTTTTGGAATAGCATTCTTTTCGTATAGCACCTTATACCTCTCCATATCCTTCTGGGATTGAGCAATCAGTATCTCTATCTCTTCAATAGACTTTTGGGAAGAGGCCAATTCATACTTGAGGGCGGCAACTTTATCCGTTTGCATCTTTGTGGAGGTTAAGATATCGGATGATGTTTTTGATCTTTTATCATCAAGGGATTGAGCCTGTTGTTCAAGGGATTGTATTTCATACTTTAATTGTTCTGCCTTTATACGGTAATCACTGTCATCTATCACCGCCAGGATATCCCCCTTTTTTACTCTATCCCCTTCTTTAAAGTTTAGCTTTATCACCTTACCAGAAACCCTTTTAAACCCCACATTGGATATGGTATCAGATTTTATGAAGAAAGCATCCGTGGATGCATACTCCATTCTTATTTTGATCCACCATGTGGCTATTACCAAAAATATTATGAAACCTACACCTAGCAATACAATAGCTATTTTTATTTTCTTACCCATTCTCTTACCTCCGAACCGGACTCTAATTCAATTCTATAAAATGACCTGATTACGTTGTAATAAGCTTTTTTCAAAGATACTTTTGCCGAAGTAAACATCGCTTCTGCATCCAGTAGATCCGTGTTTGATGCTAAGCCATTTTTGTACTTAAGTTCTGTAACCCTGTAATACTCTTCTGCTTCTTTTAATTGGGTTTGGGCCACTTCATAAGTTTTCCTGGCGGTGTAGAAATCTTCTATGCTTTTCTGAACGGAGACTTTTAATTTCAATTTTGTATCTCTTATCCTATTTTCAAAAGCAAAAATCTCTTCTTTTTTTGCACCTATCTTTTTAAATGGTTTATTCCATTCCAAATTAAACTTTAATCCAGCCTGAACTAGAAAACCACCTTTTGGATCCACTGCATCATTGGAGTCATTGTAATTGTAGCCACCGTAGAGGAAAGCTTTTGGCAGGTAACTACTTTTTTCCAGCTCCACACTTTTTTTAAGATTTGAAAGCTCCATCTCTAATTTCTGTATTAGAGGTCTATTCTTATAAGCGTTTGAGATTATATCGTTTTCGTTCAATTGTGTGTTTAAAAAGTCTTCTTTCAGGTCGGATATCTCATAATTATCATCTGGATCCTCACCCACAAGCATTTTTAGGTTATATTTGGCGATTTTTATGTTATTATCGATCTCAAAAATCTTCTTCTCCACATCTCTCACTTTTACAGAGGTATGAAGGATGTCGATTTTTGCCGCAAGACCCTGATTGTATAGCAATTCCACATCCTTTGCATGGGCAGTTAAAGAATCTATCTCTGCTTTGTACAGATCTTTTATGGAGTAAAGCTCAAGTATTGTGATGTATGCATTCTTAATATTGTATTTTATCTCATTTGATAGTTCCTGATAATCAACCTTATTGATATCAACTGTTTTTTTAGAAATATCAACCAACGCTGAAACCAAACCACCTGTGTAAAGATTGTATTGGATTCCTATATTGAAATTGCTATAATTCTGCTCCACCTGAGTGAATTTCATTGTACCACCTACTGTTTTCATGGAAAGCTCTTTTTTATCATCCATGAGTGTATAGGTGTAGTCTGCCACAATAGATGGGTAATTATCAGATTTCGCTGAATCCAATAGATATATCTTGCTATTGATGATATGTTCCTGAGATTTTAGCAACAGGTTATTCTTCATCCCGATCTTTAAAATATCATACATGTTATATGTATCAACAGCCCATAAGACCGTGGGTAACAGCAGCATAAAAATGGCTTTTTTCATATTCACCTCAGTATCTCTTTTATATATGGTTCAATGAGACTTTTGGTTTCGTAGTAATTTCTATTTTCTTTTAAAATATGCAATTCAAGAAAAGATCTCAAAAAAGCAGATAGTATAAAAGCCTTTCTCTGTCGCTGTGATTCTTCCATCTTCGGAAAATCTATCATCAATGCCTTCCCAGAATAAAATTCACTCTTTTCTTTAAAATAGTAATATAGTTCAATAAATTCATCCCCAAGACTTAAAACTTCAAAGAGAAAGATCTTGATAATCTTCTTTTTACATATAAAACTATCTATCATCTTTGATACAAATTTATCACATACGTTGTGTGTATTATGTTCAAACATCTCTTCTATTTCATCCATAAACTCCTGATGTAGCGTCAACAATATCTCTTTAAAGATCGATTCCTTATTTTTGAAGTAATTGTAGAATGTACCCTGGGCTAAATCGGCTTTTTTAACGATATCTGAAATTTTTGTTTGCCAGAAACCTTTTTCCGAAAAAACCTCAACAGCTGCTTCCATCAAAAGTTTTTTCTTATCTGGGTACAAATTCTTCGCCATCTTTTCCTCATAAAGCTATTATATAGTTAGGACTGATGAGTCAATCAGAAACTAATATAAAGTAAATAGATAATATGTCAATCAGATTTTTCCCTTTACCTTTTTCTAAATAGGATATATTATAAAAGAATGCTTGAAATCGATGTATTGGCCTCCGGAAGCAGTGGAAATTGCTATATGATAACAGATGATAGATCTGCAGTTTTTGTTGACGTGGGTGTCAATAAAAAAAATTTACACTGCTACCAGAATAAGCTGCAGAATAAAAAGGTTAGTCTATTTTTAAGCCATGAGCATGTGGATCATATCAAAGGATTAAAATATTTTCAGTCGATTTTCGATGGGGATATATTCTGTGGTTTTGATACGGCAAAGTATCTTTATAAGCTCGGGTATGATACCGATAATATAAAAATTATAGAGCCGGATCACCTATTCGTTTTCAATGGATGGCAGGTGTATCCATTCAGGTTGAGTCATGACAGTGCTGACATTTTTGGATTTAAATTTAATTTTGATAATTTTCTAATCTCTTTTGTGACAGATACGGGGGAGGTAAGCAGAAATATATCGGAAATTATAACCGGTTCGGATATCCTTTTTCTTGAGGCCAATTACGAAGAGGAGATGTTGGTAAATGGTAAATATCCACAACATCTTAAAAAGAGGATACTCTCCAGAAAAGGGCATCTATCCAATAAAGATGCCATAAAAACGCTGCACGAGATCTATGACAGTAGGCTTAAAAAAATACTTTTTTCCCACATAAGTGAGGAGAATAATTCTTACGAACTAATGGAAAAATATTGTAAGTACTGTGAGAAAACATTTAAAGTTGAAGCTACATATTTGAGACAGAAGACTCACTACAGCTTTAAGGTATGATATGAACTATAGTTGTTTTTTTAAATCTTATGTAAGTGGTGAAATATGAAAAAGGTAATAGTTTTAATCTTTATCCTGTTTTTTAAAATAGCTTTCGCTTTGTCGGTGGAAGAAGCTGTTGAAAAGGGGCTAAAAAATTTTCCTGACATAGCGATATCGAATAGAGAAGTGGATGTGCAAAAGTTCGATATCGATAGTGCCAGAGGGGATTTTATGCCTAAATTGTTATTTTCATCATCTTATAGCCATATAAATCCTGATGATTCCCCAAATATGAGGACTTTCAATAATGAGCTAAGACTGACCTACAATCTCTTTTCTGGATTTTATTCAATGAATAAGCTTGATATTTCGAGGTTTAATCTAAAAGTAAAGGAGACAGCATTATATTCCACCAGAAACCTTGTGGCTAAGAATATAAAATCTGCCTATTATGATGCTTTGATGTACAAGAAGATCTATCTGTTTTACGACGATCTCTATAAAAGTGCTGTAAAAACTTATGAATTCACCAAAACCAAGTTTGAAGCAGGCAGAGCTCTATCAATAGATGTGTTGAAAAGTTTGACTGATGTAAAAAAGTATGAGTCCAAAAAAATTGAGCAAAAGAGTAACCTGCTCAACTCTTTGACTATTCTAAGCTACTACACCGAAGAGGTATACGATATCAATACGGAACTCACTTCAGATTTTTATGAGCTTGATTTAAAAGAGAGGGATTACTATTTATCTAAATTCATTGAGAAAAACCCTGAACTTGCAGGTTATGAATCGAAGATCAAATCCTCCGAAGCTCAGCTAAAACAAAGCAAATCCTCTTTTATGCCGACGGTTGACCTTTTCGGTGCAATCTCAAGGGAAGATGCAAAGAAAGGTGGAATGGAATCTGATACCAATTCCAGTTCTTTTGGGGTATCTCTAAGCTGGAATCTTTTCAATGGATTTAAGGATAAAAATGACTACGAGAAACAGAAATTAATCTACTATAACACTCTGGATCAAAAACGAAAATTTGTAAATGATTCAAAACGAGATATTGCAGTGTATTATAATAAGCTTTTATCAGCAAAAGAAAACCTTGTATATCTGAAGGAGCTTGTGAAAGTGGCGGAGCAAAATTTTACACTTACGTCCGAGGCGTATGAGCTGGGTAGAGCAAACCTTATAGAGCTATTGAAGGCAAAAGATGAATTAACGTCGGCAAAGATCGATCTCATTAATCTTTTCAATAGTATCACTCAGAGCTATCTAAACTTAGAATACATTACAGGTGGGAATATATGAAGAAAATTATAATATTTGTCATTGTATTGTTACTCATTGGTGTGGGCATTGGCATATACATTTATAAGGGGAAAAAGAAAGATGTGGAGATTATAGATACCGATATTGTAAAAATGGGCAATGTAAGCGGTTTTCTACAGGAAACCGGGATTATAAAGGCACAGGTGGGGGCTCAAATAAGTATAGGTGCAAGGGCCACAGGTACCATAAGGATGCTAAAGGTAAAGGTGGGGGATCCGGTTAAAAAAGGGCAGTTGGTGGCGGATATCGATGATCGTGAAATAGTTGCCCAGATGGCTTCTCTACAAGACAGTATCAGGAGCATTCAAAATGAAATAAAGCAGGAGAATGACCTTTATCCGGTTAAAAAAAGTTCCCTTCAGAAAGATATTGAGATCAACAGATCCAAATACCTATTTGCCAAAAGTAGTTATGAAAGGGAAAAAATGCTATTTGACAAAGGTTTTTCAACCACAGAACAGCTCGATAGGGCAAAAACCGATATGGATGTGGCTTACAACAATTTAAAGAGTTCCGAAATAGCCCTTGAGAAGTTGAACAAGGAGCATAACCTTACTTTGGAGAGTCTTAACATTAAATTAGATAATGCCAAAAATAGTTTAAAAGAAACTCAGGTAAGGTTGAGCTACACAAAGATATATTCCCCCATTGATGGAATAGTGACACAGGTGAATGCGGATGAAGGGGAGACTATCGTTGCGGGATTGCAGGTGGCAAACCTGATAACAGTTTTTAATCCAAATATGCTTGAGATGTGGATCTACATAGACGAAACAGATATTGGTAAAGTCAAAATAGGTGATAGCGTGGAGTATACGGTGGACACCTACGGAGATAAAAGATTTGAAGGGGTTTTATCGAAAATCTACTACGAACCTATCGTTAAAGACAGCATCGTTTACTATCTCGGTATCGTGCCCATTTCGCTGGAAGATGCGAAATTATTACGTCCGGAGATGACCACCCATGTTAAAATTAAGGTATCTGAAAAGAAAAACGTATTGACAGTCAAAAATGGTGCCATTAAGTTTGAATCTGGAGAACAGGTCGTGTATAAGGTGGTTGACAGGGCTAAAAATAAAATTGAACGAGTTTTAGTAAAAGTGGGGATCCGTGGGGAAAATAGGTCTGAAATTTTATCAGGTCTTAAAGAGGGGGATGAGGTGGCTGTCAAACTTATCCTACCACCTGATTTCTCCGGAAAGAAGCAGGTTAGTCAGAAAAGGTTGAGTAAGAGTTAGAGATGCCCTTAGTAAAGCTTGAGAATATAAAAAAAGAGTACATCGTTGGAGGTAATACCACAAAAGTTTTAAAGGGTATTACCCTTTCAATAGAAAAAGGTGAGTTTATAGCCTTAATGGGGCAATCAGGATCCGGGAAAACTACTCTTATGAATATCATAGGGATGCTTGATACCCCCACAGATGGCAGTTATTTCCTCAATGGTAAAGATATTTCAAAAGAGGATGATAATTCACTGTCCAGGCTGAGAAATCAATTTGTGGGATTTATCTTTCAAAGTTTTTATCTGATACCATATTCTACTGTTCTGGAAAATGTGTTGTTACCCATATACTATTCCGGAAAAGATCTGGCAAAATACACAGGTAAGGCTAAAGATCTGTTAAACCAGCTTGGTTTATATGAAAAGAGAAATAATAAACCAAATCAGCTTTCTGGTGGACAGCAACAGAGGGTTGCAATAGCAAGGGCATTGATAAATGACCCTGAAATGATTTTGGCTGATGAGCCAACCGGACAGCTTGACAGCGAAACGGCAAAAAATATTATGGATTATATTTCAAAATTAAATGATCAGGGTAAAACAATTATTCTTGTAACCCATGATCCTGCCACAGCATCTTATGCAAAAAAGATTATTAAAATTTCCGATGGATTAATAATAAATTAGCTTTGAAAAAAAAGAAGGAGGTAGTAATGGAAAAGGTAGTTATCGTAGGTGGTGGGCCCGCCGGAAGGGTACTTGTACATTCTCTTTATGCTTCAAAAAAAGAATATGATATCACCCTTGTTAAAGATGAGGAGATCAATGCAAATCGATGTGCTGTCCCTTACGGTATTATTGACAAAAAACCTGTGGAAAAATTCTGCATTCCTAATAGTCTCGTTTTAGATTTTGGAGCGAAATTGATCATCGATAAAGCCACAGAGATAGATACTGCAAATAGAGTAATCTACACCGATAAGGATCATATTTTACACTATGATCATTTACTGCTGGCTACGGGATCAAGACCTTTCATCCCTGATATTGAAGGGGTAGATCTGGGTAATATCCTCACAGTAAGGTCAAAATCTGATATGGAAACAATACGGGGACTTGCAAAAGTTTCCAAAAGATGTGTGGTGGTAGGTGGTGGATATATAGGTGTTGAAGTGGCGGTCGTTTTAAAAAAGATAGGGCTTGATGTGTCTATCGTTGAGATGCTGCCACATATTCTTCTTGCCACAATGGATGATGATTTTGCAAAGGAGATCGAAGATTCTATCATTAAAAATGGTATAAATGTTGTAACTGGAACAAAAGTTGTAAGGTTTGAAGGGGATAAGGTTGTAAAAAGGGTTGTCTTAAGTGACGGCAGGTTTATAGAAACCGATTTTGTTATTGTTGCGGTGGGGGTGTTGCCAAATACCGATCTTGCAGTAAAATCAGGGATAGCCACTTCTAAATATGGTATTATTACGGATGACTATCTTATGACCAATGCCCCAGATGTTTATGCTGCAGGAGATTGTGCCGAAAAGAAATCGTTTATCACAGGTAAACCTATAAGGGGAGAGTTTGGCACCAACGCAGTTTTTATGGGTAAATATGTGGCAAAGAATATTTTAGGGAAGAGATCTAAGTTTTCAGGTGTTATAAATGCAAATGTTTCCACTGCTTTTGAATACAGTTTTGGATCTGCAGGTTTAATTTATAAAGCTGCCCTGGCGGATGGTATCGATGCGGTTCTGGGGGAATCCGAGGTGATGGATATGTATCCGATGATGGATGGCGTATCCACCATCAAGACAAAACTTGTTTTTGACAGAAAAACCGGGAAAATAATCGGGGGTTCTGTTTTAAGAAAAGGGCACTGCACCGCATCAAACGTCGATTTTATATCGTTTGCCATTCAGATGGGAGCCACCATTGAAGATATATTAAACTATCAGTACTGTACACATCCAGAACTTGCTGCAAAACCTTCGGATAACACCTATATGTTTGCTGCTAAGGATGCATTGAAAAAGATCTAATCAGAATATTTAGGGGGTGGCTCTATGCCATACCCCCCTAATAGATCTTCCACCAATCTAAACTGATCTTCAGATATTATATGTGGTTTTTTGATTTCATAATAGAAATTTTTCCCGTTATACCTGATCCGCAATCCGGGGATTTTTTGCCTAAGGATATCTTCCATATCTTCTATTTTTTGCATTATATCATTATCGATAGGTATATTCACAAGCCTTGTGGCTTTGCAGGATTCTGTTGTGAAATGAAGATCTTTTAAAGGTGAATCGTTTAAGCCCTTCAATACATCATTTTTTCCAAGAGACAGATCGATCAAGGGGGAAATTACACCATATTCTTCAATGGCTCTTCTACCAGGCCGCACTTCTGATAGATCATCGATGTTGCTTCCATCAAATATTACTTCATACCCCAATTCTTCTTTTATCTTTTTTATCTCTTCTAAAAAGCTTTTTTTACAATAGTAGCATCTATTTTCATCATTTTTAAAAAAGTTTATATCCATTTGGGCTTCAAAGCCGATCCATCTGACATTCAGCCTTTCGGCAATATATCTGGCCTGATTGATTTCATATCGGAATACATGACTATTCGTGGCTGTAACGGCAACGATTTTTTTACTTTCTATGTATCTTGAAGCAAGGTAAAGGGTGAAGCTGCTGTCAGCACCACCGCTTAAAGCCACAACTGCACTTTTAAACCTGCTAAAATACCCCTTCAATGAATCCTCCACCCAAAAGGATATCTTTATTGTATATGGCAGCCACCTGACCAGGCGCCGGGAATGGCTGGGGTTCGTCAAAAAGTAGATGTGCCCTGTCGTCCGGAAGGATCTCCACAAGGAGATTTGCATCTTTCATTCTATATCTCAGCCTTGCCTGGGCTCTGAAAAGCTTTTTTGGACTACCAAACCAATTGCAATTGTGAAGCCTGACACCTCTAAAACCGGATCTATTTTCGTCGGTGAGGTGGATGTCAAAAGTTACCGGATCGATATGTTTTACGTAAAGGGGTTTATGATATCCTATGCCCAAGCCTCTTCTCTGTCCCACTGTGTAAAACTCTATCCCCTCATGCTCCATGATCCTTTCACCGTTGTAGATAAAGTACCCTTTTTTGATCTTGTTTGGATCGATCATCTTTTTCAGGTAGTCCCTATAGTCCCCCCCTTCTAAAAAACAAACCTCCTGGCTGTCTTTTTTCTCTGCCACCTCAAGACCTATAGAAGATGCAATCTTTCTGACTTCTAATTTATCCATCATCCCAAGTGGAAATAGTAGTTTATCCAGCAGATCATTTCTTATAAGGGCAAGATAGTAGGATTGATCCTTTTGGGTATTTGCGGATTTTTTTATATATTTGTGACCATCCACTTCCACAATATTGGCGTAATGACCGGTGGCAATATGATCTGCACCATACTTTAACATTTCGTTGTACAGGAAGAAAAACTTAGCATTCCTATTGCAGTAGGCACATGGGTTTGGGGTGAGCCCTTTTCGATAGCTATTTATGAAATAAGAAATGACGGTTTCTTTAAATTCAATCGACTTATCTATCATCTCCCATTTGATATCAAGTTTTTTTGCAACTGTTTCCGCATCTTTTAAATATTTTTCCTGATTTTCAAACATCTTGATGGTTACACCAACCACATCATATCCCATCTTTTTCAAGATATAAGAGGTTACAGATGAATCAACACCACCACTCATAGCCACAACAACTCTTTTCACTAAGATCCTCCGTTATCTTTTGGGATATATTATATTAAAAAGTATAAATCGCAATAGATTTATGCAACTTTAATCCAGTTCAAACCTCATATTGACTTTTATGGTTAGAATTAGTTCTCCATGTGGTGGAAAGGTTATTGATTTAAGCCTTTTTATTACGTATTCTTCAAGTTCCTGACTTCCTTCTCTTCTAATCGTTTCAACGGTTCTAACTCTTCCAGAGCCTTCGATATCTATTTTAAAAAGGTATTCACCCTTTAAACCTTTCTCTTCTAAATAATCCCTTATATCCATCTCACGGTTTAGTATTTTCAAAAATTCGGTATGGTACTCTTCCTCATCAAAGCTGTTATTAATTCTGGGGATGTCTCTGATAGGGTTTAGTGTAGCATTGATATTTTTCAAGTATTCGTTGATCTTTTCCAATAAATCTTTTTCTTCAATCGATTTTAGTTCTGAAAAGTCGTTACTTACAGATTTTGATTGGAAATCAACAATAAATATTTTAGGTACAATTAGTTTTTCTCTTTTGTCATCATTTTTAATCGGAATCATGAAAATAGCTAAATGTATTAAAATGGAAAGTAACAGGGAGATTAAAATGGCTGATTTGTTCATGTAAGTATAATATCAACAATAGGTTTCTAATTCAATAGAAATATAAAGCAGGATTATTTCAGAAAGCTCTATAAAAGCTCCCACCATATCACCAGTCCAACCACCGATGACCTTTTTGTAGAATGAAATTACGATTATACAGAGTAGAATAAATCCAATATTGAAAAAGATAGAAAACAGTAAACTTTCGTAGAAAAAGATCGTAAAAGGTACTAAAAGAAAAAATGAGTACAAACTTTTTAATTCCACCATCTTGAAAAAAGAACCGGTACCGGATTCTCTTGCGTAAGGTAAGGCTGACATTACAATTACAGCCCCAAGTCGGGAGTAGGATAAAGTGAAAAATAGTATTGATGGGTGGATATCCTTCAAAATTTCATACTTGAAAAGGGATGCAAGGATGAGGGTAACAGCCCCCATGACTCCTATTCTGCTATCCTTCATAATCTCCAGCTTCTTTTCTCTTCCTTTATGGGAAAAAATTGCATCCGCCGTATCCGCAAGACCATCAAGATGCAATCCTCCGGTGATCACTGTAAAATAGAGTAATGTGAAAAATTCTTTAAAATGTAAGTTACTCTTCAATAATAAATAAGCAGGCAAGGCAATGAAAAACCCCACCATAGGAAAAAAATAGACAGCTTTTTTATTGTCGTAATCTCTAAGATTGATTTTAAAAATAGTTAAAAATGATACGGCCGTCAAAAAACCTTTCATTTGGGGATACCTGCTTCCTCAAACGTGGCCACATTTGAGATCATATTTGCCGCCTGTTTTACTATCGGTAGGGCAAGTACTGCTCCGGTACCCTCCCCAAGCCTCATATTTAGATTGAGTATCGGCTTTATGTTGAGATAATTCAGCATTCTGATATGTCCCGGCTCTTCCGAACAGTGTCCTGCTATCATATAACCTCTTGCATCGGAATTTAGTTTGTATGCTAAAAGGGCTCCGGCGGTGGATATAAAACCATCTATGATAGCTGGAATTTTTGAATACGCCGCCGCCAGAATTATACCTGCAATTGCACCTATCTCAGCACCCCCAACCTTTGATAGGATATCAATAGGATCTTCCGGATCAGGTTTGTGAATTTCTATGCCTCTTTTTATCACATCTATCTTCCTTTTTACCCCTTCGATATTTAATCCAGCCCCTTTACCCGTCATATCCTCCACCCTGCTGCCTGTGATGACTGCACCAATTGCCGCCGATGGCGTTGTATTCCCAATCCCCATTTCTCCGGTTATCACCACATCAAGCTTTTTCTTTTTGATATACTTAAGCGTTATCTCGATCCCTGCTTCTATCGATCTTATAGCTTCCTCTTTTGTCATGGCAGGTTCTCTGGTAAAGTTTCTGGTACCAGATACCACTTTTTTAGCAACAAACTCATTTTTAAAATTTTTGATATTAGATGGATCAAATTTAGATCCGATATCGGCAAGAATTATATCAAGCCCCTCAAGCTTTCCCAACACGCTAACGGTTGCCAGATCGTTTAAAAAGGCATTAAACATAAGACCAGTGACCTCCTGAGGAAAAGAGGATACCCCTTCTTCCACCACTCCATGATCCCCCGCCATCACAAATACGGCACCTTTTTCCATCTTAGGTTTTAATGTGCGGTAGATGGCGGCAAGCTGTTCGGAGATTTCATGCAGCCTCCCCATTGCCCGCAATGGCATAAGCAGGTTGTCATTTCTCTCCATAGCTTTTTTTCTAAAGCTTTCATCTATAGGCTCGATCTTTTGTAAAATCTCATCAAGCTTCATAACTCCTCCAGCTTCAACATTTTTAGTTTATCTTTTTTTATACTATTAAATGCTTTGTTTAGCTGCTGGATGACAAATTCATATGAGCCATCATCATGATTTTTTGTACAATCTGAGCAGTCTTTTACATTATTAATAAACTTGTAGTCTCCGCCACAGTCCTCAAAAAAATAAAGGGGACAGAAACAAAAAAGACAATTTTGATTTTCTATCTTATGGCAGGGATAGTATTCACAATTTTTGTTGGAAAAAAATTTATAACTCATTGTTTAACTCTCCTTTTAAAAATAGTGGGTACCCTGACACCATAAAAACTACCTTATCCGAAATATCAGCTATATTCTGGTTTGTAATACCAAGAAGGTTTAGATATTCCCGGGTGGTTTTCTCTAAGGGGATAACCCCCATACCAATCTCGTTTGATATGATGACGACATCATTTTTCATATCTTTTAGACTGATGATAAATCTATCTATGTATTCGTTAAGATCCTTTTGATGATATAATAGATTATTGAGCCATACGGTTATGCAATCTATCATTACAAAGTCAAATTCTATAGATCTTTTTACCGCATCATCCAGATTGATTGGTTCTTCTATTGTTTCCCAACATCCACTCCTTTCAGCCCGATGGAGATCTATCTTTTTTTTCATCTCCTCATCAAATGGCTCAGCTGTGGCAATATATACCTTTTTCTGATATTTCTGGCCTATCTTTAGACCAAACTTAGTTTTTCCACTTTTAATCCCACCGGTGATAAATGTAATCATGATCTCTGAAAAACCCCCTTAGAAATTCTTTCGAATCGTAAAAATCTTTTTCTCCAAATACCTCAATTATTATCTTTACATTATGATCAATGGAGAAGTCTAATAGGTATTTTAAAAGTTTTAAATCGATATACCTTACAGACAGATGGTCTTTTCTCTTTTTTACCCCGTGTAGGTGGTAAGCTTTGATCTTATCTTTATATCTATTTAAAAACCCCTTAATATCAACCCCAGCAATGATTGCATGCCCCACATCGAAGCAGATATCCGCATAATTTGAGGAGATTTTATCAAAAAAGTGTACTTCATTGATGTTTTCTATAAGAGTATTGGGGTAATTTGCGATAAAATTTACCATCTCTTCAAAAAAGGTTTCATCATTTTCAGGGTGAATGATTATCTGTTGAGGGTTTAACTGTTTTAATACGTTTGCAAAACGGTTTAGTTTCACCCAGTCAGCCTTGCGGGAAAGATTTAGATCTATGGGCATGTGTATGAAATACTCTATGTCGGTTTTGATCTGCTGCAATAGTTTTATCTCATCTAAGTCTTCTGGGGACATTGAATCTTTATAGCTTTCTAAATAGAGAAGCTGCACAATATCCACCAGACCTTTTAGATATTCGACATTTTTAAATCTTGTGTCGTGTAATATAAAGGAGGTAGTGCCAATTGATTTTATCTCTTTCATCGATTTAGCCTATAACTTATTTTTAATGGTAATTCTATAGTATGTGGTGGTGAAACGTCGAATTTAATTTTACCAGCTAAATTTACTGTATAATCATCCAGAACAGTATATCCGGAAGATTTAACTATTTTTACTTTTTTCAGTTCCCCCAATCTATTTATTGTGACGTTGACCATAATATCCCCTTCTATCCCTCTTTTTCTTGCAAGGAGGGGGTATTCAATCATATCTTTTATCTTCTGTAAAATGTATCTTTCATACTCTTCGATATTGAAGGGTTTAGCTTCATTTTCTGGATAGGTTTTAATATCTTCTGTTTTGGACATTATAATATTCATAGATTTTGGGTTTATTGAAGTAGTTTCTACTTTATTATTTGCAATCGTTTTTGGTTCCTCCTGATTGATGGTAGTTTTTGTTTTATCTTCATCTATTTTGTTTGGTTGTATCTGTTCTTGTCTGGTAAACTCCTCCACAGCATCTTTATATATCAGATTTTGTTCGTTTTTTGCATAAAGAGGTTGTATATCTTTTAAAATTTTTTTATTATTTGTTGTATCTACTTTCTTTTTTATACTTTCATTGGTGGAAAATGGAGAATTTTTTTTATTTATTAATTCTACAAAAATGATCCTGTTTTTTTCAATACTACCGTCTAAAGGTAAAGAGATTTTTAAGTATACGATTAACAATATATGAAAAATCGTGGAAAATATAATAAAAGCTGGCAATCTACGTTCTGTCATCATAATCATCTTGCAAACTGCTCTTGAGTGACATCTTTGAGGCTGGCAAAACGATGGGATTTCCAGATACCGGGTTTATATCCGTAACTATTACCGTTTTGTATATCTCTTCCAGTATATCGTATCTTAAAACCTCTCTGGGGGTACCAAATTTAAATAACTCCCCATCCCTCAGGAGTGCCAGGTAGTTGCAATATTCCGATGCAAGATTGAGATCGTGAAAAATGCTTATTATGCTTATATTCATCTGGGTATTTAGTTCCTGTATAAGGTCTAAAATCTTTATCTGATAATTCAGATCAAGATGGGCTGTGGGTTCATCGAGTAGAAGTAGTTCAGGTTCCTGAACCAACGCCGAACAGATAGCCACCACCTGCTGCTGGCCACCACTTAATTCGTACATAAATCTATCTTTAAACTTTTCTATTCCAAAAAAATTCATAAATTTGCGGCTTATCTCAATATCTTTTTGGGTTTCGAAGATCTGAAATTTTTTAAAATGCGGTAATCTGCCTGCCAGAACGTAATCCATGACTTTAATATCTTTGTTGTCCACAAACTGACTCACATAAGCTATTTTCCTGGATCTATCTTTATTATTTAACGAAAAAAGATCTCTATGATTAAGATAAATGGTACCACTAAAAGGTTTTAATATCCCTGCTATAGTTTTCAAAAGGGTGGTTTTACCGGATCCATTTGGGCCTATTATGCCAAGAAAGGATGATTTTGGTAGTGTGAGGGTTATACTTTTTAGTAAAAATTGATCTTTGTATCCGGAGACAAGATTTTCTATCCTGATAAATTCCATTATCTTATTCTCTCTTTTTTGAATATGTATATGAAGAATATTCCACCAACTATTCCAGTAATGACACCCACAGGCAGTTCGTTTGGATATATTATTTTTGATGCTAAAAAATCTGATGCCGTTAAGAAAAAACCACCACCCAAAAAAGATGTGGGAAGAAGGATTCTAAAATCTTTATAAAATAGCTTTCGCATCAAATGTGGCACCACGAGTCCGATAAAACCTACCATTCCGGTTACCGATACTATCGATGCCGTAATGAAGGAAGCCGTGATGATAGTGATTTTTATAACCACATCAATGTTGACCCCCAGAGTGAAACTTTTTTCATATCCGAATTGCATCGCATTTAAGTCATTTGCCAGAAGATAAAATATCACAAATCCGGATGAGACTATAAAAAAAAGGATGAAATTTATGTTGTTTTCTGCATTTCCAAGGGATCCCATAATCCAGAATACTATACCATGGAGATTCTCAACTTTGGAAATCGACAGAATAAGCATCAGCAATGAAGAAGAGATAAAGCTTATCATGACACCAATTAGGAGAAGATTTTTTGTGTCTATCTTATGGTTTCTTATGGCAACTATATACAGTATAAATAATGAAAATAGGGCACCTAAAAAACCTGCGATTATCAGAGAAGAAAATCCCAAAAATGTTTGAAAGTTTACCATTAAACCTAAGGCAACCCCCACTGCTGATCCGCCTGAAATCCCCAATGTATAAGGTTCCACGAGATTATTTCTAAATACACCCTGCAACACAGTACCACACAGGGCAAGTCCCCCACCTGCTAATAAACCAAGAATAGCCCTCGGGAGTCGTATTTCTGCTATAATGGTTGTGTTGATATCATTCACAAGAGGGAAGGTGTCGTAAAAAAGTTGCAGTGATATAATACAAAAAGTCAAAAAAAATATAATGAAAACTTTTGCTACAAAATGATCCTTATTCATCATCTTTCGTGAACCATAATACCTATCTCATCGATTAGATCAATTAAGTCTGGCAAAGTGGGACTTCCAAGTCTATCCGCATTGACAGTGTATAACCGGTTATTTTTTACAGCAGTTATGGATCGGTATCTTTTGAATTCCTTTATAACCTCTTGTGAAGCAATCCCCATATCCATTATCAAGATTACCTCAGGGTCATTTTTCAAAACAAACTCTTTAGATACCATTCCAAAATTCAGCTTTTTTGCAATATTAATCCCGTTTACTGTTGAGATAATATCATCGATGTAAGTCCCATTGGGAGCTGTAAATAGTGGATTTACACCTAATACAAAAAAAACTTTTGTTTTCTGGTATTTTTTATATTTATTTTTGATCTTTTCTAATTTATTTTTAGAGATATCTACTATTTTACCTGCCTCTTCCACCATTCCGGTTATCTGACCAACTTTAATGAATGAATGTAAAATATCATCAATACTTTTGGGGTAATCTATTATTTCAACTCTTAGATTAAGATTTTTGAGTTTATTTACGGTTTTAATATTTGTTAATGAGTTGGCAAATACGACATCTGGTTTTAATCTTACAATGGCTTCTACATTTATATCCATTATGGATCCAACAATCTGTGCTCTGGATTTTTTGTCATTGGCAAGGGGGCAGTAGGATGTACATCCCACTATATTATCCTTAAAACCCAAACTGATGAGCTGCTTTGTAATTGAGGGGGTAAGTGATACTATTCTTAATGCATACGAACTTTTGCTATAAAAGATTACTAATAATGCTACCAAAATTATTTTATAGCGGGGGAAACACCCCCGCATTATCCTTGCCATTTTCATATCGTTAAAACTTTATGGATCCGCCTGCGTATATGTTTCTATTTATTGATGGATAATATCCATTTCCAAAAGAGCTATAGTACACATAGTCATAGTATTTTTTGTCCAATATGTTATTTATTTTTAGAAATAATTCATAATTCTTCCTGACGAAGTCTATCTTAGCATCACTCACAGCATAGCCCCCCATTTTGCCATCTACGTTTTTATAATCATTCCCTTTATAGTAGGAGCTGTAGTATCTTATGTCGTAAAATAATCCTATTCCATTGTTGAATCTATACCCTACAGAACCTTTGAGATTGTGTTTTGAGACGAGGGGAGCAGTTTTACCATAGTACGCTTTTTCTGTAATTTCAGAATCTATATAGTTGTAACTCCCCTTTAATAAGAGCTTTTTGTCATCGTAACCACCATTGAGATTAAAGATATATTTTCTTGTGTTCAGGTTAATATTGGCTGGATCCGTTGAAAACCAATTCCAATCGGGGTTCGTGAATATTTCATTGTCGGAGGTCTGTTTGTAGGCTGAAGTGGATAGGAAGTAGCTTTGCTTATTCCACTTGTATCCCATCTCGTAGTTTATGGACTCCTGTTTGGTAATTTTAGTGTTTAATCCAGACCATTCGTTTATTTCATCTGTGGTGGGGAATCTGAAGCTCTTATCATACTTTAAATAAATGGATTGATTTTTATCTATGTTAAAACCCAATGTTGTGGTATAGGCAGTGGCACTCATATCTTTTGATAGTTTTTTTGATGTATAATCATCGTTTAGTTTCGAATACCTTACTCCGACATTGATATATAGTTTGTATATATCTATCTGATCGAAAATGTATAATGAAGAGGTTGACCTTTTCAAATCATCATTAGAAAAAGATACTTTAGATAAGTCGTGTTCTTCGAAATCTATACCTGTTATTAATCTGTTTTTGTAATGGTTTTTGTCTATGGTGAGTTCATATTTTAGATTTGTAGAAAACGTTTCCAATTCATCCTCCGTTTTCCCCCAAAAGTCATAATCTCTATTTCTATCTTTATAAAACGAGTCAATAGAGAATTTTCCAAATCTGCCGGTATCGTAGGATAACTTAAGCCCAATTAAGCTTTCATAATCATGTCCCCCATAATCTGGTGTTTTTGTATATTTTCTACCATATTTATAGATATCACCAAGGGTTAAATATCCCGGAAATCCATATTTTGAGTCTGTGTATAGCCCATTTAAAGTTATCTCCAGTTTATCGGTGAAGTAGGAAAATTCGGTGTTAATGGTACCTGAGTACAATTCAGAGTTGTCCCTGTAGCCCTGAGTGCCAAATTTATTGCCGCTCAGTAAAAATGAGTAATTTTCTTTTGCCATTACCCCTTCGGCGTAAGCATCATATAAGCCATAGGAACCACCAGAAGTTTTTACTTTAAAGGAGTTTTTAACAGGTTTTTTTGTGATGATATTTATAACACCACCGGTTGCTCTATCGCCAAACAATACGCTATTGCTACCTAAATAAACCTCAACCCTTTCTATCATATCCACCGGAACAAGTGTGAGATCGGGATTACTCATATCAGGATTTGTTATTCTTCTGCCATTTACCATAATCACGTTGTTTAGTCCTGCCTTATCCCCCACAAAGCCACCAATATTGATGGTGACATTTTTTTTATCATAAGATTTTATATTTAAACCATTAATTTTTTCCAATAGGTCGTATGTATCTAATGGTTTTAATTTTTGAATATCTTCATAGGTTAAAATAGTTATGTTAGCTTGATTCTGTGAAAATGTTTCTGTGATTTTATCGCCAAAAACGGTAATTGTTTTCATATCGTCTGCAAAAATATAAAAAGGCTGTAGTAATAATATAAATGCAATATAAAAGAATCTTTGCATATTTCCTCCATTTTAATTTTTTTGGTTTAAAAAAAGAGAATTATACTTAATGTAGAAGTCTACTGATAAAGGACTAACATAGATACCTCCTTATCCTCGTAAGGTATTTCGCAAAGGGTATCCTGGCTCACCTTCAACCTACTCGCCGGCCTTCCCACCTTTTTTAAGGAAGTGGCCATTGATGGCTTTCGTCTGGCTCACAGTTGCGGGACAGCGTCGGATTTTCACCGATCTTCCCCTACTTGCGATAACTGATTCTATATTTTTTTTATTAGAAAGTGTCAAGGGATAAAATTATTCTTCTGTCTTCCCCTCCTTTTGGGGACAACCCTTTTACTTATGCACTATATTAGTGCATTTCTTAAAAATATGCACTAATAACATATAAAATAGTGCAAATTAATTATCATATGAAACATTGAAACAGAAAGGTAGTACATAAACAATTATGTCAATAAAATACCCCTTACTTTTTTAGTTGACATAATTTTTTTAGTATCTACAATGTTTCAATTGCAGATCCGTTAAGTTATTTTTTAATAACACCTCATCTATATATTTTTCCTATAAATACCATCAAAATTTTTCTTAGGAAAAAGTACTATGGAATTTTTATTAAAAAAATTATATCAGATATCATGCTGGAAGAGATTTTGTTGTTATATTTTGGTAAATCTATTGATGATAAGAAAGCTTTAAGCGTAATTGATAAATATATTTGTAAAAATTTTACAGAAGAGGCTGAAAATATAGCGAAATCATTGATATTAAAGCACTATACATCATTATCCGATCAAAAAAAGATCTATGACTTACAATATAAAGATGATGGTCTTAAAAAGATAGAATCTGTGATTGATAATCTTCCTTCCTGTTGTTTTGTTACTATCGATTCCGATAAAGTGGCAGAAATCTCTTTTGTCAAAACTATAAAAGGGTATATGTATGGGGATGTGGTAAATTATATCGATGGAATCAGGGATCTTATAAAGGGTCTAAAAGATACAAAATTTTATCTTCTTTTGCTAAAGGATAGGGGCACAAATGACATGGATGAAGGTTTTGATAAATTTTGCTCTTATATATCAAAGGATTGTTTGAAGGTTTCTGCTATTATAGATATTACTGATACGTTTAGAATTGAGTTATATGAAATAAAACACACAAATATACTTTTATCCTGATTGCAGTATATTTTAAGGTAGGGGGAGGTACTGGGTCGTAAAAATTTCAAAAGTTCATATCAAAAATTCATATATTGGGAATGAAAAAGGAGTTTAAGTAAATACAGTATAGTGGGGACTTTTTATCTTGATTATATTTTATCTTTTCAGATCTCTCACCCCATCTTCTTATAAAATATTACCAGTTATGGTCTTGAAGGTGATTATATCTTATTTTTGAACTATTTACTTTTTTTATGTTTTGAGTTATTTAGAAAAGTATGCATAAGCTAAATCTACTAATAGTTGATGATCACCCACTTTTTAGAAAAGGGATTATTTCAGTAATAAAAGATGCTTTAATCTTCGAAAAGATTTTTGAAGCTTCTACGATAAAAGAGGTATTTGACCTGCTAAAAAAAGAAAAGATCGATTTTATCACTCTCGATCTGAATCTTCCCGATGGTGATGGTATTAATATAATAGAAAAGATAGATTATGAGCAGAATATTCCTATTTTGGTTATAACTACCTACAACTCCCAAATTTTATCGAGGGATGTTTTAAAGAAAGGAGCCAAGGGGTATATAGCAAAAGAGAATATTTCAGATAATCTCATAGATGCAATTAATGCCATTTTACGAGGAGGCAACTATTTAGATGCTACAGCCGAAATGTTAGATAAGAATTCTGAAAGTAGTACAGAACTATATTTTAACCTTACAAAAGCCGAAAAAGCTATATTCAAAATGATAGCTGAAGGTAAGGCTTCCAAAGAAATCGCTTTTGATACTGGCAGGAGTGTAAAAACGATCGAAAACCAGAGGGGGGCTATAATGAAGAAGCTCAACCTTAAAAATGAGACAGAGCTTGTTAAATTGGCATTGAAGCTTGATATTATTGATTTATGATTTCTGCTTTCAAGCTTTTTAGAAGATATTTTATCACCCTTACAATATTAATTATTGCTATTCAGGTTATTATATCATTCTTTATTTTGTTTGATTCTTATATCAGTATTAAAAAAAATACGGGAACTCTAATGCACTTTGTATCCATTGCACTTATGGAATATGATAGGGAAGTGATGCGTAAAATGAATTTAGTAAGTTCATTATTTAATGATATTAAGCACGATTTAATAAAAAAAAATCACCATAACATCGATGATATCCTTAAAAAGATCGAAAAAATAGACAACCCTCAGAATTTTTCTATTGCATTTATAAATGATGAAGGTAAAATCGTTGATACAAACTTAAAAGAGGAAAAAGGTCTAAATCTTTTTCAGCTTCCGGATGCGAAGGTTAGGTTGACAGAAGCAAAAGAGACAGAGGTGCTCTATTTATATTTTCCTGTATATAATCCACAGAATAATAGTTTTTTTGCCTACCTACTCCAGTATTTAACAGAAAAGAATCTCTTTTTACAAATGGGATATAAAATAGATATCTTAAATGACCTTTTAAATAAGGTCGCTATTCTTGATACTATACAAGATTATAGTTATAGATTTTCTATTTATAATATGTCTAAAATTGGTGAAACATATTTATTAATTCCTCTAAAAGGTGGAAAAAGTTTTACCCAAGATGATGGAAACAAAAAAATATATTCAGATATTTTAAATAAAATGACAAAGAGTAAGCTTTTTGAGTACGATGAGAGTTCATTTTTGAAAATTAGGATGGCTCATATAATTACTAAAAAAGATTGGTCGTCTCCTTATGGTATATTCTATGTCATTGAGATAAACCCTAATGTAACTGGTACGATAAGAAATATTCTTATTATCAATATTATTTTCGTGTTGATTTATATTATCCTTTATTTTTACTACAATGTCACTATCAAAAAGAACTTTGTAAAACCGTTGCAAAAGATCACGGAAGAGATTTCAAACTCCACCCCCATAGTAGACCAAAAATCCTCTAATGTTTTGGAGATAGAGAGACTGAGGAATTCTTATTTAGAGCACCTTGAAAATATCAAGTTAAGAGATCTTTTAAAAGAGGTATTTATCGCTCAGGAAAATGAAAGGGAAAGGATTTCAAAGAATCTACACGATACGATTCTTCAGGACCTCAGCTATATTCTAATCGAATTATCCAGAAATGGTCAGAAAACACTCGGCGATATTTTGAAAAATAGTATTAAAAACTTGAGGACTTTGCTTATTGAAACTGATATGTTCAAATTAAAGAAGTTTGGACTTGAAGCATTTTTAAATGAATTTATGGAAGAGATGATGTATAGGTTTCAAAGTATCGATTTCTTTCATGAAATAGACCTCTCAAACGTAGATCTTGATGAAGAAAAAAATCTACTTATTGCAAGAATAGTAAAAGAACTTCTGTTAAATGCCGCAGTTCATTCGGGTGGTAAAAATATTTTTATGGCGGTCAAAAGAATTGATAACGAGATCGTGATAACTGTAAAAGATAATGGTGTAGGTTTTGACTTGGATAAAGGTTTTAATAAAAAGGGGCATTTGGGATTAAAGCTAATAAGGGAGAGGGTATATATATTAAAAGGTAATCTTAAAATCTCTACTAAAGATGGCACAGAGGTGGTGATCAGGATACCGATAGATGAAGATATAAAAGATTCATAAGATCAAATGGTTACATTCTAAACTTTAGGGTATCAACTTTTTTGTTGTCAGGACAGACTTCAATGCAATCTCCGCAGTTATGGCACAAGCTATTATCCGCTTCTCTCATAGGATTAAGCAACATCGGGCATGCCCTGATGCAGCTAAGACAGTTACTACAGTCATCCTTTACTTTGACTACTTTTAAACCTTTTTTCCATCTGAAGAGTGACAAAAAAGTGCCCTGAGGACAGAAGTATCTGCACCAGAATCTAAAGTAAAAAAACTCTAATATTATCAATATCAATATAAAGAAAATTTCAAAAGTAAGATAATGGAATTTCACCAGCACCAATGCCTGTGAGGAGATGATTCCTGGTGCAGAAATCAGGTTTAAAAGCGGTATTCCCGATATACCCATAAATAAAATCCCTATGATCAGAAATCCATATCTTATGAAATTAGTTTTATGGGGTAACCGTTCATCGTAAGACGGTTTACTATTTTTTATTTTAAGCTTTTTCTTCAAATAATCTATCCCTTCCACTATGAAATAGTAAGGACAACCCCAGCTACACCAAACCCTTCCAAGTAAAAGTATTAGTAAGATAGGCAGGATTACAGAAATAAACATGGTTGTGTTTATATGTCTGGAAGAAATTATTGCCTGAAAAATAGCAAGTGGGTCTGCTATACCTATATCACCAATATCTATTGAATAAAATGTCCCTTTTATGAAATAAATTTCCAATATATTTAATAACGGAACAACAAACATTCCAACAAAAATAATAGATTGAATAACTTTTCTATATTTTTTTATCATTTTACCATCCTTCGATCTTCTCCTGTACTTTAAAATTGTTTTTGAATTTTGGTTTATCTTCCCCCTGGATATTCTGTTTTTTCTGAAGTAGCTTATCTCCTTTTAAATAATCATCTGTAATCTCTTCAGATTTTTTAAAGCTCATTTTTGAACGCTGATAATAGAACCCTGCGGTATCTTTGTTTCCCATTCCAGAGGGGGTTATATACACAGATTTTGGTTCAGTGGGACATTTTTCCACACATATACCGCAACCAACACATTTCTCAGTAATTACAGGCAGGATATATTTTTCCATTATAATGGCTTTGTCCTGCAAAGGGCAAACATTATAGCATGTGGAGCATATTTGGGCTCTTCCGGTACTGATTACTCCTTCTTCTTCTTTAACATATAGATAATTAAGACACCTATTCTGATCGATATGGGCAATTCCCATTTTTACTTTTTCCGCATCCACAAGATTATTATCCAATGCACCGGTGGGGCATACCGAAGGGCATTTCATACAAAGATAACATGCCCTATCTCTAGCAAAAATATAAGGGGTGCCGATCTGCATCTTTTCGAATAGATCAGCTCTTTTTATCGAATCGTAGGGGCAGACCTCGATACACCTTGCACACCTGATGCAGAGTTCCATAAACTTTTTTTCCTCTACCGCCCCAGGTGGACGAAGTCTATCGACCTGGTAAAAACCTTTGAATGGGTTCTTGTTTAAAAAGTCCTGAAGAAATTTTTTAATACTCACTTAATATATCCCTCTCTTTCCTCTGTTCACTTTTTGAAAAACCTTTTAAACTTAAGTCTGTGGGGATCCCTTTCTCTATTTTATCCACCTCTTCTTCAAAGTTGAAATAGTGATGGGAAATTTGTACTATAAAAGGGTGTTCCTGTAATTTTTTACATAATTCTTCAAGTTTAAAGTCGGATTCCTCTTCAATAGTTATCAATATGTTGCTTTTCTTCTCATCAATTGCATGAATATCTATGTTGGGATAGTCTTTTAAAACTTCCGCAACTGAGTTAGTAGAATCTTTCAAACATGTCACAACACTTCCAACTAAAATCATATTTTTCCCCCTACATAGTTTTTATAAGGCAAGGATGGGATATCCCCACCCTTACCTGTGAAATGCCCATTACACAAATTTTTCGTTTACATCTGAAATAATATATTTATCTTTAAGCTTAACCGGACCTGATACTTTTCTTATTTTTACAGCAGCCACTTTATATTCAGGTTCGAAGGAGCCAGGGTCAACAGCATCATTACATACAAAATTTACCATTCTGTCTACATGTTGGTCATACCAAGGAATAAATAGTATACCCGGAAGTGACTTTTGAGTAACTACAGCTGGTAATGTTACCTTACCTCTTCTGCTGGCAACTTCCACCATATCACCATTGGTTATACCATATTTTTTTGCATCTTCCGGATGTATTTCCACAAAAGAATAAGGTTGAGCCCTTGATATCTCAGGTATTCTCATTGTCATAGTGCTTGTATGCCAGTGTTCAATAACCCTTCCGGTCGTCAGGAAAAATGGGTACTCCTGGTCAGGATTTTCTGCAGCAGGTTTGTATGGCCTTAAAAAGATATTCGCTTTGCCTTCATTTTTTGCATCCATGTAGAAGTAGATCTTTTTATCAGAAGGGATTTTTTTGCCAAATTTTTCCAAAAACCCTTGATGATCAAACATTGGATCTAATCCTCTCACATATCTTCTTACAGTTCCAGGGTGATCAGGAGATGGGCAGGGCCATTGTACACCTGCTTTCTCTTTTTTAATTCTCTCATAACTTACGCCTGCAAATGTATGATCTGTATCTTTTGTGACTCTGGTATAATCAGCCCATGCAAGGGCATTTGCTTTCTGAGGATCGTCCATATTCCATGGAATAAGTTTTTCAAGCCCCATTCTTTTTGCTATCTGTGCTGCTATCCAGATATCTGGTTTTGCTTCTCCCGGAGGATTGACAGCTTTATCTGTGTGCTGACTTCTCCTTTCGGAACATCCATACACTCCACCTTTTTCATAAATAAATGCAGCCGGAAGTATTACATCGGCAAGCTGTGTAGTCCTGGTGGGAAATATATCCAACACCACAAGAAAAGCATCTTTCATATTCTTGATATACTTATGCGCATTTGGAAGAGATTGGGCTGGGTTTGTGGTACATACAAGCATTGCTTTTATAGGTTTTGTGGTATCATTTTCAGCGCCCAGGCTTTCAAACATTTTTACAGTGTGAAACCCAGGCTTTGGATCAATCGTCCCTTCGGGTACTCCCCACTCTTTTTCGCAATGGGCTCTCCATTTAGGATCAGCTACAGGTTTTGTCCCTGGTAATAGGTGGCAAAGAGCTCCAGTTTCCCTAACACCGCCACAAGCATTGGGTTGACCTGTGAGGGAGAAAGGCTCTGCACCAGGATAACCTATCTGGCCTGTAATAAGATGAAGGTTATGCACAAGGTTATTTGCCCACACACCTCTTGTCCTTTGATTTAACCCCATACACCAGAGGGACATTGTGGGGCCATGTTTTGCAAACCACTCTGCAGCTTTTTTGATATTTTCAGCTGGGCATCTGGTAATCTTTTCCACCGCTTCTGGGGTAAACTGCTCCAGAAACTGAACATAATGGTTGAACTCGTACACCTTTTCACCATCTGTGATTCTTGTATGCTCATCTATAAATTGTTTGTCATGCCATCCATTTTTTATAATCTCCCGAGCCATACAGTGAAATACTGCAAGGTCAGTACCTGGGTCAACAGGTAGCCACAGATCAGCTATTTTAGATGTGTTTGTTTTTCTTGGCTCACATACGATAACCTTTACATCGGGATTTGACATCTTTCTTCTCATAATCCTTCTAAAGATTATCGGATGGGCTTCACTTGTATTGGATCCAACTATAAACAAGCATTTTGCATGTTCGATATCGGAATAACTACCGATAGGTTCATCTGAACCATACGTAGTTATATATCCAGCAACTGCACTTGCCATGCAGAGTCTTGGATTCCCCTCCACCATATTGCTGCGGAATCCGGCTTTCCAGAGCTTATTGAAGGTATATGTCTCCTCTGTCATTGCCTGTCCGGAACCATAATAGGCGACAGAATCTTTACCATATTTTTGATGAAAATATTTAAACTTTTCTGTAACATAATTTAATGCTTCATCCCAGCTAACCCGTTTAAATTTACCATCAGATTGTCTTATCATCGGATATTTTAGCCTGTCTGGATGGTACATTACTTTATACGCTAAGAAACCTTTTACACATAAAAATCCAAAATTTGTTTTAGCTTCTGGATTCCCTTTTATGGCTACTACTTTATCATTTTTTACCCCTAAATAAACACCACAACCAGTCCCACAAAATCTACATGTCCCCTTCACCCATCTGTCAACATCAGCATCTTTTGCCTCTGCCTTTGATGAAAGATTTATACCAGCCGCCGCTGCTGTGGCTACTGCAGCACTTAATTTTATAAAATCTCTTCTTGATATCATATATCAACCTCCAAAACTACTTATTGTAATTAACAGATTTGTGAACATTAAAAGTGTGTGCCGGATGACATGTTACACATGTTTTCCCTGCAGGCATTGTTGCTGTCTGGTCTGCATGGCATCCCCTGCAAACGGTATCAGGAGGGGTCTTTTGGAACGTTTTCTCTTCGCCATGACACACTTCACATTTTACCAAAATTAGTCCATGGGCACTGCTCTTCCACTGCTCATACTGTTTTGATCCTTCATGACAGCTTTCACAATTGCCATCTTCCATTGGAACAGGGTGTACACTCTTTTTGGGTGGAGCTTTGACAGTTTTACTAAATACGGGGGCAGTCAGAACAAAAACTATCAAAAATAAAAATAGGTACTTACTAAATTTCATACACACCTCCATGCTATTTGTACTTCTATAATAGAAGAAAATTTGTAATGTTGTGTTAAAAGTTGCAAATATTTTGTAAATTTTGTAAAGATAATTTACTTGCTGAAGTAATTCCAAATCCCCATGGTGGTGTTTATATCTATTTTTTCATTGATGAATACCTAAAATTTTTAATATGATAGGTCTAATCAGAGCTAAGTATCTTTTTTGTAAACAAATATGTAGACAACGTTATATTTTTATGCTAATAAAAATTGTATACAGTATACCGAGAACTTTAGGAAAAATTTTATGGGGTTATATGTATGGCAAAAGTATACTTTGGTGTATGGAAGGACAAAGTAATAGATAACAGAGGTAAAGCTACCGAAGAATGGACGGAAAGTCCCATCAAGATTGATGATAAGTTTAACGGTAAGCCTCTTAAAGCGTTTGTAAACTGGGATGGTTTTCTTGTTTTTGATAAAGAAGCCGACATTTTAAAAACGCTTGCGGATTATATGTTTGAAATTAGTAGCTATGGATGTTGTGGCAGATGTTTTCCGGGGCGAACGGGGACTAGAATCATTGCTGAGGAATTGATGAAACTCAGGGAAGATAAGTCAAATGCAGCACCTCTCGATCTTATTAAGGATCTCTGCGTTTCTATAAACAAGTCTGCAAAATGTACAGTGGCACCCACTGCGGTGATACCTGTTATAAAATTTATCGAACATTTCAGCGATGAGATAGGCTTAAATGTAAGTAAACAATACCGATATGTTAGACATCTTACGGCACCATGTACAGCGGGATGTCCGGCAAATGTGAAAATACCTGAGTTTATCGAGGCCATAAAAGATTATAGATTTGACGAAGCTCTCGCTATAATCAGGGAAACTATGCCACTTCCTGGTGTTTGTGGCCGTGTTTGCCCCCACCCTTGTGAGAAAAACTGTAGAAGGGGGTTGGTGGACGATCCTGTAAACATAATGGTATTGAAAAGAACCCCATGGGACTATGAATATTATCACCATAAAAAACCTCAGATACCTATATACAGGGATAAAACAGATAAAAAAGTATGTATCGTAGGGGCAGGCCCCGCAGGACTTACTGCTGCTTATTATCTTGCGCAGTTGGGACATACGGTTAAAATATACGATATGCTTCCGGAACCTGGTGGTATGGTAGCGGTGGGTATCCCTGATTACAGACAGCCGAGGGAGCTTTTGAGAAGGGAAGTGGAGATTATACAGTCTCTCGGTGTAGAAATCCAATATAATACCAAGCTTGGTAGAGATATATTCCTTGATGATCTAAAAAAAGAGTATGATGCCGTTTTGATTGCAATCGGTGCATTTAAAAGTAGAGAGATGGGTGTGGAAGGGGAAGACGCCGGATATGAAGGTGTCATGACCAGTGGTATCGACTTTTTGCAGGATTTTTCTCTTAAAAAACCGATTAAAATAGGTAACCGTGTTGTGGTTGTGGGTGGTGGTAATACCGCCATCGACTGTGTAAGGACTGCCATCAGATTGGGCTGTACTGATGTAAACCTTGTGTACAGGAGATCAAGGGCTGAAATGCCCGCAGAGGATTACGAGGTGGCTGATGCGGAAGAAGAAGGAGTAAAGTTTCATTTCCTCATAAATCCAGTTAAAATCATTGCCAAAGATGGAAAAGTGGTGGGTATGGAATGTGTGAGGATGCAGCTTGGTGAACCGGACGAATCAGGCAGAAGGAAGCCTGAGCCAGTTCCGGGGTCAAATTTTATTATAGAATGCGATACCATCATACCTGCAATTGGTCAGTACCCTGATCTCAGTTTCCTGAAGGAATCTGACGGCATCAAAGTTACAAAGTGGAATACCATAAGTGTAAAGGAAGATCTATACATGACAGATGTGCCGGGTATCTTTTCAGCAGGTGACTGTGAGTGGGGACCAAATACTGTTGTAAAAGCTATTGGAGCAGGCAGATGGGCAGCAATTATGATGGATAGATATCTGATGGAAGGAGATGTTTATCTTACAGACGAGGAAAAACTACAATTAACATTGTATAAAAATAAAGTTTTTGACAAAACTGAAAAAGTATGCGAAACGCCGACTATACATAGGGTTCATCAGGAAAAGCTTGATGCACAGTACAGAATCAAAAATTTTGAAGAGATAGAAAAGCCTTATACTGAAAAACAGGCATACCTGGAAGCCACCAGATGCCTAAGGTGTATGAGAATGGCAATGGTAACTATTGGAGAATAAAAATTTTTAAGAGGTCGCTATGCCAGAGATAATAATTAATGGAAATAGTTATAATTTTGAAGAAGGTGATACAATCCTTGATATAGCAAGAAGAAATAATATCCAGATCCCTGTTATGTGCTACCTTGAACATATTACTCCCACAGGAGCCTGCAGGTTGTGTCTTGTGGAAGTGGAAGGTTATCCAAAGCCTATGGCTGCATGTGTTACTTATGCGGTGGATGGGATGAAGGTATACACCGATACAGAAGAGGTAAAAAAACATCGTAATAGAATGATGGAATTTATACTTATAAAGCATCCATTGGACTGTCCTGTTTGTGATAAAGCCGGGGAATGTATGCTTCAGGATACAGCCTATAGTTTTGGAATCAAAGAGGAATCTGTAAAATCCCAGAAACCAAATAAACCTACCTTTGACTGGAATATGATCATTCATGATGCAAATCTATGCGTATTATGTGAAAGATGCGTTAAGATTTGCCATGAAATTACCGGTAATAGTGCTTTAAAGATTGAGAACAGAGGTTTTAACAATCTAATTGTCCCATCAAAAGGGGACACTTTAAACTGTGATTTTTGTGGTTTATGTGTTGATTATTGTCCTGTGGGGGCATTACTGGATAAGCCATACAAACACAGCGTGAGAAGCTGGGATCTTGAGAAGAAGGAAAGTGTCTGCACAATGTGTCCAGTGGGCTGTTCTGTGGAATATGATATAAAAGATGATGAAGTATACAGGGCAAGATCCACAAAGGATTCATTCATATGTGCTCTGGGTAGATATTCATACAAACATCCAGATCACCCTGCCCGAATATCTTTTCCATCTGTGAATGATAATGGATTTAAAGAGATTTCATTAAAAGATGTTGTGGAAAATACGGTATCAAAGATTAAATCTTCACTAAACAATTATGGGAGTGATTCTGTTGCGGTGTTAGTGGGTAGTAGATTATCCACTGAGGCGATTTTTGCATATAAATACCTTGCCGAAAAGATTGGCTGTAGAATATTTTCTGATGTAGATTTTGAAGAAAATGGATATTATGAAGCTTACAAAGAGAAATTTGGTACTTTTGATAACTATGGTGTTTTAGATGACATAAAATCATCAGAACTCGTGTTTGTGATAGGCTCAGATCTTTCTACGGAGGCTCTGGGTATTAAATGGCGGGTGATGAACGCCGTAATCCATAACAACTCAAGACTTGTCACGATAGGCCTTAAGAAGTATGAGTACGATTTCTTTACGGATGCATCAATACTTGCAGACTATGGTGATTTTGCTGGTGTTTTTGAAAAGATAAAAAAAGGTGATGACGATCTTAGCAGGGATATTGCAAGCTATATTACAAAGGCCAAAAAGGTGGCCATTATAGTTGGCAATGAATACATTCAATCAGAATCTCAGTTAAATGCTGTATTTTCATTTGCCGATTTTATTGGAATAGATAAGATCAATTGCTTCATCAACGTAAGTGATAAAACTAACATTACCGCCATTTTTAAAGCGGGACTTGGTGTCGATAGGGAAAGACTCAGAAAATTTCTAACAGACCTTGAGGATGGTAAGGTCAAGTATATTATCACAGCAGGATTCTATCCATATAACACTTCTGGCAATTATAAGAGATTCCTCAAGTATGCCGGGAAGGCGGAGATCGCTGCTATTGATATTTACGAAAATAGCTTTACGAAAGTTGCAAAATATTTCATACCTATTGCCACCTCTCTTGAAGTGGTAAATAGCTATATTACCATAGATGGGCGATTAATAAAAACTACTCCAGTGTTAAAGAGAAGAGGATCATCTTTTACAGATATTGAAGTTGTTAGTCTATTTTCAGAGCATTTCGGAGAAAAGCTTCCCGTGGACAGTGGAGAATTTTTTGATAGATATATTTCAGGAAAGAATGGGATCCCTTATGTTAAGTATTCTGATATAGATGGATGCATGGGGATCGATACCAAGTATAACATAGCTTACACTAATTATTCGTATATGAAAGCCCCTAAAGGAACTAAAGAGGTATACGTCAATTCTAAGTACCACAATGGTGTAATGTCTACTTTTGCTGCTGTAAAATGTGAAGATGAACAGTGTAAAAGGGATTACTATTTTGAGCCATCATATACGATCATCTCTGGCCCCGACGCATGTTTTAATGGTAGCTGCAGCATAAATAGTGATATTGCAAAAGGGATAGTACTAATTCCAAAAAATAGATAACATTCATGGGGAAGTGTCTAAACAACTTCCCCTTTCCTTTTTTCTCACTTTACAATCTGATTTCTCATTTTGTGAAATAAATTCATAGTTTTTCATAAGATCAAAATATTAATTTCAATCTTATCAATCATTTGTGCTTTGTAAAAATAGTGGCATATCGGTTGCAATAAAATAGTCAGCACAATAAAGCATAAGGAGGCTTTTATGAAAAAACTTTTAACAGGAACAGCAATATTAGCAATTTTAGCAGGAACAGTATTTGCCTATGGGCCTTATGGATACGGCCCAGGAAAAGGCAATGGATTTCAAAGACCATGTCAAATGGGACAAGGTATGGGGCCTGGTATGATGGCTGGCAAAGGGTTTGGACCTGGAGCAAATGCCACTAATGCTGTGACAGAGGAGAATGCCACAAAGACAGCTGAAAATTTTATATCGCAAAATTTGAAAGGGTATAAAATTGAAAATAAGCAGAAAATACAGGTCCCAAGAGGTACAGCTTATTTCTTCACAGTAAGTGATGGTAAAAACAAATTTCAGGTACATGTTAACCCATTTGGTTATGTAAGAGGGCCAATACCAATTTCACAGTAAAACCTCCGTATAAGAGGCGGGATAAACCCCGCCTTTTTTGTTTCTTTTTGAAAATTCTTGACATAAGTTCTTTATTACTGTATAAAAATTTCCCAATTGGAGAGATGGCCGAGTCGGGTCGAAGGCGCTCGATTGCTAATCGAGTGTACCCCCAAAAGGGGTACCAAGGGTTCAAATCCCTTTCTCTCCGCTTCTTTAAATATATCGTAGGAGAATTTATGAAAAGATTAACCACTTTAGTTTCCCTTTTTACGATCAGTCTATTAATTTTTGGATGCTCCCAAAATACAGTTAAGGAAGATGCCTCAACATCCACAAATAAAACTGAAACTACATCTGTTCAAAAGACTGCCCCAGCTGATAATGAGATTGTAAATCCTCATGGGGATGGTAATATTCAGCCTAAACAACCTAAACCGATAGTTGTTCCGGATGAGGTGGCAAAAAAATATAAAGCAGTTAAAATCAATATAATATCTGTAAAGGACAATAAAACAATTTCCGTAAATGCACCTATTGGTCAGGAAACAAAAGTTCCAAATACTCCTTTAGTATTATTTGTAGAAGCATATCTACCAGACTTTAATATGGGGACCGAAAACATTACCTCTCTTACTGCTGAAGAGAAAAACCCTGCTGTTAAGGTGAAGATTGCAAAAGGTGAAAATAGATATGAAGGGTGGTTGTTTAAAAATTTTGAAATTCATAAGATAGAAGATCCAGATTATGAATTTAAGCTGGAAGGTGGTATAACTAAATAAAGTATATCCAGCTTGAACTTAAAAAGTTCCAGCCTTTTTATTAGCAACTTTTAATCTTTCTTGATAGAACATTTAAATCTTTGAAAAAGGATATCCCTGCAATCCCGTAAAAACCACGATTAAATAGTTCAGCTACGTTATTGATGCTTATACCCCCAAGAGCGTATATCCTTTTTCCCACAAAAGATACATTAACTGGACCTAATGGATCTACCTCATACTCTTTTTTAGTATAGAAAATTGGACTCAACGTATAATAGTCGGCCTCAATCTCTTCTATCTCATTTATAGAATGAGCTGAATAACCTAACTCTAAATCAGGAAAAGCTTTCTTTATAGTATGTGTGGGGATAGAGTTTGAACCTAAATGTACCCCGTTGAAACCTGCTATCTGGGCTATATCTGGTCTTTCTGATAAAATCAGATGTGATGATGGTAAATCGTTGCGCAACCGTGTTGACAGATAAAGAATATCCACAGTGTCAATATTTTTTATTCTAAACCATATAGCATCCGCATATGTTGAAGCCTCTTTTGCCACATCAAATATATTTTCTCTAAAAGTCGTATAATCGAGGATAAACAATATTTTCATGGTCTTGTATAACTATCAAAAACCCTGTTGAAGCTATTCCTTACAGTTTTTCTTGCATCATCTAAGTGAGAAAAAAATTTATCTGTACTTTTAATCTTTAAGAAATCTATCAACTTCTTAAAGTGATCTTCATTTTTCGGTATCTTTGATGTGGATTTATTGTTTAAAATGCGTATAAAATTCTCAATATTTCTAAAAAAAACGTAGTTATTGTGGAAAGCATAAAAGTCCCTACCTTTGATAATATCTAACTCTCTGATCTGATGAAGAAGATCATGGGTATTTTTTAAACGTAATTCATTGTGCTCTCTGGCATGAACCAACTGGATCATCTGAACAGTAAATTCTATATCTATTATCCCACCATAGCCTGCTTTTATATCATATATTTCATAAGGTTCCCCTTTCTCCTTCTCTATCCTCATTCTCATATCAAATATCTCTTTTATAGCTTCTTTATCTATAGATTTTGAAAAAATTAAATCTGTTAGTAAATTATCAAAATCTTGTTTCAAACTACTATTTTTGTTTATCACGTCAGCCCTTAGTAGTGCCTGTTTTTCCCACAACATCGCTTTGTTTAGTTGATAATCTTTAAATGAACGAAAGGTTGTCACCAGTGCTCCTTTTGAACCACTGGGTCTTAATCTCATATCTATTTCATAAAGATACCCATATACTGTTGGGGTGGCGAGGTAGGATATCACTTTCTGAACAAGTCTTGAAAAAAACTCCTGATTTGTCTTGCCAGATTCCGTAAATCCCTCCTCTTCATAAAGAACAATGATATCAAGATCAGAACCAAAGCTCATCTCTCCACTACCGAGTTTTCCCATACCAAGAATAAGGTAATCAGATAATCTGTTATCTTTTTTCAGGGGTCTTCCATACCGATTAACCACTTTTTCATATTCCCTATTAAATGCAAATAAAATTGCCCCATGGGCAAGCTCAGTGAGATTTTTTCCACATCTAATTATGTTTATCTCATTATTCAAATAGGAGTAGGCTACGTTGAAAAATAGCTCCTGAAATTTTTTCCTCGTAAGATTATATTCAAACTCTTCATCATCGGTATTGGAAACGGTATTAAGAAATATCTCATAAATCTCCTGGGATGAGTAATCTGTAATCTTTGGATCATAGATATAATCCAGTAAATTTCTATTTTGTAATATTAAGTTTGGGAGGTAATTGCTATATCTAATTATAGTAATTAATTTTTTTAGTATTGCAGGTGAATTTGAAAAGATGTCGTAGAATAAATATAGTATATCTGATCTTGAAAAAAATCTTTCAAAGAAGCTAAGTATCTTTGGGGCATCCTCCATCTCTTTTATCTCAGTCAGTATTATTTCCAGAAGGTTTAGAAATAGCTTTGTTTCAGTGGCACCTCTAAGTTTATCTCCTCTTTTTGAAATCATCTTTTTTATAATATCTGCAAGAATATCTGGGTTTATATAGCCTTCACTTTTCAGGAAGTTTATCAGATCCTCTTTTTCCAGATCCTCATCAGAGATAATTTTGGAAAGGGTGGGTTTCCCTTCCGAAATAATCGTTTTGAATATCCTATTTACGTTGTTTGTGACCTCAGAATATTTTTTATAAAAATCATCTGGATTTGAAAAACCTACTCTCTCAAGATATAGTGAAAATCGTTCAGAGTCTTCGGGGATAGAATGGGTCTGCTGCTCCAGTTCGATTTGGGCCATATGCTCTAATTTTCTAAGAAATCTGTATGATTCTTCAAGAATTAATGCCTCATCGTCCGATAGAAGTCTAAATTTATGTAGAGTTACAATCGATTCAATAGTATTTTTTCTATATACATTGGGATTCTTGGGGTAGTTTAATATCTGTAGTGCCTGAACGGTAAATTCTATTTCCCTGATGCCGCCGTAACCCAATTTAACATCTTTTTTCCCGGATTTTAATTTAACATGACCAGCAATCTTAGATTTTACATCCAGAAGATCATTTATCAATTTATAGTCTATATTTCTTCTGAAAATAAAGGGCTTAAGGTTATTAAGCAGCTTCTCGCCTAACTCCTCATCACCAGCCACCACAGTACCTTTTAAAAGCATCATCCTTTCCCAGCTTTGACCATAAAGCTCATAATAGGTCTCATAGCTTCTCAATGGCAGTGCCAGAGGACCCCTATCACCATCCGGTCTTAATCTTAAATCTACTCTATAAACAAAACCTTTTTCCGTTCTCTCATTTATATAATATTTAATCTTTTCCCCTAATTTGACGAAAAATTCGTGATTTGAAAGTCTACCCTTGCTTCCACCTGTTGTTTTACCCTTCTCCGTACCGTAAACATACATTATGTCTATATCTGAGCTAAAATTTAGTTCCCTTCCACCTAATTTACCAAGCCCTATTACAGAAAATGGTACATCTCTGCCCTCTTCATCTTTTGGTTTACCATATCTTTCTTCAAGAAATCTATAAGCATATCGGTATGATATCTCTAGTATAGCTGAAGCAAAAGATGAAATGTGGTTAGTTATTTCCTGTATATCCTTTTTGAAATATAACTCTTCCAATGCAATTATGATATATTCTATGTATTTAAAATCTCTTAAGTATTCCAAAAACTTCGTCTCTGGCATATTGTATATTTCAGAATTTTGATCTTTTACTCCTGAATTGGTAAGGTTTAAAAGCTCACTCAGGATAGTTGCTTTGTCCCTTACACTGTTTAATTTGTTAAAGGCTGAGTATGCAAGGGATGGATCGGTATAAATCTTATTTTTCAAGAATAAAGAATGTTTTAAAACTGGTTGAAGTTGTTCTATCTGTTCATCGGAAAATAATGACCTGAGGTTATACTGATTCACCATAAACGACCTCAGGTAGGAATATTTTAAATGTGGTGGAGCTACCTTCCTGGCTTTCAACACTAATATAGCCGCCAAAATCATTTATTGCCATCTTCACCATAGATAACCCCAGTCCGGATCCATTGGGTTTAGTGGTAAAAAACATTTCAAAGATCCTATCAATTATATTTGCCGGTATGCCTGGCCCATTATCCGATATAGATAATTTTACAAAAGGCTTTTCTTTTATATTCGTACGTTCGATAGAAATCAATATATCTCCAGAGTTTTGCCCAATTGCCTCCACAGAGTTTAATACCAAATTGAAAATCACCTGTGTAAACCTACTTCTTATTAATCTCACAATTGCATTTTTGGCCATATCAATAAAGTCTATATTGATATTTTTGGGTAATATCCTTTCAATGATATTCAAATCTTCCCTTATGAGTTCGCCAATCATCACCTCTTCGTAGTTTGCAGAGGTATCCCTCGTAACGTTTAGTACATGCCTTATGAAGTTATTTGAATCCTGAATCATGTTTTCTATGATTCCAGCGTATTTCGATACCTGTGATAAGTCCCCGGATTGCCTTATAAGTCTAAGATAAAGCTTTATATTATTTAGTATGTTTTTAAAGTCATGGGCAAATCCTGCGGCCATTGCTCCAATAGCTTCCTGCTTTTGGGCAATGCAAAACTGCTTTTCTACATCTTTTACGTGAGTAATATCTTTAAATATTGTTAGCTTATAATGCTTGCTGAAACTGGTTTCAAAATTTCTTGATGTGATATTTATTACTATCTTATCTCTGTTTGGTAATATTAGTGAGGTTTCACCTGCTTTTAGTGGTAGATCACTGGAGTGGTTATATATTTTGTTTATAATTCTCTCTTCTTTGATAATGGTATAGATGTTTTCGCATCCCTTGAAATATTTAAGGGAAGTATTGTTCATTTTTTTTATATAGCCATCTTTATCATGTATAAAAATATAATCTGGCAAAAGATCAAAGATCTTTTTATAATACATATTACTTCTTAAATGCCGCTCTGCCCTTTAAAAAGGCTTTTATGTTTGCATCAGCTGTTTTTGGTGGGACTTTTTCCATTACTGCCTTCTGCCAATTATCTACTGAAAATGGTAATAAATTTGACAGAAAACCAAGGCAAACAACACTTACCCCCTTGGGATTTCCAGATTCTTTTGCTATTTGAAATGCATCAAATTCGTATACTTTTTTAAAGTATCTGTAATGGGAATCTATGAGATTATCAGGATAAAGTTCTGCATCATTTATAATACTAGCAGGGATTATTCTTTGGGTATTATTGATTAAAACAGTTTTTTGGGAAACATACTCCATATACCTTAAAAACTCCATTCTCTCTAGGGATACAACGATATCTGCTTTACCCTCTGAGATAGTTGGTGAATAGACTTTTTCCCCAATCCTAACATGGCTTACTACGCTTCCACCCCTCTGGGCCATACCATGTATCTCGCTCTTTTTTACATCTAAATTTTCAAGCAGTGCCACCTGACATATAATATCGCTGGCAAGTACTGAACCCTGACCACCAACACCAATTACTAATATATCAAACTTCATCATTATTTACCCCTCTGATTTATTGCACCAAATCTGCATACTTTTATGCACAATCCACAACCTGTACAGATGGCTTCATCGATGAAAGCCTTTCTATCTTTTTTAATCCATGAGATTGCAGGGCAGCCTATTTTGGTACATGATCTGCATCCTGTACATTTATCTGGATCGATATAAAATGGTGAGTCTATCACTGTTCTATCTGCAAATATACATGGTCTATTGGTAATAATTACACTTAATTCATCAGCCTCCACCTCTTCTTTTATCACTTTGAGGCATTCTTCCACATCAAAAGGATCTAATCTTTTCACCCTTTTAATCCCAATACCTTTACATAGCTCCACCAGATCCACTTTTGGAGCGGGCTCAAATCTTATACTAAAACCAGTTGCTGGATTTGGCTGATGTCCCGTCATCCCTGTGGTGGAGTTATCAAGGATGATGATGGTGCTCTTACCATTATTATAGTATGAGTTTATCAACCCATTTATTCCGGTGTGTAAGAATGTGGAGTCACCTATCACCGCCACAGATTTTTTTGCAAATTCCCCATCAGAACCTTTATCTATACCATGAGCCATAGATACGCTGGCCCCCATACAAACGGTGGAATGTATTGCGGACAACGGTGGTAACAAACCAAGAGTATAGCATCCAATATCACCAGAAACATAGAGCTTCAACTTATTTAAAGCATAAAAAATCCCTCTATGTGAGCAACCAGCACACATTGATGGAGGTCTACCGGGAAGATTTTCAACACGGACAGTTTTCGGTAATTTCTTATTAAAAAGCTTTCTTACTTCATCTGCAGATAGCTCACCTATAGGAGATCTATCCAATTTATGTATTTTAATCCCGCCCTAAGCTCTGTTTCTATAAAATTGTCAAGTTCTTCCACGACGTAAAGCTTTTTTACCTTCTGAGCAAATTGCCTGATCCGTTCAATTGGTAATGGCCAAACCATACCAAGCTTTAAAACCGAAGCATCAGGTAAAGCCTCTTTTACATATTGATACACAATCCCAGAACAGATGACACCTATTTTCTCAGAGTTAAATTCTTCTCTACATAGATCTGAAGTGTTGTTGTAATTTGCTAAATCGATTAATCTTTTTTCCACAATTTTGTGTCTTTCTCTTCCATTTGCCGGAACCATCACCCATTTTGGGATGTCCACTTCAAGCCCTTTTGAAGGTATTTCCCTTCTCTCGCCAAGTGTAACAACACCCGCACCGTGGGAAAGCCTTGTGCATGATCTTATAATTACAGGAGTACAAAATTTCTCTGAGATTTCCATCGCTATGCCGATGAAATCTTTTGCTTCCTGGCTATCGGAAGGATCCAGCATTGGTACTTTGGCAAACCTTGCATAGTGTCTGCTATCCTGCTCATTCTGGGAGCTAAACATGTTTGGATCATCCGCCACAAGAATTACGACGCCACCGTTTACACCTGTGTAGCTTAATGTCATCAGGGGATCTGCGGCTACGTTTAATCCAACATGTTTCATGCATGTCATCCCTCTCACACCGGACTGAGATGCACCGATCACAACTTCAAGGGCAACTTTTTCGTTGGATGCCCATTCGCAGTATATTTCTTTATATCTTTTCGCATTATCTGTTATCTCTGAGCTGGGTGTACCCGGGTAAGAGCTTATCACTTTTACTCCAGCTTCGTATGCCCCCCTTGCAAATGCTTCATTCCCGCTTAAAATCTGTTTCATTCTTTACTCCCAGTATATTGTATTTGATATTAATCTTGTGTTTAAAGTTGCATTATCCAGAGATGAAAGTAGTTTTTTATCCTGAAGAACTGCGCGGTATTTCCATATTGTGGCAAGTTTTCCACTGTCTTTATATTGATTTATATCCACCTTTTCCCCTAAATCAAACAATAGACTATCCGCAAACTCTTTATAATTACCGCCTACTTTTTTCAGATATTCTTTCCCTTTGTTATCACCGATGGTGGCTAAAATTGCACCTGCCCTAAAATAACAATAATCCTTGAGGCTGCTTATAGATTCACACGTTTTTACATATTGAACTAATATTTCAGGGTTGAATTCCTGGGAATTAAACTTTGCTTCAAACTCACCTATTTTATTAATTTCTGCATTTTTTTGTGACTCGTAATATTGCCTTAACCCATATACCGCAAGTCCAATAACTACAATCCCCACAAGAAAGCCTAATATACGCTTGAAATTACTATTGATATACGACTCGACTTTATCTATTACCACCTCTTCAAAATGAACATTATTATTTTTACTCACCAAAACCTCCTTTTTCAAAAAACAATTTTTTATTGTTTAAAAAGACTTCATTGATTTCATGATCGTTTAAACCTGCCCCTTTAAGTATCTTTTCGGCCATTTCAAGGGATACGTAGTCACCTGGGGCATGAAAATCGTTGTCTATAACGAGTTTGCAGCCGTATCTTTTTGCCATCATAGCCACATATGCATTTGTGAGGGAATGACCTTTTCTGGTGGTGATTTCAAGATGGACGCCATACTTTGCAGCTAATGATGCATCTTCGTCGGAAATTAATCCAGGATGAGCCAAAATGTCCACCTTTGCTTCTATGGCAGATCTATTGGTACCGAAATCAACTGGCTCCACAATCGTTTCCCCGTGAACTAAAATAATATCAGCGCCATTTTTTCTGGCTATTTCTGTCATCCTTCCAATATGATCCGGAAGTACATGGGTAAATTCAAGACCAACAATTACCTTGAAATCTTTTGATGATTTGTTGAAATCTTCTTTAAACTTAAGTTGTTTTTCCAGGATAAAGAGAAAATTCGATTCATCCGCATGATCTGTGATGGCAATCCCCTGATATCCTGCCACTTTCGCCCTTCTGCAGGATTCTGCCGGAATGAGGACACCATCGCTAAATGTGGTATGTGTATGTAAGTCAAACATCTTTACCTCGCAAAAAATTTGGATAATACTTTAATATAATTGCGATATTAAATCAAGGTTTTTAAGACGAAATATTTATAAATTTATAAAATTGAATATGCCTTGAGTAGCATCTCCTCTGTTGTTTCCCAATCTATACATTTGTCTGTAACCGACACACCATATTTTAGAAGTTTTTTATCTTCAGGAATCTGCTGATTTCCTTCATTTATAAAACTTTCCACCATCAACGCTTTTATATAGCTGTTTCCATCTTTTATCTGTTTTAACACCTCAGAAAATACCTTTGGCTGATTTCTATGATCCTTCATTGAGTTTCCATGACTAACATCTATCATTATAGAAGTGGGAAGTTGATTTTTTCCAAGGAGAGAAACCGCCTCCTTAACGTCTTCAGGGTAATAATTTGGTCTTTCTGCTCCACCTCTTAATACGATGTGTACAAATCTATTGCCAGTCGTCTTTACAATTGAAGTTTTTCCCTCTCCATTTATACCAAGGAAGCTATGGGGTCTTAAGGCTGTAAGCATGGCATCCACCGCCACTTTCAGATTACCATCTGTACCGTTTTTAAACCCTACCGGGAATGATAAACCACTTGCCATCTCCCTGTGGGGCTGAGATTCTGTTGTCCTTGCACCGATTGCCCCCCAAGTAATCATATCAGAAAGGTACTGAGGTGTAATGGTATCCAGCATCTCACAGGCAACAGGTAATCTTAATTTTGTAATATCATACAATAACTTTCTTGCTATTCCCAACCCTTTTGATATCAAATGACTGCCATCCATGTCTGGGTCATTGATCAACCCCTTCCATCCAATAGTAGTTCTTGGTTTTTCAAAATAAACTCTCATTACTATGAAGATCTTGTCTTTAACCTTTTCAGCAAGATTTACAAGCCTTGTGGCATAATCGATAGCGGCTATTGGGTCATGTATGGAGCAAGGTCCAACCACCACCATTAATCTTTTATCATCACCAAAGAGTATATTTTTAGCCTGTTCACGACTGTTTGTCACAAAAATGGCATCATCTTCACTTAAGGGGAATATCTGCCTCAGATAATAAGGTGCCACTATAGGGATCAATTCTTTAACGTTTAAATTGGTTGTTTTTATCATAACAAGCCCCTTGAAACTTTATTATGTTAAATATAATTTAATTTTTTTAAATGTCAACATCCATTAGATAAAAATCACAAAAATGCTTGACTTATAATCACATATACTATAATGTCATGAAAAAGGAGACTAAATGGAAAAGCTTATCTCGGGTGTTATAAATTTTCAGGAAGAGGAATTTTTAAAGCACAGAGAGATTTTTGAAAAGCTAAAAGATTTTCAATCGCCGCATACTCTTTTTATAGGATGTTCCGATTCGAGGGTGGTACCCACATTAATTACAAATAGCAAACCAGGTGATCTTTTTATTATAAGAAATATAGCAAATGTCGTCCCTAAATATAGAGATTCCAATGAGGTTCTGGCCACTACTTCTGCTATAGAATATGCTGTAGAGGTGCTTGGGGTTGAAACGATCGTCGTATGTGGTCATTCAAACTGTGGTGGTTGTAAGGCTGCCAGAAATCCAGAAATCCTTAATCATTTGCCTCACGTCCAGAAATGGGTTTCGGAGTTAAAGCCGGTGGAGGATCTGGTGAAAAAGCTTATGAGTGATATGAATAGTACCGACGATGCCCAGGAAGAATGGTTGTTTGAACAGGCTAATGTTGTATATCAGATGCAAAATCTTCTCACATATCACTATATTGCAGAAAAGTATAAAAAGGGGAAATTGCATATCCTCGGCTGGTATTACATAATTGAAACGGGAGAGGTATACAGCTACAATCCCCTTAAATTAACATTTGAAAAGATACAGTGAAAGGTATACATGGAAAATTTTAGAAATGGTTATATTAAAGACCAGTACCTTATTGATGATATAAAGGTAGGAGATACATGGCGGGTTTTTAAGATACTTTCAGAATTTGTGGAAGGGTTTGAAAATTTATCAAGAATTGAGCCCGCTGTTAGTATATTCGGATCAGCAAGGATAAAGGAAGATCACCCTGATTACAAAAAAGCTCGTAAACTTGGACAGATTCTAGCAAGAGAGGGGATTACGGTGCTTACTGGTGGTGGGCCAGGTATAATGGAAGCCGCCAATAGGGGAGCAAGTGAAGCTGGTGGGATGTCTGTGGGATTAAATATAGAGTTGCCATTTGAGCAGAAGCCAAATCCTTATGCCAAAAAGGTTATTACTTTTAATTATTTTTTTGTGAGGAAGGTTATGCTGGTTAAATATGCCAAAGCTTTTGTGATCTTTCCCGGTGGATTTGGCACTATGGATGAATTTTTTGAAGCCATCACACTTATACAAACCAAAAAGATTCTCCCTTTCCCGCTAATTCTTGTGGATTCAAAGTTTTGGGGTGGACTCATAGATTGGATAAAAGATCAGATGCTTACCAACAATTTTATAAAAGATACAGATCTCGAATTAATAAAAGTGATGGAGGAACCTGAAGAGATAGCTGAATACATTAAGGGCTTTATGAAAATATGATTAATGGTATTATTTGCAAGCTATAATCTCATTATTTCCAGACTGATCTATTTTTTATCCCTAATTCTTCTGGATCAAACACAGGGTCTATCCCCATTGCTTTTTGGTCCTCATAGTCTTTTAATACTTTTATGGCAGGTTTTTGAAGTAAAAGAATAGCTATGATGTTTATCCATTTACCCCCCCATGAGTAGATTTTTGCCAACACAGCTTCTACAAAAGCTGACCCGGCACCCAAAAAAGCAATTACCCACATCCAGAAGATTGCACCGGGGCCACCCATTGCGATAGCAGTTGCAACACCTGCATTATTCCCCGTACCGACTCTGCCGGCAACAGCCATTGAAAAAGCTTGAAAAGAGGCTCAACTATCTTCCTTAAATCTCTTAAAATTTTTCAATATCTTATGGAATCGATACTGAAGGAAAATTCATCAAGTTCGTTCATACTATTTATCAGGCAAAACTTTTCAAAATACCTTAAATCTGAAAACCTTATTTCTGAAACTCCAATTTTATTAGAATCTATCAATGCTTCCCTCTTAGTTCCCCATAGTAGATATGTTGATGGTGTCCACCATTTCTGTCCGTCAAAAAAAACTAAATTACTAAAGGTAGTATCCGTTATAAAGCCATTTATTAAAAAAATAGGCTCACCATAATCCGCTGTGCAATACTGTTCTAGGATATCCCTATTTTCATATTTAAATTTGTAATCCAGATGATCTAGTTCCACAATATAAAAATAATCCACCCTTTTTCTATTATAAGGAAAAATCTGAATTTCAACATTTGAAGGATCATAGATTATCTTCAATCTATTGATCCCATCAGAAAAAGTAAGATTAGCCGATATTTTTTCTACGCTAAAAAATGGAACAAATTTGTAATAGTTTTGGAATGTCCAATCTATCCTCTTTTGGTGATAAAAAAGATTTAGAGGTTTTCCATCTACTACTTTTATCGTCTCAAACACACGGTACATAGATCTTCTCAATCATCTCCCTGTATTCATCTTCTAATTTGCTATACACAGTAATGCCACCACCGCTTCTATAAAAGAGGCTATCCCCCTTTTTTTCTATATATCTGATGACCACACATGAATCTATTTTTACCCCATCAAATACCCCTGCAATACCTGTGTAAAAGCCCCTATTGTCAATTTCTGCTCTTTTTATAATTTCTACTGTTTTTCTTTTTGGGGCACCGGAGATGGAACCTGCAGGTAAAAGACTTAGCAACTTTTCCGCCACTGATCCATCCGTAAGCTCTCCCGATATTTCGGAGCTAGTCTGGATAATAGTTTTCCCGTAGCTTTTTATGTATGATAGATATCTGAATCTTTCAACCTTTACATTTTTTGCCACCATAGACAGGTCATTTCTCATCAGGTCAACTATAGTTATATGTTCCGCCAACTCTTTATCATCATTTAATAACTCATACACAGAACTTTCAGATACCTTCACCTTTGTACCCTTCATCGGATGGGTGGATATTTTACCATCCTTTATACACACAAATTGCTCAGGAGAAAAAAATACAAATTCATCATAAAATTTCATCTTATAAAGAGCTTTTGATCCCTGGAATATATCTAAAAGAGATGCATCTGTTTCAATTTTTGTGGGAAAAGTGAGATTAAGCAGGTAACTATCACCGTAATGTAGATCTTTTTGAACTAAATCAAAGCTTTTACGATAAAGATCCAATGGCACTGGATATCTCTTTAGAGAAATCATATCACCATCCACTGACTTGTTTGTATTCGTGTAACCTTTGAAATCAAAAAGTATCCCATCGTTATTTTCTAAATCAGACAATGGGGCTATAAAAAGATTTTGAACATCAAAATCCACTAAAAAAATGAAAGGGGTTAGGCTTTTATAAAATTCATCGAATAGATCTATAAATCTATCTTTTGATAAAAACATATTAAGTGATGAGACTATTTAGATCATCTAAAATTTTAGCTTTCTCCTCTTCGGAAAAACCTTTTTCTTCAAGCACCTCCCCAAGAGTCCCCCATATCGGCTCTCCACAGCGGATACACCTTATCTTTTTTTCCATAAGATAACTTACGGCTTCCCCACTTAACCTTACTATATCTTCTATCGTCGTGTCAAAAGTGATCTTTTCACCCATTGCTCACCTCGAATAACTTATAACATGCATAAGCACCCAGCACAACGGAATGTATGATCTCCCCATTTTTGATAAGGCTTTCTAATTCACTTTTAGTATAATCGATTACCGTGATATCTTCAAACGGGTCAAAATTGTATCTACCATCTGGTTTACAATCTTTTGCAAGATAAACATAACACCTATTGCTCATTATGGCAGGGTTTGGCCTCATTGCAGATATCAATATCAGTTGTTCACTTATTAAAGATGTCTCCTCTTCCAGTTCTCTCTTTGCTGCATTAAAATGGCTTTCCCCTTTATTTATCGCACCACCAGGAAACTCAAGCGTCCATTCATTCACAATAGGCCTAAATTGCCTCACAAGAGCTATTTTACCATTTTGAAGTTCGGGGATTATCACAACCCAATCATTTGTATCAATTGAAGTAAAAGGGGTGGATACCCCTTTTGCGGTAAATTCCCAATAATGGTGACTTATCTCTAATATATTATCTGAAAAAATCTTTTTTTTATTCAGAAACTTCCATCGTTCTTTCATTAAAGTATCAGGCCACCCTTTCCACCTTTACCACCAAGCCCACCTAAATCATTAAGACTTGATGTAATTCTGATGTTGCTCTTTGCTTCAAGATACTTATTTACAATCTCATCGGGATATTTCTTATACTCATACATTATAAAAGATGCATCTATACTTCCACCAATTTCATCCTCATAAGGGAATCCAAAAGGAAGTATTGCTATCTGCATCCCAGCACTGGTGGGAATGGTTTGGATCATCGCAACATCATTGAGCTTTTTGTTTTCTTCATCCATAATGCCTATTACAGTATCTCCGCTGGATAACTTTACAAATTTCACATTTTCGTAAGATGACATCTGTCCTCCTTGGTATTGTTTGATTATATAATCTTTTATTTTAATATTTTTTTCAAGTTTTTTCTTCCATTTTATTTTTAATTATGTTATTTTTGGATATGGAAAAACATTTTAGAGAGCTTGTAAATATTGTAAAAAAGCTCAGAGCCCCTGATGGCTGTCCCTGGGATAGGCAACAGACTTTATACTCCCTCAAAGAATACCTTATTGAAGAAGTTTTTGAGCTTGTGGATGCCATCGACAAAAAAGATATAGAAAACATCAAAGAAGAACTCGGTGATCTATTATTACACGTAATTCTTCATTCTATCATCGCAGAAGAGAAAAATCTTTTCACCCTTAATGATGTAATTAAATCTATCTCCGAAAAGCTGGTAAGAAGACACCCCCATGTATTTGGTGATACAAAAGTGGAATCCACAGATGAAGTAATGGTAAATTGGGAAAAAATTAAAAAAGTGGAGAAGAAGAATCGATCAATACTTGATGAAATACCAAATGGATTACCTTCTATACAAAAAGCCCTCAAGCTTCAGGAAAGAGCCAGAAAGGTAGGTTTTGATTGGGACTCCGCCGATGACTGCCTTCAAAAAGTAAATGAAGAATTCAAAGAATTCATGGATGCGGTTTCATCAAATAACAAAGATGAGATATCCAATGAATTGGGGGATCTTTTTTTTGCTCTTATAAACTTTTCAAGATTTGTGAAAATTAACCCCGACGAGTCCCTGAGAAAGACAAATGAAAGATTTTTAAAAAGATTCAACTATATTGAAAAAAAACTACACGAAAACAACCTGACTTTTGATGACGTCACCATCGATGACCTCGACAAATACTGGGATGAAGCCAAAAAGATCGTTGGTTAATTTTTAATAGATTTAGCTTCTTCCAACGTCTTCTCTGCGTAATATGGAAGATAAATTATAAACTCTGTCCCTTCATCTTTTCGGCTATTTACAAATATATACCCCTCATGCTCAATGATAATTTTTTTGGCCACAGTTAATCCTATTCCATAACCTCCCGGTTTTGTGGTAAAATAAGGTTCAAAAATCTTTTTCAAGTTCTCTTCTTTTATCTCCTCCCCATAGTTTTTTATAGATATTTTCAGATATCTCTTTTTTGGAATCTCCGACAACATTGACATTTTATTATCAAAATTGCTAATCTTGATCTCTATCGGTCTGCTTTTATCCGTAGTTGCCTGTACTGCGTTTAATATAATATTCTGAAATGCCTGTAATAGGGATATCTCATCCCCATAGACCAACCATGGTTCATTAGCAGACTCTATATCAATCTTCACCGCATGTTTACCACAATTGCATATTTTTGTTACCCCTTCTATCAAATCTCTAATATTAATCAATTTTTTATTGCCAACCGTAGTGGATGACAAATCAAGAAGCTTTTTAGAAAGTCCTGTGATATTATTCATAATATCTTCAAGCTCTAATAAAATCTTTTTAGTATTAGGATCATTATCTTTATATTTTTTAAGCAGATACAGCCTAGTATTTGCGGCTGTTAGACTATTTGAAATATCGTGAAATACACCACCAGCAATCAAGCTAATTGCTTCATTCTGAGCTATTTCAACAATCCTATTTTGATACAAAACTATTTTATCAAGTAGGTTATTTATCTTATCCACCACAGAATCTATTTCTAAATAAGAAAACCTGTCGTCCATCACAATTTGTTTGATACCTTCCTTTTCTATATCGATACTTGAAACTACATCCAACAGATACTGAAATGGTCTATTGAAATATTTAAAAACAAAAAATGAACCGATAATAACTATCACAAAAAGGATCACAAAAGATAAAATGATATTTTTTCTCATTTCATCGTACGGCTGTAGGGCCTCATTTATAGGATAGTTACCACCCAATATCCAATCTGTACTTTTGATACGAACAAATGTGGCTAAATATCTATACCCTTTTGAATTTACCGTTTCCCCAAAACCTTCAAAGCCATTTAATGCGGCATCAAATAGTCGATTTACTCCTTTTGGAACATCATCTTTTGTTATTCGGGAATTATCCGGATGAAATATAAAAGTTCTGTCTTTTGCATATATATAATAGTAGCCATTTTTACCAATTTTATGATTCTGTAATGCACCTATTGGATTAGTGAATGATTGAATATTTATACTACCACCCACAACAAACTTTATCTTTTCACCCTCTATTATAGGAAAAGTAAACATAATCGAATATAGATTTGTTTTACTTGAAAAATATGGTTTTGATACATACGGTTTTCTTGTAGAAACAGTTGCTACAAAATACTCTCTAAAGGCAAAGCTCTGGCCAATTCTTTTTTTATTAATAAATGGAACCTCCGCCAGCAACTCACCTTTTGGATTAAAAACGAATATTCCGTTGTCAAAATTATTCAAATAAGCTTTAAAATTATTTAGCGTATTTTGTATATTTTCAGGAGAGCCGTCTAAATCTTTAATGATCATGGATATCTCTTTTAAAATTCTCTGATTAGAAATTATAAAATTATCAATGTTATTTGCCACAAGATTAGCTTCAGAATATCTAAGCTGACCAACGTTATTTAAAAGACTTTTTCTGATTGTAAAAGATAAAATAATGTACAATAAAACAAATAAAAGTACCAGCAAAAAGAAATTGCTAAAAATTATAGCCTTTCTAAAAGATCTTTTTTTCATAGTTATTATTAGAATATAAATAATTATTTTTCAAGTGGATAATTCTTACTATCACAAAGATTCTGGTTTAGCAACAAGTTAATGTAAAAGAAGTTATTTTTTTTTAGTATTTTAAGCAAGACAGGTTTAATTTACGATTGTAGGAAGTAAAGTTCATTCCAAATAAAAAAGTATCTGGCAGCGACCTATCTTCCCGGGTGTTATCTTCACCAAGTATTTTCGGCGCTGGAGGGCTTAACTTCCGTGTTCGGGATGGGAACGGGTGTAACTCCTCCGCTATGGCCACCAGATACTTATCCTTGTATTCTTTAACTTTTTTTAAGAATATGTATTAAGAGAAAAGAAGTAAGATGTTATAAGGTCAAGCCGAACGATCTATTAGTACTGGTCAGCTCAACGCATCGCTGCGCTTACACAC